>NZ_DATCVQ010000084.1:0-7528 GCF_036566765.1 Streptomyces sp.
ACGAGCGGCGCGGCCGGGTGCGCACCGGCTTCGAGCGGCTGGCCGCCGACGGCTTCGCGGCGCTGTCCGGGCAGCGGGTCGGCGTCGTCACCAATCCGACCGGGATCACCGCCGACGCCCGGCACATCGTGGACGTGATGCACGCCGACGACCGGGCGGACCTGGTCGCGGTCTTCGGGCCCGAGCACGGCTTCCGGGGCACCGCACAGGCCGGCGGCTCGGAGGGGCGGTACGACGACCCGGCGACCGGGCTGCCGGTCTACGACACGTACTTGAAGAGCGGTCAGCCGCTCGCGGACGTGTTCACCGCCTCGGGCGTGGACACCGTGGTCTTCGACATCCAGGACGTGGGCGCGCGCTTCTACACGTACATCTGGACGATGTACGACTGCATGGTCGCGGCCGCGCTGGCGGGCAAGCGGTTCGTGGTCCTCGACCGGCCGAACCCGGTCACCGGGCGGGAGGCCCTCGGCCCGGTCCTGGACAAGGCGTTCGCGACCTTCGTGGGCCGCGAGCCGATCGCGCAGGCGCACGGCATGACGGTGGCGGAGCTGGCGCGGCTGTTCAACGCGGAGTTCCTGGCGAAGCCGGTTGCCCTGGAGACGGTCCGGATGACGGGCTGGCGGCGGTCGGAGTTCTTCGACGCGACCGGGCTGCCGTGGGTCCCGCCGAGCCCGAACATGCCGACGCCGGACACGGCGCTCGTGTACTCCGGGACGTGCCTCTTCGAGGGCACCAACCTGTCCGAGGGGCGGGGCACCACGCGGCCGTTCGAGCTCCTCGGCGCGGAGGGCGTCGACCGGCGGTGGGCGGAGGCGGCGAACGCGCTGGAACTGCCGGGGGTCCGGTTCCGCGAGGCGTACTTCACGCCGACGTTCTCCAAGTTCCAGGGGAAGACCGTCGGCGGGGTGCAGCTGCACGTCCACGACCGGGCCGCGTTCGACCCGGTGCGCACGGGCATCGCGCTCCTCGTGACGGCCAAGCGGTCCTGGAGCGGCTTCGCGTGGCGGCCGGACAACTGGATCGACAAGCTGACCGGTTCGACCCGGGTGCGGACCCTGATCGACGCGGGCGCGACGCCGGACGAGGTGGCAGCGGCCTGGGACGCGGACCTGGCGGCCTTCCGGTCCGTCCGCGAGGAGCACCTGCTGTACCGCTGAGAGTGAATAGCGACGGGAGGTATGGCCGTCCCTCCGCGCGCGCAGGATGCTGACCGGGCAGCGATCCTCGACGCGGAGGGACGGGCCCATGGCCGGGACGAGTGTGCAGCCGTACCTGGAGGTCGTGTTCGACAAGGACGGCGACGGCGCGGCCGGTCAGCGGGACGCGCTGACCCGGATGGGCGCGACGGATCTGGTGCTGTTCGCCCACGGCTGGAACAGCTCCCGGTCCGTGGCCGCGCGGCTGTACTCGGCCTTCTTCGCCCCGTTCCCCGGGCTTGTGGACGTCGGGAGACGGGTCGGGTACGCCGGGGTGTTCTGGCCGTCGATGATGTTCACCGACGAGCCGATCCCGGACTTCGAGGGCCTGGCCGCGCAGCTGCCCGGCAAGGAGCCCGTGGTCGGCCGGCTCACCGCGCTGGTGACGGAGAAGCCCGAGAACGAGGCTGCGTTCGCCGAATTCGCGGCGCTGCTGCGGGAGTTGACGGGCGTCGGGGCGGAGGGGTGCGTCGCGGCGGACGAAGGGGCGCCGGAGTTCCTGGTCGGGGACCCGCTGGAGGCGTACGCGGTGTTCGCGCAGGCGCTGGAGTCGCTGGCGCCCGGGGAGTCACCGGCGCCCGGGGAGCAGCCCGCCGAGCAGCGCGCCGGGGAGCCCGCCGAGCAGCCGGCCGAGTTGTTCGGCGGCGGTCTGAAGCGGCTGTGGAAGGGCGCCGAGGAGGCGCTGCGCCAGGCTGCGTACTACACGATGAAGCGCCGGGCGGGGACCGTCGGCGAGCGCGGGCTCGGGCCGCTGCTCGGCGAGCTCGCCCGGACCGCCCCCGCGACGCGGGTCCATCTGGTCGGCCACAGCATGGGCGCCCGTCTGGTGTCGTTCGCGCTGCGCGGACTGCCTTCCGGGGTGCGCAACGTGAAGTCGGTGACGCTCCTCCAGGGGGCTTTCTCGCACTACGCGTTCGCGTCGAGCCTGCCGCACGACCGGGACGCCTCGGGGGCGCTGCGGGACATGCAGCGCCGTGTCGACGGCCCGATGGTCGCCTGCTACTCGCGGCACGACTCGGCGCTGGGCGTCATCTACCCGCTGGCGTCCCGGCTGGCCGGCGACGACTCGCGCGTGATCGGCCTCGACCGGCGGTGGTGGGCGGTCGGCCACGACGGCGTCCAGGCCGTGCCGGGCACCCGGGCGCTCACCCTGGACGAGGCGCTGCGCTCCGGGATCCCGGGGTCCGGTTGCGTCAACGTGGACGCGGCGTCGGTGGTCCGGCGCGGCGGGCCGCCGTCCGGCGCGCACAGTGACATCTGCCACCCCGAGTTGGCGCGGGTGGTGCTCTCGGCGGGCCGCTTCGGCCGCTGAGCTGCGACGGAGGCGGGTTTCCCGGGTGTTGCCGCCCGTCTCTTTCGCGCCATTGACGGCTTCCATCGGAATTTCGATGGAACAGGAAAGGCCACTCGTTCGTCCCTCTCATAACGCCGAAGCACCAGCGACGGAGGTGGCGGAGCGATGGCCGGTTTCCGGAGTCTCGCCAGACAGGTACGTGATCCGGGGTGCGATCCCGCGTTGCGGAGGTACTCGCTGCGCAAGTGCCTGGAGCGGTTCGCGCCGTACGGGCACCGGGCGACCTGGGCCCATCTGTGCCGCAGGCACGGGTTCGGGCCCGAGGACCGGGATCCCGATCCGACGCGGCTGGTGGCCGCGCTCGACGAGCTGGAGGAGGCGCGGGCGGTGTGGCTCGCGTACGAGGAGGAGTTCGCGGAGCGGCGGCGCCGCGAGAAGCACGACGGGCTGCGCCGGCCCGGCTCGATGGACGACTGGCACCGCCGCACCTGGGGCGGCAACGGCGTGGCGCGGTGCGACGACCCGTCGGTGCATCCGTCGGAGCCGCTGGCGGAGGTGCTGCGCCGGCTGATCGCCGCGCTGCTCGCCGCGCCGGGCGCGCACTGCCCGGTGTGCGCGGGGACGCGGATAGAGCGGCGACCCGAGCCGGTCTGCGGGACGTGCGGGGTGACGCTGCCGGCGGCGGTCCTGACGCCGAGGGCGGCGGGGGCGACGGGGCGCGTACGGCTGGCGACGGTCGCGTGACGACGTAACCGACCGATCGAGGTGCGACTCAACGGGGGACGCGGGCCCGGGGATTCTGCGCGAGGCTAACAGAAGCAAAATCCCCTGGCCCAGGGCTTTTCCGACTCGGCACAGTGTCCGGCGTGACACACAAACCCGAGCATCCGGAGCCCTGACATGTCCACCCTGCGCGTGACCGCCGAAGTCCTGACCGTCCATCCCCACCCCAACGCCGACGCACTGGAGTTGGCCCAGGTGGGCCTCTACCGCGCCGTCGTGGCCAAGGGCGCGTACCGCACGGGGGACATCGCCCTCTACGTCCCCGAACAGGCCGTGCTCCCTGCCGCGTTGATCGAGGAGCTGGGGCTGACCGGGCGACTCGCCGGGAAGGCGAAGGACCGGGTGAAGGCGGTACGGCTGCGGGGCGAGCTGTCGCAGGGGATCGTGTGCCGGCCGGGCGCGCTCGCGGAGGCAGACCTGGTGCGGGCGGCGACCGACGGCGAGGACTTCGCGGAGCGACTCGGGATCACCAAGTGGGCCCCGCCGATCCCGCCGACCATGGACGGCGACGTGGAGGCCGCGCCCGATCTGCTCCCCTGGACGGACATCGAGAACATCCAGCGGTACCCGGACGTGTTCGAGCCCGGTGAGCCGGTGGCGGTGACCGAGAAGCTGCACGGCACGGCCTGCCTCGTGACGTACGCCGCCGAGGACGGCCGGGTGCAGGTCTCCTCGAAGGGCTTCGGCGCGAAGGGCCTGGCCCTGAAGGAGGACCCGCGCAACCTGTACTGGCGGGCCGTCCACGGCCACGGCGTCCCGGCGGTCGCGGCGGCGCTGGCCGAGCGGCTCGGCGCGCGCCGGGTCGGGATCTTCGGCGAGGTGTACGGAGCGGGGGTGCAGGACCTGGCGTACGGCGCGAACGCCCGCGCCGAGGACAGCCTCGGCTACGCGGTCTTCGACCTGTCCGCCGAGATCGACGGCCGGGTCGTCTGGCTGGACCCGGCCGAGGTCCTTCAGGACGGCGAACTGCCGCTCGTGCCACGGCTGTACAGCGGCCCGTACGACGTCGCGAAGGTGCTTGAGCTGACCAGCGGCCGGGAGACCGTGTCCGGGCAGGAGCTGCATCTGCGCGAGGGCGTCGTGATCCGCTCGACGACCGGCCGGTACAGCCCGGTCGTCGGCGGCCGGGCGATCGCCAAGTCCGTGAGCCCGGCCTATCTGACCCGCAAGGGCGGCACCGAGTACGAGTAGGCCGGCGCCGAGACCGGTGGGGGACCCGCGCGGGGGGCGGGTCCCCCATCCGCCGTTCCGCCGCATCCCCATCCGCATCTCGCTGTACGTCCCCCGTCCGCATCTCGCCCTACGTCGCGGGCCGGCGCTCCGCCATGAGCCGCGAGCCCGTCATCCGCTCGCCGACGACGTCGTCCGGGTTGGAGAGGACGCAGTTCTCCAGCGACAGGCAGCCGCAGCCGATGCAGTCGGTCAGATGGTCGCGCAGCCGGCCGAGCTGCTCGATCCGCTCGTCGAGCTCGGACCGCCAGGTCTCGGAGAGCCGGGCCCAGTCCTCGCGGGTCGGCGTGCGCTCCTCGGGCAGTTCGGCGAGCGCCTCGCGGATGGTGGCCAGCGGGATGCCGACGCGTTGCGCGGCGCGTACGAAGGCGACCCGGCGCAGTGCGTCACGTCCGAAGCGGCGCTGGTTGCCGCTGGTCCGGCGGCTGCTGATCAGGCCCTTGGACTCGTAGAAGTGGAGGGCGGACACGGCCGCCCCGCTGCGCGCGGACAGCTGCCCGACCGTGAGTTCGTGGATCTTCTCTGGAATCTGCGGCACTCCTCGAACCCTACTGGTCCCCCCATCGACCCCATTGACAGGAGTCCGCCCATCCCCACATGCTAAGCAGTCGCTTAGACACCATCGTGAGAGGGAGCAGGGACATGGCCGAGCCGAGGATCTTCACCTCCGCCGAGGAGCTGCGCGCCGGAGTGGGCGAGCAACTGGGCTCCAGCGACTGGCTGGAGATCGAGCAGAAGCGGATCGACCTCTTCGCCGAGGCCACCGGGGACCACCAGTGGATCCACGTGGACCCGGAGCGCGCAGCGGCCGGTCCGTTCGGCAGGACCATCGCGCACGGCTATCTCACGCTCTCGCTGCTGCCGACGCTCGTCCCGCAGATCATGCGGGTCGAGGGCATGAAGATGGGCCTCAACTACGGCACGAACAAGGTCCGGTTCCCCGCCCCCGTGCCGGTGGGCTCACGGCTGCGCGCCTCCGCCGTGCTCACGGACGTGACGGAGGCCGGCGGCGGTGTGCAGGTCACAGCGACGGTGACGATCGAGCGCGAGGGCGGCGACAAGCCGGTCTGCGTCGCCGAGTCGGTGTCGCGCTACTACTTCTGAGCGCCCGCGCCCGGCTGCTTCTGAGCCCCCACCATGCGCAGCACGAGGTCGGCGTAGAGCGCGCCGACCTCGTCGGGCGTACGGCGGCCCTGCGTGGTGAACCAGCGGGACACGTCGATGCACAGGGACAGCACGGCGACGGTGGCACCGGGCACATCGGGCACGTCGAACTCGTCCGCCGCGACGCCCTCCTCGATGATCCGCCGCACCGCCGCGTCGCTCTTGCGCCGCAGGCCGACGATCTCGGTGCGGTGCTCGGGGCCGAGGGCGTCGAGCTCGTACTGGACGACGCGCGCGGTGGTGTGCCGCTCGGCGTGCCAGCGGACGAAGGAGCGGACGGCGGCGGCGAGCCGCTCGGCGGCCGTGCCGGGTCCGGCGGCCGCCTCCTCCAGGATCTCCAGGGCCCTGTCGTGGCCGATCCGGCTGATCCGGTGGAGGAGCTCCTCCTTGGTCTTGTAGTGGATGTAGAGGGCCGCCGGGCTCATGCCGGCGCGTCCGGCGATGTCGCGCGTCGTGGTGGCGTGATAGCCGCGCTCGGCGAACGCCTCGACGGCGGCCACCAGCAGCTTCCTGGCAGCCTCGGGGGTGACCTCACCCCAGGGCTTGTCCTCGTCGAGGACCGTCTCCTCCGCCGCGGTCATCGTTCGTCGCCCCTTCCGGCATCCGTCCAGCTGAACGGACACTCTACATCGAAGGTGAGCAAGCGCTTAGAGAACGCGGCTCGGCGCACGCGATCAGAGCTTCTGGAAGGGGTCGTGCTCGGCGAGCAGCTTCTCCAGCCGGGCCTGGTCCACGCGGCTGACGATCTGGCCGGCCTCCTGCCGGTCCCGGACCACCTTGGCCAGGGTGAAGGCCGAGGTGGTGAGGTACAGGACCGCGATGGCGAGGAAGGCACGGACCCAGACGTCGGCGTCCAGGTTGAAGATCCCGAGACTCACGGCGCCGAGGGCGATCCCGAAGGAGATGACCGCCTGCATGTAGTAGGCGGCCGTGTTCTGCTGCTTGACCTGTGTGTCGCTCATGACCGACAGCATCGGGCGGATGTGCCGCGTGCCACATCCGCCCGGATACTCAGCCGGGTACTCAGTCAGAACGCGGAGACGCCCGTCAGGGCGCGGCCGATGATCAGCTTCTGGATCTGGCTGGTGCCCTCGTACAGGGTCATCACGCGCGCGTCGCGCAGCAGCTTCCCCACCGGGTACTCGTCGATGTAGCCGTAGCCGCCGAAGACCTGGAGCGCGTTGTTGGCGCAGCGGACGGCGGCCTCGGAGGCGTACAGCTTGGCCTTGGAAGCGGCGGTGGCGAACTCCTCGCCCCGGTCGATCAGATCGGCGACCCGCCAGGTCAGCAGCCGGGCCGCGTCCAGGTCCACCGCGATGTCGCTGATCAGCTCCTGCACGAGCTGGTACGAGGCGATGGGCTTGCCGAACTGCTCGCGCTCCCCCGCGTACCGCACGGCCGCGTCGAGCGCGGCCTGCGCGATGCCGACGCACCCCGCCGCCACCGACATCCGCCCCTTGGCCAGGGCCGACATCGCGACCGCGAAGCCCTTGCCCTCGGGGCCGAGCATCGCCGCGGCGGGGACGCGGACGTCCTCGAGGACCAGCTCGGCGGTCGCCTGGCCGCGCAGCCCGAGCTTGCCGTGCACGGCGCGGCGGGTGAGGCCCGGGGCGTCGGCGGGGACGAGGAAGGCGGAGACGCCCTTGCGGCCGGGGGTGTCGCCGGTCCGGGCGAAGAGCAGCACCACGTCGGCCCAGGTGCCGTTGGTGATGAACATCTTCGTGCCGTTCACGACGTAGCCGTCCCCGTCGCGGACCGCCCTGGTCGCCAGGCTTCCGGCGTCGGACCCCGTGCCGGGCTCGGTGAGGCCGAAGCAGCCGATGGCGTCGCCCGAGGCGAGCGGGGGCAGCCAGCGCCG
>NZ_DATCVQ010000085.1:0-2480 GCF_036566765.1 Streptomyces sp.
GCCCGATGTCCCGTCCGGCGTCTGCTCCGTTCCTTCGCTAGGCTTACCTGAGAGTCATCCGTCTCCGTCGGGAAGCACAGCCACTGCTGGGGCGCCGAGAAGCTTCGGTTCCCGTACGACTGGAGCGTCGCATGCCATACCGCCCACGACCTGGCCTGGCGCGAACGACCACTGCGGCGGTCTTCGTGATCGCCCTGGCCGCTGCGCCGTCCGACGCCGCACTCGCGTTCACCGGGGGCAACCACGAGACCGTCACACGGGCGGCCCTGCCGTGGGAGCCGGCCACGCTGACCGAGATGGCGGATGCCCGCGACGGCGCGATCAACGCCAATGACCACGGCGGATACTTCCTCCTCGGCCCACTGCACTGCGACAACGCCGACTACCTCGCCCCCCGCTACGTCCAGGACTATCCCCGCAGCCGGGACGAGGCCACCACCGAGCTCCTCGCCTGTATCCGTACCTCCGTCGCCCGCTTCCGCAACGCGATCCGGGCTGCCGACGGCCTCGTCGACGCAGAGGGCAAGGTCCGGGCCGACCAGAGCGACCTGTCCTCCCACTGCACGTGGAAGGAGGCCCCCGACCGTGCCAAGTGCGACGTCCTGGAACAGCTCGGCCGCGGCTGGCACCAGATACAGGACTTCTACTCGCACTCGAACTGGTCCGACCGGGCGGCCCCGGGTCCGGTCGGCCTGGACAACCCTCCCGGACTGGCACGTACCGATGTCGCTCCCTTCTTCGACATCCGCCGCTACAGCACGATGGAGGACGCCGACTGGACCCGGGACGCACGAGCCCGCATACCCGTGGACCTCGCAACCGGTTGCTACTCGGACTTCGACTCCACCGGCGTCAAGGCCGACGACTGCGCCGGCCGTGTCGCTCACAACCGCGACCTGAACAAGGACACCGCCGCATCCCGCCGCTCGAAAACCGGCGACAACTTCAGCCACGCCATTTCCGGGGCCACCGCCGAGACCACTCGCCAGTGGAACGACTTCAAGGCCGAACTGCGCACCACCTACCCGGACCACCGGCGCGGCGAGCAGATGATCTGCGCCCTCGTTCACGACGACCCGGCTTCAAGCTGCCCCTGAGTGACATGGCGCGGCTGTCATCCGCGGGTCAAGGCCGCCGGCAGTTCCTCCGCGGGCAGCCGGCCTGCGCGCACCGGGGGTTTGCGGGGCGTGCTGGGACGGAGATCCGAGTCGAGTGTGGTTCTTCCGGGCGGGCTTCTGTGGCCTACGACCCTTCAGGACTGTCCTGACCGCGGATGCGTGAACCCGTGTTCCGTGGTGACGATCTGGCCCGTGTACGGCCCGGATCTTGGTCACGGCAACGCTCCGGTAGCAGCGGCCGCCCGCTCCCGAATCACCTTGGCTGCGCCTTCGGTCACGCTGTGGGCTGAGCCGAGCCGGCCTGTAGACAGGGGGAGTGCCTCATCCGGCCGGGCGCCGGATCGCTCGTCGCGCGCGGCTTTGACACGACCCGCGCCGCGACAGAAGGCGGCGGACGCTCGCCCTATCATCTGCCGTAACCGGCAGGCAGAGGGCACCGGTGAGCGAGGGGACGGGCATGTCGTCGGTGAACGGAGCACGTGCTTGGCTGCTGCTGTGCCCTGGGCTCAGCCGGGGTGCGGACGGCGCTTCCGGTCGTAACCCGGGTCCGGTCACGTCGTCACTCATCGCCTCCTTCGCCGCGGAGCTCGGGCACCAGGCCGCGGTTGTCCACAGCAGTCAGCTGGTACTCGGCGTGGAAGGCGGACGGCTCACACTTGCCGACACCAGCGGGCGACCTGTCCCTGCACCCGCTGTGGCCTACGCCCGCCTGTCGACGCCTCAACTGTCACCTGACAGAGAAGTCACCCTGCTGCGACACCTGGCCGCAATGGGCACGCAGCTGATCAACCCCGCCGAGGCGGTCCTGGCGTCGGTGAACAAGTTCTGGCACCTGCAACAGCTCGCTGCCGCAGGCATCCCCGTCCCCGACACCCGCACCCACACCGACGCACCTTTGGAGGACGTACTCGATATCGGTGTGCCGCAGCCGTGCGTGGTCAAGGCCGTGCGCGGTCACCGTGGCCGACGGGTCTTCCTCGCCGCCGACGACAAGTTGCTGCGAGCTGTGGCGGGCAGTCTGGACGACCGGCACCCCTATCTCTTTCAGCGGTACGTCGCCCACTCCCACGGCCGGGACCTGCGCGTCATCGTGGTCGACCGCCTGGCCGTGGCCGCCGCCGTGCGCACAGCCGGTGACGACCGTCTCGTTTCCAACTTGGCGCAAGGTGGGAACCACACGGTCTGCACCGGCCGGTTTTCGGACGCAGAGGCGCTGGCCGTCGAAGCGGCGGACGTCATCGGCCTCGGGGTCGCGGGCGTCGATCTCCTCTTCGAAGCGGACGGTTCCTTCACCGTGTGCGAGGTGAACTGCAATCCCACCTGGCGGCCCGACATGCTCGGTATCGCCGAGGCGATCGCCAT
>NZ_DATCVQ010000086.1:0-4283 GCF_036566765.1 Streptomyces sp.
CGCCGCCTTTGCCGTCGCCGGGCCCGGGCCCGCCGCCTGCTGCGGGTCCCGCCGCGCGGGCCCCGGCTGCAGCGAGCCGACCGGCCGTACCTTCCCGGCGGCCGCGAAGCCCCAGTCGAGCAGCTCCCGCGTCTCCTCGTACACCGCCAGGCCGCCGCCCGACTGCGGGTTCATGACCGTGACGACCAGCGTCCGCCCGCCGCGCTGCGCGGCCGCGATCAGCGTGTTGCCCGCGCCGCTCGTGTAGCCGTTCTTGACGCCGATCAGGCCCGAGTAGCGGGCCACCCCGTCCGTCCCGGTGAGCAGCCGGTTGGTGTTCCGGATTCCGTACGACGAGCTGCCGGACGGGAAGTCCGTGTACGGGGTCGCGCAGTACCGGGCGAAGGCCGGGTCCTGCAGCCCCGTACGGCCGAAGACGGCCAGGTCGTACGCGGACGAGACCTGACCGTCCGCGTCGTAGCCGTCCGGGGAGACCACCCGGGTGTCCCAGGCGCCCAGCGCCGACGCCTTCTCCTGCATCCGGCGGGCCATGGAGTCCCAGCCGCCGTCGAGCGTGGCGAGCACCCGCACCGCGTCGTTGCCCGAGTTGAGGAAGACGCCGTTCCACAGGTCGGAGACCTTGTACGTGTACCCCGCCTGCACGCCGACGAGGCTGCTGCCCGCCCCGATCCCGTCCAGCTCCTCCTCCGTCACCTTGTGCCGCATGTCGGCCGGCAGGTTCGGCAGCGCGGTGAGCGCGAACAGCGCCTTCATGGTGCTCGCGGGCGGCAGCTTCCGGTGGGCGTCGTGCGCGGCGAGCACCTCGCCCGTACCGGCGTCGGCCACCAGCCACGCCAGGGCGGAGACGTCGTCGGGGACGCCCGGCGCGCCGGGCAGCGGCTGGACCTGCGTGCCGGTCCGGTACAGCTGCGCCGGGTCGACGAACGTGCGGGGCGGGGGAGTGGGCTCGGTGACGGTCGCGGCGACGGCGGCCGGCGCGGGCAGCGCGAGCAGGAGCGCCGCGGCGCCGGCGGCAGCATGACGAACGGCTGACGTGACGATCATTCAGTCACCGTAGGAAGGGGCGGGAGCACGCGCAGGGCGGAGTGCGCCGTCCGGCGTATCGGGGGCGGACGTGGCCGGGAGCGGGGTACGCCGCACGGGACGCGGCCGGACCAGGCATGCTGTCTCACGTGTCGTCACTTCCGCACCAGAGCCAACAGAGTGAGGGTGCGTCCGGTGCCCCCGGTGGGGCCGTTCCGGCGCCCAGCCCCGTGCCCGCCCCGGCACCCGGCACCCCGGACAGCCCGGGCCCGCCCTCTCCCCGGGACCCGTACGACGGGGGGTTCGGCGCGCCGCCCCCGGGCGGACCGGTCGTCCGCGACGAGCGGGAGCGTCCGGGCGGGCCCGCGCCCACCGGGCACATGATCGTGTGCGGGGACGACGTCCTCGCGCACCGGCTCGCGAGCGAACTCAGCGACGTGTACGGGGAGCAGGTCACCCTCGTCGTCCCGGCCGCGGCGCCGACTCCGCAGCAGCCCTCCGCCCCGCGCCCCGGCCGGGCGATGGCCCTCTTCGGCCGGGTGACCGCCGCCGTGGCCGCCCGTACCGCCGCCGCTCCCGGCCCGGCGACGGCCGCCGACACCGACGCCCGGGCGGTCCAGGTCGTCGAGGCCGCCGGGATCGACGAGGACGTGCTCGTCCGGGCGGGCGTCGAGCGGGCCGCCGCCCTCGCACTCGTCCACGACGACGACGAGACGAACATCCGGCACGCCCTCGCCGCCCGCCGCCTCAACCCGAGGCTCCGGCTCGTCATCCGGCTCTACAACCGCAAGCTGGGCCAGCACCTGGAGAACCTGCTCGACCAGGCCGCCGCCGTCGCCGAGCCCGGACTCGACCCCGGCGTCCTGGACGCCTCCACCACCGTGCTGTCCGACGCGGACACCGCGGCCCCCGCCCTCGCGGCCAGCGCCGTGGCCGGCACCAGCAAGATCGTCCAGGCGGGCGGGCTGCTGCTGCGTGCGGTCGACCGGCCGCCGCCGGGCTGGGGCGAGATCGCCGACCCCGGCCTGTGCACCCTGGCCCTGCTCTCCGCGACCACCAACGACCCCGCGGGCATCGAGGGTTCGGGCAGCAGCGGCAACCTGGGACCGCAGCTGCTGCCCGACGACCGTGCCATCGCCGCTGCCACCGGACGCGGCACGGTCGTGCTGGAGGCCATCAGCCACGCGGGCCCCACCAACGGCACCGCGACCAGGGCGGGCAGCGCCGGATTCCTGCCCTTCGCCTCGTTCTTCTCTCGGCGGCTGCGCTGGTCGCTGGCCGGAGTGGCCGCGGCGGTCGCGGGTATCGCCGTCGCGACCTGGCTGACCACCGGCGACCACCCGCTGCACGCCGCGTACCTCACGCTCCTCGACATCTTCGCCATCGGCGACCCGGCGCACGGCGAGGGCACGGGCCGTCAGATCCTGCAGATCCTGGCCGGGTTCACCGGCCTGCTCCTGCTCCCGGTGCTCGTGGCGGGACTCCTTGAGGCGCTCGGCACCTTCCGCTCCGCGACCTCCCTGCGCCGCCCCTCGCGCGCGCTGTCCGGGCACGTGGTCCTGCTCGGCCTGGGCAAGGTCGGCACGCGCGTCCTCGCCCGGCTGCGGACCCTGGGCATCCCGGTGGTGTGCGTGGAGTCCGACCCCGAGGCGCGCGGGATCGCGCTGGCCCGCCGGCTGAGGGTGCCGACCGTGGTCGGCGACGTCACGGAGGAAGGGGTCCTGGAGGCCGCCCGGATCCACCGGGCGCACGCCCTCCTGGCGCTGACCAGTGTCGACATCACCAACCTGGAGGCCGCACTGGCGGGCCGCTCCCTCAAGCCGGACCTGCGGGTGGCGATGCGGCTGTACGACGACGACTTCGCCACCGCGGTCTACCGCACCCTGCGCGCCGCCCACCCGGAGGCCCTGACCCGCAGCCGCAGCGTCTCCCACCTCGCCGCACCGGCCTTCGCCGGGGCGATGATGGGCCGCCAGATCCTGGGCGCCATACCGGTGGAACGCCGGGTCCTGCTCTTCGCCGCCCTGAACGTGGCGGGCCACCCGGTGCTGCAGGGCCGCACGGTGGCGGAGGCCTTCCGCCCCGGCGCGTGGCGCGTCATCGCCCTGGAGACCACCGCGCCCGAGGGCCGGGGCGCCCGCCAGAACGGCCGCACCGACGAAGGCGCCGGCGACCGCGAGCAGCCCCACCTGGTCTGGCAGCTCCACCCCGGCTACGTCCTGACGCCCGGCGACCGTGTCGTCCTGGCCGCAACCCGCCGCGGCTTGGCGGAACTGCTCTGACGGAGCGTCGGGGACGGGCCGAGGAACTCCGGGGCGGGGGCCGAGGCGGCGGTCCTGGAGCGACGGCCGAGGAGACGGGCATGGAACGACGGCCGAGGCGAGTCTGGAGCGGCGGCCCGCGGCGGGCCTAGGATCGCGCACGGGGTGACGGGCGCACCGTCCCGTCCCCTACTCCCCTACAGGAGGCCCCAGTTGGACAGCTCTGCCGCCACCCCGCCACCCCACCGCATGGACCCGGCAGGCGGCTGCCCGCACGCCGACAACGCCCGCCTGCTCGCGCGGGGAGCAGTGGTCCCCGTCGTCCTGCCCGGCGACGTCGAGGGCATGGCGGTGCTCGGGCACGACGCGTTGCGCGAGTTCCTGGCGCACCCGGACGTGGCCAAGGGAGCCCGGCACTTCACGGCTCTCGCCGAGGGCCGGATACCCGAGGGGTGGCCGTTGCGGACCTTCGCCACCGTGCAGGGCATGACGACCGCGGACGACGCGGACCACCGTCGGCTGCGCTCCCTGGTCAGCCGGGCGTTCACGGCCCGCCGCGTCGAGGAACTGCGCCCGCGGGTCGAGGCGGTGATCGCCGGGCTCCTCGACGACCTGGAGGCGGCCGCGGAGACCGGCGACGGCATCGTGGACCTGCGCCGGCACTACGCGCTGCCGCTCCCGCTCGGCGTGATCTGCGAGCTGCTCGGCGTCGCGCCGGAGCACCAGGACCGGCTGCACGCCCTGTCCGGCCTGGTGGTCTCCACCGACATCGGCCCCGAACAAGCCATGGCCGCCAACCGCGAGCTCCTCGCCCTGCTGTCCGCCATCGCAATGGACCGCGCGAAGGATCCCGGCGACGACCTCACCAGTGCCCTGATCGCGGCCCGCGAGGAGGACGGCGACCGCCTCAGCGGGCCCGAACTCATCGGCACCCTGCTCCTGCTGATCATCGCCGGCCACGAGACCACCCTGAACCTCATCACCAACGCCGTCCGCGCC
>NZ_DATCVQ010000087.1:0-3860 GCF_036566765.1 Streptomyces sp.
CGCGGCCTGGGTGGGTGCGGCGACGGGCTGCGCGGCGGCCGGGGCCGCTGCGGTGGCACCCGTAGCCCCCGCGGCTACGGCGCCGGACTGCGCGGCGGCCGGGGCATCCGTGGCAGGAGCCCCGTCGACCGGCTTCGCCCCTGCGGCGGCAGCACCCGCGCCGCCCGGCTTGTAGTCGGCGAAGAAGTCCCACCAGGCACGGTCGACCGAATTCGGGTCCTGGAGGTACTGCTGGTAGATCTCGTCGACGAGCCACTCATTGGCGCCGAAGGCGGTCGCAGGGTTCTGACCCTGCCCGTCTTGGTCGGTGGAGGTACTCGGGGTACTGGGGGACTGAGACGACACGGCGGTAACCGCCCTCTTCCGCTTCACAAGGTGATGGACAGCGGAAATAAAGGCTACGCCTCCCTGGCCGGGAGGTGCAGGCCGGGCGCTCCAACGTCGCGCAAGTCACACTTGACGAGGAGTTTCGGCGCTGTGAATGGCGGGAAACAAGCGTGGTTCCGCCCCTGTGAGGGTACGGAGAACCGCGGCTGCGCCTCCCTGAGGTTCGCAACCCTGATCACGTCCTGCCCATGTCCTGGCCAGGTCTCGTACAGCTCCTGTACAGGTACACGCAGAACGTGCTCTTCCGGTTCGAACCCTACGTCAACATCACGCCGGAAGGCTGCCCGGGAGAGTGACCTGGATACGGCAGCCCCGTGACGATTCGGCCACCCCGATGCGGCCGCCGTGAAGATCCACCGCCCAGCGGGCGATCGCCAGGCCGAGACCCGTGCCGCCGTCGCTGCCCTTGCCGGGCTGACCTGGGGCCGCGCCCCGGTTGAACCGCTCGAAGACCTTGTGCCGCTCCGACTCCGGGATGCCGGGGCCCTCGTCCTCGACCTCCAGCTCCAGGGAGTCCGGGAACGGCCCGCGCCGGGCCCGTACGGTGACCCGGCCGTGCTGCGGGGAGTGCTTCACCGCGTTGTCGATCAGGTTCGCCATCACCTGGTGCAGCCGCTCCGCGTCCGCGTGCGCGGTGAGCTCGGGCGGCGAGACGTCCAGGTGGAGATGGACGTCGGTCCGGTTGTGCAGCCCGGACGTGGAGGAGAGCCCGCGCTGCGCCGCGGCCAGATTGGCCTCCCGCAGCACCCCCGAGAGATAGGGCCAGACCTCGAAGCGTCGTGCCTTGAGCGTGACGACACCGTTGTCGAGACGTGACAGATCCAGCAGCGTCTCGACCAGGCGGCCGAGCCGCTCGGTCTGTTTCAGGGCGGTGCGCATGGTCTCCGGATCGGCCTCCGAGACCCCGTCGACCACGTTCTCCAGGACCGCGCGGAGCGCCGCGATGGGCGTCCGCAGCTCGTGCGAGACGTTGGCGACCAACTCCTTGCGGTGCCGGTCCTCGGCCTCCAGGTCGTCCGCCATGCGGTTGATCGTCTCGGCCAGGCCGCCCAGCTCGTCGCGCCGGTCCGCGCCCCGGACCCGGCGGCCGAAGTCGCCGCGCGAGATCGAGCCCGCGACCGTGGTCATCTCGTCCAGCGGGGCCGTCAGGCCGTGCGCCACGAACTGCGTGATCAGCAACGTCGCGATCATCGCGAAGATCGTGATGTAGCGGAACTCGGTGGACGTCCGGATGGCCACCAGAGCCAGCCCGGAGGTGAGCAGGACCGCCCCGACGACCAGGGCGCCCAGCTTGGTCTTGATCGAGATCACGATCCGGCGCCCGCGGCGCGCGCCGGGACGACCCGTGAGGGTCATGACGCCGGGGTCTCCAGCGCGTACCCGACGCCGTGCACGGTACGGATGCGCTCGGCGCCGATCTTGCGGCGCAGCGCCTTGATGTGGCTGTCGACGGTCCGGGTGCCGGAGGCGTCCGCCCAGTCCCACACCTCGGCGAGCAGCTGCTCCCGGGAGAGCACCGCGCGCGGGGTGTTCGCCAGGCAGACCAACAGGTCGAACTCGGTCGGGGTCAGGTGGACGTCCTCCGCCTTCACCCGGACCCGACGCTGTGCGTGGTCGATCTCCAGCTCGCCGAGCCGCAGGATCCCGCTGCGCGGGGTGACCGCCGCCAGCGCGGCCCGCTCGACCCGGCGCAGCAGTACGTGCACTCGGGCGGCCAGCTCCCGCATGGAGAACGGCTTGGTCATGTAGTCGTCCGCGCCGACCCCGAGCCCGACCAGCATGTCGGTCTCGTCGTCCCGCGCGGTGAGCATCAGGACCGGTACCGGCCGCTGGGCCTGGACCCGGCGGCAGACCTCCAGGCCGTCGAAGCCCGGCAGCATGACGTCCAGGACCATCAGGTCCGGCTGCCAGGCCTCGGCCGCGTCCACCGCGGCCGGGCCGTCCGTCGCGGTCTGGACCAGGAAGCCCTCGGCCCGCAGCCGGGCCGAGACCGCGTCCACGATCGTCGCGTCGTCCTCGACTACGAGCACCCGCCGCTGCGCACCGGGGGTGGCCGCACCGTTGTGACTGGTGTGTGTCTGCTCCATTGCCCCGCCCCTGTCGCGTTTCCGCGTGTGCCGTCGTTCGTTGCCGTCGATCGTTTGCGGCCGTGATCCGTACGTTGTCGCTCAGCAGCGTAAAGGCAGTCGACGCGCCAAGGCTACGCAGGTCGTACGCCGAGGTGCACCACGTCGGGAACGCCTCGGGCAACGCGGATCTCTTCGGTTCTTACCGCGCTGAATCCGGCATTCCGCAACGAGTCTTCGAATGTGGAGGACGGCTGCGCGGACCACACCGCGAGCACGCCGCCGGGTGTGAGCCGATCCTTGCAGGCGGCAAGTCCGGCCGGAGAGTAAAGACTTCCGTTGTCCTCGGTGACCGTCCAGTCCGGTCCGTTGTCGATGTCGAGGCAGAGCGCGTCGTACGTCTCGGTGCTCGTGCGCAGGTGGGCGACCAGATCGGTGTGCAGCACCTCGGTACGCGGATCGGCCAGCGCCTCGGCGGAGAGCGGCGCGAGCGGGCCGTTCCGGTGCCAGTCGATGATGGCCGACTCGCGCTCCACGACCGCGATCCGGCCCCAGCGCGGGTCGGCGGCGGCGTGCGCGAGCGAGAAACCGACGCCGAGGCCGCCGATGAGGACCGACGGCGCGGTCCGGCCGGCCGGCAGGGCGTCGAAGGCCGCGTCGATGAGCAGCCGCTCGGAACGCCCGTCCGATGTGTCCATCAGGAACGTGCCGTTGGCGATGATCTCGAAGTGCTCGTCGCGGCGGCGCAACACGACCTCTCCGTACGGGCCTTCGCGGCGGTCGAGAGTGACGGGGCTCGGCATGTTCCCTCCGGTGCTCGCGTGCAGGGTCGGCCCGGCCATCCTCGCCGGACGGCGACGACCGGACAAACCGGTTAACGGCCGCCGTGGAGGGGTGCTACGGGCGGGAGTCGCCTCCTGGCGACGGGAGTTGACGCGCGTCAGCCTGGGCGTCGTCCTGGCGGGGGAGTCGGCGCGCGTCACCCGTGGGCGTCGCCGCGCGCCGCGAACAGGGCCGTGCCCAGGACGTACGCGCAGACCGCGGTCCACCAGGCGGCCGGCTCCGGGCCCGGCTGCATCGGCCACGCCCAGACCGCCGCCGCGCCACCCGGCGCGGCGGGCGCCGCGAGGTACACCGCGCCCGTGTACGCCGTCGCCGGCAGCCAGCTGAGCCGCGCTCCGAGCAGGGCCGCCGCCGCGCACGTCACACCCACCGCGCCCAGCGTGTTGCGGACCGCCGCCCACAGACCGAACTCCTCCGGATGCCCCGGCAGCGCCGCCGCAAGCAGCGCCGCGGCCAGCAGGGTCAGCGCTCCGACGTGCGCGGCCCGCCGGAGCGGCCAGGGCCACGCCGCCGTCCGGTCCAGCTCCGCGCTCGGCGCGTGCAGGCTCGTCCCGACGGCGGCCG
>NZ_DATCVQ010000088.1:0-10121 GCF_036566765.1 Streptomyces sp.
GCCAGGCGGGCTGCCGCCGGGCCGGCTGCGGATCAGGGCGGAGTTCGCCGCGGCGGCGCAGCGGCCGCTGCCGGAGCTGGCCGAGGAGGTGCGCACGGCGCTGTTCGCCGCGTCGGAGCAGCGCCTGGGCCTGCGGATCGCGGAGGTCGACCTGCGCGTGACGTCCCTGCTGGACGAGCCGCCGGATTCCCCGGCGCCGACTGCGCCACCCGGGCGACCCCGTTCGGGTGCGTCCGTCCCGGACGACCCGCTGGCCGCCGCCGCGGCGTCCGTCGAGGGCGTCAGCGCCGTGACCTCGGTCCACGGGGCGCGCATCGAGTTGGCGACGGCCCGCCCGCACCGGCCGTTGGACGTCGCCCGCGCGGTGAGAGCGGCGCTGGCCGGGGCGGGACCGGGAGAGGCGACGGCCGGGGACGTCACGATCGTGGTGACGGCGATCGGCTGAGCCGCCATGGGCGAGCCCCGGGCGCGACCGTGTCGCGCCCGGGGCTCGTCGCTCCGGCTCGTCGCTCGGTGTCAGTCGCCGAGCCCCGCGAGGTCGCGGAGGCGGCGGGCCTGGGCGGCGCGCTCGGCGACGCGCTGGTCCTCGTAGGAGCGGCCGGAGACGCCCTGGAGCAGGGCCTTGGTCTCGATGACCGCGTCGCGCGGCGCAGCGAGCAGCGCGGCGCTCAAGTCCCGTACCGCGGCGTCGAGTTCGGCCGCGGGCACGGCGATGTTGGCGAGGCCGATCCGCTCGGCCTCGTCCGCGTGGACGAAGCGGCCCGTCGCGCAGATCTCCAGCGCGCGGGCGTAGCCGACCAGCGAGACGAGGGGGTGCGTGCCGGTGAGGTCCGGTACCAGGCCCAGGCTGGTCTCGCGCATGGCGAACTGCACGTCCTCGGCGACGACCCGCAGGTCGCAGGCAAGGGCGAGCTGGAAGCCGGCGCCGATGGCGTGCCCCTGGACGGCCGCGATCGACACGATGTCGCTGCGGCGCCACCAGGTGAACGCCTCCTGGTACTCGGCGATGACCGCGTCCAGCTCCTCGTCGCCGCCGCGCGCCAGGTCGAGGAACGACGGCTCGCCGTCGAAGCCCTCCGGCGTGAACGCCTGCCGGTCGAGGCCGGCGGAGAAGGACTTACCCTCGCCGCGCAGCACGACGACCCGCACGCTGCCCGGCAGTGACCGACCCGCCTCCGTCAACGCCCGCCACAGAGCGGGAGACTGGGCGTTGCGCTTCATGGGGTTGGTCAGGGTCACCGTGGCAACGGCGTCCTCGACGGTGAGTCGTACGCCGTCCTTGTCGATGACGAGCACAGAGTCGACAGAGTCGGACGAAGTCATGAGGCGCCTCCGGTTCGGGTGCAGCACAGCTCGGCGAAATGATGCCCAAGCTAAGCTACTGCACAGTAACCACCTGGTCGACCCCTCGGTCGACCAGGTGGCCACCGTCGGAACCGGTGGACCGGACGAGCCGCGCCCCGGCGTCAGGCCGAGGCGGCCTTCTTCCCTCGTGTCGCTCCGCCGCGTCCGCGCAGCGTCACTCCGGACTCACTGAGCATCCGATGGACGAATCCGTAGGAGCGGCCGGTCTCTTCGGCCAGCGCCCGGATGCTCGCACCGGAGTCGTACTTCTTCTTCAGGTCTGCCGCGAGCTTGTCGCGCGCGGCGCCGGTCACCCGGCTGCCCTTCTTCAGAGTCTCGGCCACCCGTGCCTCCTCATGGGAAGTGCGCTCTGGACTTCTCATGATCACCCCTCGCGGACGTCCTGGCCACCCATTCGACAAGGTCCGTGACGCGAGCTTCGCGTCCAGGCAAGGGGTCGTCACGACCGGAATCTCAGATTCCGATGGGGCCCGCGGCCCTTCCCGAGCCGGCTCGCGAGGGAAGTGCCAGGTCAGGGGCGTGCGGCCGACGGAAGCGGGGCGCGCCGCCAGACGGAAGGATTCCGCACGGCGTCGCGCCCCGGTACCAGACGTTCTCACTCAGATGATGGATCACCCATGAGCCGAATGATCCCTACGAAGATGATCAGGCGAGGGCTCCACGGGCCTCGGCGGGGCCTCAGGCGAGGGCCACCAGGTCCGCGTAGTCCGCGCCCCACAGGTCCTCGACGCCGTCCGGGAGCAGGATGATCCGCTCCGGGCTCAGCGCCTCGACCGCGCCCTCGTCGTGGGTGACGAGCACGACCGCGCCCTTGTAGGTGCGCAGCGCGCCGAGGATCTCCTCACGGCTGGCCGGGTCGAGGTTGTTCGTCGGCTCGTCGAGGAGCAGCACGTTCGCCGAGGACACGACCAGGGTCGCGAGCGCGAGCCGGGTCTTCTCGCCGCCGGACAGCACGCCGGCCGGCTTGTCGACGTCGTCGCCGGAGAAGAGGAACGAGCCGAGCGTCTTGCGCACCTCGACGAGGTCGAGGTCGGGCGCGGCCGAGCGCATGTTCTCCAGGACCGTGCGGTCCGGGTCGAGGGTCTCGTGCTCCTGGGCGTAGTAGCCGAGCTTGAGGCCGTGGCCCGGGGTGACCTCGCCGGTGTCCGGCCGCTCGACGCCGCCGAGCAGCCGCAGCAGGGTCGTCTTGCCCGCACCGTTCAGGCCGAGGATCACCACGCGCGAGCCCTTGTCGATCGCGAGGTTCACATCGGTGAAGATCTCGAGGGAGCCGTACGACTTGGACAGCCCCTCCGCGGTCAGCGGGGTCTTGCCGCAGGGCGCCGGCTCCGGGAAGCGCAGCTTGGCGACCTTGTCGGAGACCCGGACCGCGTCCAGGCCGGAGAGCAGTCGCTCGGCGCGCTTGGCCATGTTCTGCGCGGCGACGGTCTTGGTGGCCTTGGCGCGCATCTTGTCGGCCTGCGAGTTGAGCGCGGCGGCCTTCTTCTCGGCGTTCTGGCGCTCGCGCCGGCGGCGCTTCTCGTCCGCCTCGCGCTGCTGCTGGTAGAGCTTCCAGCCCATGTTGTAGACGTCGATCACCGAGCGGTTGGCGTCCAGGTAGAAGACCTTGTTGACGACCGTCTCGACCAGGTCGACGTCGTGGGAGATCACGATGAAGCCGCCGCGGTAGGTCTTCAGGTAGTCGCGCAGCCAGACGATCGAGTCGGCGTCGAGGTGGTTGGTCGGCTCGTCGAGGAGCAGGGTGTCGGCGTCCGAGAAAAGGATCCGGGCCAGCTCGATCCTGCGGCGCTGACCGCCGGAGAGGGTGTGCAGCGGCTGGCCCAGCACCCGGTCGGGCAGGCCGAGCGCGGCGGCGATGGTGGAGGCCTCGGCCTCGGCGGCGTACCCGCCCTTGGTGAGGAACTCGGTCTCCTGGCGCTCGTACTGCTTGAGCGCCTTCTCGCGGGTGGCGCCCGCGCCGGTGGCGATGCGCTCCTCGTTCTGCCGCATCTTGCGGATCAGCACGTCGAGGCCGCGGGCGGAGAGGATCCGGTCGCGGGCCAGCACATCGAGGTCGCCGGTGCGCGGGTCCTGCGGGAGGTAGCCGACCTCGCCGGAGCGGGTGATGGCGCCGCCGGCGGGCTGGCCCTCGCCGGCCAGGCACTTGGTGAGGGTGGTCTTGCCGGCGCCGTTGCGGCCGACCAGGCCGATGCGGTCGCCCTTGGCGATGCGGAAGGACGCGGATTCGATGAGGACGCGTGCGCCGGCGCGCAGCTCGATACCGGAAGCGGTGATCACGGACAGACTCCAGGGCGGGTGGGACGGCGGAAGGACGGGCGCTGCGGGCTTCGACGCCGTCTAATGCGCGGGGAGAATGGCCATGAGGCCAGTCTAACGGGCGCATGCAACTGGTTTTCCTTCGCAAGATCGCCACAAGGGGCGGGACGGTCCGGGCTGATCGATACTCGGCGCAGGGCGGCGGCCCCTGCCGCGGCAGCGACGCGGAGGGTGGTGGCCCATGCAGTTCGACGACGACGCCGACCTGGACACCTCGGAGGTACGCGACGCCCGGGGCAGCCGGATCCCCGGCGGCAGGGCCACCGTCGGCGGCGGCGTCGTCGGCCTCATCGCCCTGATCCTCGGACTGCTCTTCGGGGTGGGTCCCGAGCAGCTGGGGCTGTCGTCCGGGACCGACGACCCGGTGGCGACCTCCTCGTACGCCGCCCAGGTGGACCGGTCCTGCCGGACCGGCGCGGACGCGAACGCCCGGGAGGACTGCCGGATCGTCGCGGTGGTCAACAGCGTGCAGGACTACTGGCGCGCCGAGTACGCGCGGCGGGGCGGCCGGTACGGCGACGCGCGCACGGTGATGTTCACGGACCGGGTGGGGACGGCGTGCGGGACGGCGAGCTCCGCGGTCGGGCCGTTCTACTGCCCGGGCGACCGGCAGGTCTATCTGGACCTGGGCTTCTTCCAGGAGCTGCGGACGAAGTTCGGCGCCGGCGGCGGCCCGTTCGCGCAGGCGTATGTGGTGGCGCACGAGTACGGGCACCACGTGCAGAACATGATGGGGACGCTGAGCCGGGCGCAGGACGGGCGGACGGGCGCGAACTCGAGCGCGGTGCGGGTGGAGCTGCAGGCGGACTGCTACGCGGGCGTGTGGGCGCGGCACGCGACGACCACGCCGGACGAGCGGACCGGGCGGCCGCTGCTGACCCGGCTGACGGCCGCCGACATCCAGGACGGCCTGGACGCGGCGGCCGCGGTGGGCGACGACCGGATCCAGGAGCGGTTCCAGGGCCGGGTGACGCCGGAGAACTGGACGCACGGCTCGGCGGCGCAGCGGCAGCAGTGGTTCGACACCGGCTACCGGACCGGTGACATGGCGCGGTGCAACACCTTCCGCTGAGCCGGAGTTCACCCCGTTGTTCACCCCGTCGTCAGTGACGGCTGCCAGACTGAGATCCAGGTCACATGGAGAGGAAGTGATCGGAATGTCCGAGGCACCCGACATCTGTCCGACCCTGCGCTACGAGGACGCCAAGGCCGCGATCAAGCTGCTCACGGAGGCGTTCGGCTTCACCGAGCACGCCGTGTACGAGGGGGAGGACGGCCGTGTGCTGCACGCCGAGCTCGTCTACGGCAACGGCATGGTGATGCTCGGCAGCTCGGGCACCGGCAGCGAGTTCGACAAGCTGATGGCCTCCGCCGGCCCGGTCGGCGTCTACATCCACGTGACCGACGTCGACGACCACCACGCGAGAGCCGTCGCCCACGGCGTGGAGATCGTGATGCCGCCGACCGACCAGGAGTACGGCTCGCGGGACTACATGGCCCGCGACGCCGAGGGCAACGTCTGGAGCTTCGGGACGTACGCCCCCGGCGCCTCGTAGAACCTGCCGGACTCAGGCTCCGCCGGTGTGGACCTGGAAGGCGGCCCGCCGGACCGCCTTGGCGAGGGCCGGGTCGGGGTGCGCCGCGGCGAGCGCGACGAGGACCTGCACGGTGCGCGGGTGGCCGACGGCCCGGACCTCGTCGAGCAGGGCGGGGACGGTGCCCTGCACGGCGGAGTCGAGGTGGCGGACCAGCAGGGTGCTCTCCCCGTGGTCGGCGACGGCCGCGGCGGTGTCCACCCAGAGCCAGGTGGCCTCCTCCCGGGTGAGCACGTCCGGAGCGTCGTCAGGGTCGGCGCCCTCGTACTCGGCGAGCCAGAGCAGCGCGTACGGGCGCAGCGAGGGCTCCTCGGCGACGGCCCGCACCTCCGCCTCGGCGGGCGCGCCGACGACGCGGAGCGCCTCGAAGGCGAGGCCGCGCAGCAGCGCGTCCTCGCCGCGGGCGACGGCGAGCAGTTCGCCGATGGCGCTGCCGAGGGTGCGGGCGGCGAGCCAGGCGCGGTACTCGGCGCGGGCCGGGCCGGGGGTGAGCCGGGCGCAGCCGCGCAGCATGTCCTCGGCGGACTGCTCGATGTTGCCGGCCGGGCTCTGCGCGGCGACGCAGATCTGCTCCAGCTTGACCCAGACCGCCCAGTTGCCGAGCGGGGTGAGGGTGGCCTGGTTCTGGCCGAGGGTGAGCGCGCCGACGGCGCCGAGGCCCTCCAGGGCCCAGCCGAGCAGCGGCGCGAGCGCCTCCGCCGTGGGCGCGCCGGAGACGGTCGGGCCGGCGTCCGCGGCAGTGTCGGCGGCGGGCACCTCGCAGCGCTCCTCGCGCAGTTCCTCGACGCGCTGCTGGAGCAGGTCGAGCAGGGCCGGGACGAGCACGGGCCCGGCGGACAGCTGGAGGAGGGAGAGCACCTGGGGCACGGCCTCGACGACCTCGGCGACGTCGCCGGGGGCGACGTCCTCCGGGACGGGGTGAACCAGGGACCAGGCGTCGAAGAGGGCGACCCAGCCGCGCAGGACGGCGGAGTCGTCGCGGTCCCAGGCGTGCAGCCGCCAGCCGGGGCGGGCGGTGTCGCCGTGCAGCTCGACGAGCCCGGCGAGCCGTGCGCGGTCCCAGCCGGCCCGGATCTGGTCGGGCGTCAGGTCGAGTTCGGCGGCGGCCCGTTCCTGGGCGGGGAGGGCTTCGGGGGCTCGTGCGACGGAGGCCCAGCGGGCGATCCGGACGGCGTCGTCGAGGACCGTCCTCGCCTGGCGGGCCAGTTCGTGGCGGGGCGGTGTGCCCTCGGGCGGCCGCGGCGCCGGCCGGGTCCGCCGGGTCGTCACGGCCCGTCGGGCCGTGGCGAGGGCCCGCGGACGGACGAGTCGGAGTCTGGAGTTGCGCGCCAATTGCTCATCAGGCTTTCGAGACGTCACGGGGGCAGTCTTCCCGCTGACGGCCCGAAAGCCCAATCGGAATGCCCCGACCCTGCTGGAGCCCTGCTAGAGGAGGGGGACGAGGAAGCGGCGCAGGGCCTCTTCGTAGGGGGTCGGGTCGGCGTTCCACATGGCCGCGTGCGGGGCGTGCGGGACGGCCCGCAGGTTCACCAGGTCCGGGCGGAGTGCGGCGAGTTCCCGGGACGCCTCCCAGGGCGCGATCGTGTCGTCGGGGCCGTGGAAGAGCAGCGTCGGGACGCGCAGGGCCTGCGGGTCGGCGGTCTCCAGGGGCGACTCGCCGAGTCCGCTCCTGCTGCGCGCGGCGCGGACGGCGAGCGGCAGCAGCGGGCCGGGGGTGTGGCGGGCGGCGGCGAGGGCGCGCAGGGTGGCCTCCTGGTCGAGTACCGGGGAGTCGAGCACGAGCCCCGCGACCCGCTCGCGCAGCCCGGAGCCGACGGCTGCGTGCAGGGCCATGGTGGCGCCGGTGGACCAGCCGTACAGGACGACCTTCTCCGCGCCGTGCCGGACCGCGTGCCGGATGGCCGCGTCGACGTCGCGCCACTCGGAGTCGCCGAGGTGGCCGAGGCCGTCCGGGGAGCTGGGGGCGCCGGGGTCGCCGCGGTAGGCGGGCATGAGGACGGGGATCTGGCGCCGGTGCAGGAAGGGCAGCAGGTTGAGGGGGTGCTGCCGGGTGGTGCCGAGGCCGTGCAGGGTGATCACCCAGGTGCGGCGGGGCCCGGGCACGTGCCAGGCGGGCAGGGAGCCGAGCTCGCCGGGGATGTCGACGTCCTGGTAGTCGACGCCGAGGGCGCTGAGCGGGGTGCCGGTGTGCAGCTGCGGGGTGAACCGGACCCGGGCGCCGGTCTGCAGGGCGCCCTGTTCGACGCGTTCGAGGCGGCGTACGACGGTGTCGGCGGTGTGCGGGACGTGGTCGAGCACGGGGCCGACGACGGCGTGCACGTCGGGGCCCTCGATGCCGTACGTGCCCGGGCGCAGCGCGGCGAGGCTGCGGGTCAGGGTGATCCGGCCGGGTCCGGTGGCGTGCACGGTGAGTCGGGGGTCGCCGGGCAGGGCCCGGCCGGGCGGCGCGTTGAGGGCCGCGTCACTGGCGTACCGGCCGGCCGCGTACAGGGCCGCGCCGACGCCGATCAGGGTGGTGACGGCCGCTGCCGTCGCTGTAGCCGGGCGCACCGTTCCAGTGTCGGCACGGGTGGGGCGGGCTGCCAGCGGACGCGGGGCGCCGGAGTGACCAGAATCTCTTCCGATCGCGTCGGACGGGCCCCTGCGGACCGCCGGGCGAGAGGGGCCGAACCGGCACATGCCGCCTACTCCCCCGTAACTGCGGGCATTACCGCCGGTCACGCCCGCTCGTTCGAGCGACCCGGCAGCGCCCAACACTCAAGCGGAATCCCCGGATCCCGGTTCGAGACACCCCATCGCCCGACCCAGTTCATCTTCCGTTCACTCAGGTTGCCTACGTTCGTCCAGCCACTGACGTCAAACGATTGCCTGGGTAAATGGAACACCTCACGCTGCTGCTCGCCATTGTGGTCGTGACAGCTCTCGTGTTCGATTTCACGAACGGTTTCCACGACACCGCCAACGCGATGGCGACGACCATCTCGACCGGTGCCCTCAAGCCCAAGACGGCGGTGGCCATGTCCGCCGTGCTGAATCTGGTCGGCGCGTTCCTGTCCGTCGAGGTCGCCAAGACGATCTCCAAGGGACTCGTGAACGAGGAGGGCATCCAGCCCGAAGTCATCCTCGCCGCACTGGTCGGCGCGATTCTCTGGAATCTGGTGACCTGGCTGGTCGGTCTGCCGTCCAGCTCCTCCCACGCCCTGATGGGCGGCCTCGTCGGCGCGACCGTCGCCTCGATCGGCCTCAGTGGCGTCAACGGCGACGTCGTCGTCACCAAGGTGCTCATCCCGGCCGTCGCCGCCCCGCTGGTGGCCGGCATCGCCGCAATGTTCGCCGCCCGCCTGACGTACCGCATCGGCAAGAACGCGGACGACAAGACGACCGAGAAGGGCTACCGGGCCGGCCAGATCGCCTCCGCCGGTCTCGTCTCCCTCGCCCACGGCACCAACGACGCTCAGAAGACGATGGGCATCATCACCCTGGCCCTGGTCGCCGGCGGCGTCCTTGCCCCGGGCTCCAACCCGCCCGTCTGGGTCATCGTCTCCGCCGGCACGGCGATCGCGCTCGGCACCTACCTTGGCGGCTGGCGCATCATCCGCACGATGGGCAAGGGCCTCACGGACCTCCAGCCGCAGCAGGGCTTCGCCGCCCAGACCAGTGCGGCCACCGTCATCCTGGCCTCCTCCACCCTCGGCTTCTCCCTCTCGACCACGCACTCCGTCTCCGGTGCCGTCATGGGCGCCGGCCTCGGCCGCAAGGGCGGTGTCGTCCGCTGGTCGACCGCCACCCGGATGTTCGTCGCCTGGGGCCTGACCCTTCCGGCCGCGGGCCTGGTCGCGGCCGGCGCCGAGTACGTCGCGCGCCAGGGCGACTGGGGCGTCTACGCCGTCGCGGCCTTCCTGGTCGCCTCCTGTGTCGGGATCTGGCTGGTCTCCCGCCGCCAGGTCGTCGACCACACCAACGTCAACGAGGTCTCCGAGGACGACGAGCCCGCGGGCGTCGTGACCACCGCCATCGCGGCCGTCACCCCGCCGCCGGCCGGCTCCGTCGCCGCCGTCGCGGACGAGGACCTGAAGACCACCATCCCGACGCCGGCCTCCACGGACCCGGCCGCTCCCCCGGCCCCCGCCGCCGCGCTGTAAGGAACGAACCACATGAAGATCGACTGGGCAGCTCTCGGCTCCGTCTTCGGAGTCAGCCTCGTGGCGACCGTCGCCCTCGTGGGCCTGTTCACCCTCGGCATCGTCGGCCTCTCCAAGCAGGAGCAGGCCGCCGCGCAGGGCGGCTCCGCCGCTCTCGCGCGGACCGGCGCGTACGCCTGCTTCGCGCTGTGCGCGGCGGCCGTCGCGTACGGCATCTATCTGATCGTCGCCTGACGACACCAGCTCCCCCGGCCGGGCGGGCCGCACCTTCGGGTGCGACCCGCCCGGCCGTCGTGTTTGTGGTGCTTCGCACAGTGATCCCTCGCAGGTCAAGAGTGAGTTGACGGCCGTTCGGGGGGCGTGGTGGACTCACGGGGCCATTACGGCGGCAACGAAGAGGAAGCCCGGTGCGAATCCGGCGCGGTCCCGCCACTGTGACCGGGTACGACCCCGGGAGCCAGGAACTCTCGCCGCCGGTCACGTCGAGCCAGGGCGCGGACCCTGAGTGAGGACAATGCGCCATGCCTGGCCGCAGTTCCGCCACAGCTGTCTTCGCGTACGGCGCCACCGCCGGTCTGGTGGCCGACCTCGCCCTGGGCGACCCCCGCCGGGGCCATCCCGTCGCCGCCTTCGGCCGGGCCGCGGGGGCGGTCGAGCGCGTGCTCCGGCGCGACCACCGCGGCTGGGGCGCGCTGCACACCGC
>NZ_DATCVQ010000089.1:0-1547 GCF_036566765.1 Streptomyces sp.
TTGGGGGCGGTGGGTGGGGGCAGCGGTACGCAGGGGCCGGACGGCTCCGGCCGCGTACCCACGGATTCGGACGGCGCCGGCCGCGTACTCGCAGATCCGGTCGTCTCCGGCCCCGTACCCACGGCCCCGCACGGCCCCGGCCAGGTCCCCACCGCCCCGGACGTCCTCAGCGCGGTGGCGCGGGTCGCGGAGCAGACGGCCCTACGGCTGGCGGAGGGGCGTGCGGCCGGCCCCCGGCCGCACGACGAACTGGGCCGGGCTCGCTCGGAGCTGGTGGCCGGGGCGGCCGAGAGCGGCACGCCCGCCCGCGTGCTGCGGCGGCGCGCGGCCGTGCTGGAGATCGCGGACGCCACGCTCGCGCTGTCGATGGCCGCGTCCGTCGCCGTGCGGGGCCGGGCCGCCGGGGCGGTCGCCTCGCCGGGCCGGTTCTGGTACGCGGGGAAGCGCGCCCCGCAGCTGTGGTGGCACCGGCTGGAGGGCAACGCGGGTCAGCGGTCGGTGTACTTCCAGAACGCGGTGCGGATCGGCCTGGCGCTGGCGGCGGCCCGCCTGGTCGCCGGGGTGGACACGCTGCCGCACGGCTTCTGGGCGCTGCTCGCGACGCTGACGCTGACCCGCACCACGGTGGCGGGGACGCGGGTGACCGTGCGGCTGGCGCTGACGGGCACGCTGGTCGGGGCGGTGGTGGCGGCCGGGCTGCTGATCGCCGTGGGCTCGGACACCGTCGTGTACGCGGCGACGCTGCCGCTGCTGATGCTCTGCGCGTTCACGCTCGGCCCGGTCAGGGGCGTGGGGTGGGCGCAGGCCCTGTTCACGATCGTGATCACGCTGGCGTTCGCGCAGCTGGCGCACACGACGTGGCAACTGGCCGAGTTCCGGCTCCTGGAGGTGCTGGCGGGCAGCGCGATCGGCGCGGTCTTCGGGCTGCTGGCGTGGCCGCGCGGCGCGCACGACGAGCTGCGGCGGTCGGGCGCGGAGTTGCTGCGCACGGCCGCGGAGATCGTGGTGGCCACGGTCGCGGCGGTGGTGGCGGGCGGGACGCGCGAACCGCGGGTCACGGCGGCGGGGCACCGGTCCCTGCAGCACAACCTGATCCTCGCCGAGGCGGCGTTCGCCCAGTTCCGGAGCGAGCCCGGGGAGCTGGAGGGGGTGCTGTACGTGGGGGCGCGGCGCACGGAGCCGGACTGGCAGGCCACGTTGATGATGGGCCACCACACCCTGTGGGGCTCGGATCGGCTGCTGATCCCGCCCCCGCCACCGGCCGGCCCGGCGGGACCGACGGTAGTGCCCCCGCTGGGCCAGGAGGCCGCCGCGGAGGTACTGCGGCTGGGAGACCGGGTGGTCGGCCGGATGCTGCTGGTCTCGGCCGCGCTCGACCCGGGAGGCGACACCCCCGAGGCCCCGATACCGCTCCGGGACCCCACCGTCGCGGGGTTCGAGGCGGAGCCGAGAGACGCGCCGCCGCCGTACTACGTGACCGTGGCGTGGCTCGACTCCCTGGTGACCGACCTCGAACGGATCACGGGGACGGGCGGGGGCGGGGGCGG
>NZ_DATCVQ010000090.1:0-6674 GCF_036566765.1 Streptomyces sp.
CGGCCGTACGCATGCCTAGACGCCCAGGGCTCAGCGCCCGACTGAAGCTCACCCTCAGCTACGCCGGGTTCCTCGCGGTCGCCGGCGCTCTCCTGCTGGCCGTGGTGTGGGGGTTCCTGCTGCGCTACGTACCCGACAACCAGCAGGGCCTTCTCGGGGTCTCGCCCAACCGCTACCTCCTCGTGCGTACCTTTTTCCCCGCCGCGGCCGTGGCGATGGCCTTCCTGCTCGTGTTCGGCCTCGTCGGGGGATGGATCCTGGCCGGCCGGATGCTCGCACCGCTCACACGGATCACGGCCGCGGCACGGACGGCCGGGACGGGATCGCTGTCCCATCGGATCCACATGGAGGGCCGTCAGGACGAATTCCGTGAACTCGCCGACGCGTTCGACACCATGGTCGAACAACTCGAGTCGCACGTCGCCGAGCAGCAGAGGTTCGCCGCGAACGCCTCCCACGAACTGCGCACCCCGCTGGCGATCTCGCGGACACTGCTCGACGTCGCCCGCAAGGATCCCACGCGAGTCCGGGGCGAACTCATCGAACGCCTGCACGCCGTCAACAAGCGGGCGATCGACCTCACCGAGGCCCTCCTGCTGCTCAGCCGCGGCGACCGCGGAAACTTCACCCGCGAGAGCGTCGACCTCTCCCTCATCGCCGAAGAAGCCGCCGAAACACTGCTTCCCCACGCCGAACAGCGCCGGATCACGCTCGATGTCACCGGCGGGGCGGCCCCGACCAGCGGCTCCGCGGAGCTCCTGCTGCGGATGGCGACGAACCTCGTCCAGAACGCCATCGTCCACAACCTCCCCGCCGGCGGCACCGTGACGGTCCACACCGAGGCGCACGGCGACACGAGCGTGCTCCGGATCGAGAACACGGGCCGTAGGCTCCCACCCGAACTCGTACCGACCCTCACCGAACCCTTCCAGCGCGGAACGGAACGCGTACGCACCGACGAGCACGCCGGCGTCGGTCTCGGCCTGGCCATCGTGCACAGCATCGTCCGCGCCCACGACGGGACCCTCGACCTCGTCCCCCGCCCGGACGGCGGTCTCCGCATCACGGTCCGGCTTCCCGGCACGCCGTAGGCATCGCCGCGAGCGGGCCCCTCACATGCCGCGTTCGGCAGCGCGGCATGTGCGTACGGTGGCCGGCCGATCATGCGGGGTTCCGGCGTTTCCCGATGACGGGCCTCCCGACCGCTGCACCCAACCACCTTGGGCACGGCCACGAGCAGGCCGGTCGGGTCGCTCGCGCCGGTCGACGGAAACCGGACGAAGTCCGGTAGGCGTCCGCGGTCTCTCAGAACTGCTCATCCACGGGATGCCGGGTCAGACAGCGGGTAACGCACGCCGGTCAGCTGTTCCGAGAACGCCCACAGCCACTGGGCTGTGGCGGGGTCCTCGATGGCGCGCTCCCGGCTGCGGAGCGTCGGCTCGCCGCGGAGTTGGAAGGGCCCGTCGGGCACGACGTAGCTCCCGCCGGGCAGGTCGGGGACGGTCGCGGCGTACAGAGAGGTCTTGGCGCCCTCCGCTGCGGGGCGGAAGGCGATGCGTACGAGCGCGCGCGTGAGAGCCCTGTAGGCGCGGCCCCTTGTGCCGTTGGCGCCGCCGGTGAGCACGTTGGAGCGTGTGAGGCCTGGGGCGACGGCCATGCTGCGCAGCCGAAGCCCGGCCCCGTCAGCGCGCCGCTGCAGTTCCATGGCGGAGTAGAGGTTGGCCCGCTTGGACTGTACGTAGGCGAACGCTGCTCGGTAGCGGCGTTCGGCATTGAGGTTGGCCCTGTCGAAGCGAGCGAATCGCTGCCCCTCGCTGCTGACGGTCACCACGCGCGGGTCGGCGGCGGCAAGCAGATGAGGCATGAGCAGACCGGTGAGCGCGAATCCTGCGAGGTGATTGATGCCGAACTGCGACTCGAAGCCATCGGCGGTCCGGGAGAACGGCACCATCGCGACGCCGGCGTTGTTGACCAGGAGATCGAGCCGGTCATGGTCCCAGCCTTCGGCGAAGCTGCGGACGGATCTCAGGTCGGCAAGGTCGAGTGAACGCAGTTCGGCTCGGGCGCCGTGCACTTCGCCCCGCAGTCGCTCCAGGGCGGCTTGTCCGCGCTCGGGGTTGCGACAGGCCAGGACGACATGGGCGCCGTGGCGGGCGAGTTCACGGGCGGTTGCGTAGCCGATGCCGCTGTTGGCGCCGGTGACGACGGCCAGCCGTCCCGACTGGTCGGGGATGGCAGCCGGCGTCCACCTCGACCGCTGAACCGCTCGCGATAACGGGCGATTGGGGCGATGGTCCGCAGCGTGTGCGACCGCTGCGGCGCGGTCGCGAGGTGAGGCCGAGGCGGTCGCCAGGGAGTCGTCAGTCATGGGGGTCTCGTTCCGTCGTGGTCAAGAGTGTCGGCAGGGCTGAGCGAGCCCAACTCCATTGCAACTGGTAGTTGCGATAGCCTGAGCATGTCTCACATCCGTCCTCAACGCAACGAGGAGTTGCAATGGAGTCTGCTGCGTCATCCCCGCAGCGCGCCCGCGCCGTCGGGCGGGGTGACAAGATGCGCGCCGTCGTTCTGGCAGCGACCATCACCGAGCTGACGAAGGGGGGTTACGCGGCGATGACGGTCGATGGCGTCGCCCAGCGGGCGGGAGTGCACAAGACGACGATCTACCGGAACTGGAAGGACTCGGACAGCCTTGTCGCAGACGCGCTCACCAAGCACTTCGCCGTGGAGGTCCCGATCCCCGACACCGGGGCGGTCGAGAGCGATCTGCGTGAGCTGGCCTGTTCCGTGGTCACCACGATGACCTCGGAAGCAGGCCAGGCCCTGCTCGCCACCGTCCTTGCGGAGGCCGGTCGCACCCCGAAGCTTGCCGAGGTCAAAGACGCGGTCTTCGGCGACCGGTTCCGGCGAGCGGAGATTGTCGTCACCCGAGCCGTTGAACGCGGCGAACTACCCCCGGACACCAACTCGACCGAGCTCCTCAAGACCCTCGTCGCGCCGATCTACTTCCGGCTCGCGTTCACCGGTGAACGTGTCGATGAGACGACCGCAGGCCAGGCGGTCCGCGTAGCGCTGGCCGCTGCACACGCGGGCGCGCTGCCGGCGGCTTGATCGGACGCGGGGGCGTACTCCCTGACCCGGATCTGGCCCATAACGGACTTGGTGTGCCGCTGCGACTACCCTCCCTGCATGGAGCAGGACCATCCCCTCGTTCGTGACGCCTTCCCCGACCTCATTGGCGAGCTCACCACCCTCTTGGAAGACGAGGGAGAGCACGAGTTGGCAATCTGCGTGCAGGATGTGCGTCTGGTCGCCATGTGCGACTGTGGCGACGACTTCTGTCAGAGCATCCACACGGCGGTGCACCAGAAGGGGAAGCCGTACGGCGAGGGCCACCGGTGCGTGCCGCTCTTGCCTTCGAAGGGCATGTTGGTCCTCGACGTCGTGCGCGGCCGGATCATGTACATCGAGATACTGGACCGGGCGCCCATGCGCAGGCTGAATCCCTGACGTTCACCGCCCCGTCGCGGAGCGGGTGCAGCGCCCGAACGGCTGTGATGTGACTGAGCGCCGTAGTCGGCCCGTCTGGCCGAGTGGATGCTCGGTCATGAGTCAGTGTCATGAGTCAGTGGAACCAGACGACGAGCGTACGTTCTCGGCTCCGTGGACTTCGCTGAGGATGAGCATGACGCTCCAGACACTGCTCAAGATTCCTTGCGCTCTCGCGTCGCTGCCCGGATCTCCTCCGTCGCGGCCCGGAACGCCGGAGCCGCCCGGGTGAAGTAGTCAAAGATCAGGTCCAATTGCTCCGGGGTGTAGGAGGCGAGCACCTCCGCGATCCGTCGCCGCGCCGGTGCCACGACCGCCTCGACCTCCGACAGTGCGTCGGGTACGGCCTCCACGACGACCTTGCGCCTGTCGCCGGGGTCCGCGGCGCGGCGAACGTACCCCGCACGCTCCAGCCGGTCGATCAGCCGCGTCGTCGCGCCTGTCGTGAGGCCCGTCCCGGCCGCGAGTTCGCCCGAGGTGAGCCCGCCCGCCAGGGTGATGCGACTGAGGGCGTACCACTCGGACGCCTGAAGGCCCGCCGCCTCCGCGCCGGCCATGCCGTGCAGGCCCACGGCATCGATGTACTCGCGAAAGATCGCCCGCCGGTCGTCCCGTTCCGCCGTCGACACATCGTCCCCTTGCCTAATATCTGCATGTGTGCAGATAATGCATGCGTGCAGTTGCTGCACAAGTGTAGCCAATGCGGCGGCAGTCGCCACCTGCCCGCCCGGACCGATCGAAAGGCATCGCCATGAACGCCAAGGTCGTCAAGCGCACCACCCTCGCCACCGTCGCCGTCCTCGCTCTCGGCGTCGGAGGCGCGTACGTCTATCTCGACGCCACCTCCGAGGTGCAGCGCACCGGCGTCGAAGCCTGCACCGACACGATCCCGGCCGACGCCGACCGCCGCGACGGTGAGGCCGTCTGCGCCACCCTCGACGCCCTCACCGCCGCCTGGGGGCACGGTGACGCGGACGCATATGGCCGCCAGTTCACTGAGAACGCCACCTACACCACGTACATAGGCAGTCACTACGAGGGTCGCCCCGACATCACCGAGGGCCACCGGGCGCTCTTCAACGACTTCGTCAAGGGCAGCAAGCTCGCCGCCGCGTACCTCGACATGCGGTTCCTCGGCAAGGACGTCGTCCTCCTCACGGGCCGCGGCGACGACTACACCGGTAGCAAGCCCGGAGCCGACGAACTCTCGAAGGTTCAGACGTACACCCTGGTCCGCGACGCCGACGCCACCTGGCGGATCGCTGCCTTCCACAACACCCGGCGTCAGAACGTGATGGAACGGTTCTCCTTCCTCTACTCGCCCGCCACTGCGCCGCAGGCGGAGAAGTGACCCGCACCCTGATCACCGGCGCCACCAAGGGCATCGGCCGCGCCCTCGCCCATGCCCTGGCCGCCGACGGCCACACGATCACCGCCGTGGCCCGCACCGAACAAGCCCTGAAGTCCCTCATGGAGGAACTTGACGGCCCACACGACTACCTGACTGCCGACCTCGCTACACCATCGGGCCTCCGCGACATCACCGCCGCACTCAAGGCACGGCCTTACGACCTCCTGGTCAACAACGCCGGCCTCGGCCACTCAGGATCCTTCGCAAGCTCCGACCTCGATCAGGTCCAGGCGGCGATCCGCCTCAACTGCGAGGCAGTCGTCACGCTCGCCCACGCGTTCCTCGCTGCCGCCCGCCCCGGAGCCGCCCTCGTCAACGTCTCCTCGACCCTCGCCTTCACGCCCAAGCCCGACCAGGCGGTCTACAGCGCCACCAAGGCCTTCGTCACGTCCTTCTCCGAGGCCCTCTGGTACGAGCAGAAAGCGCACGGCGTCTACGTGCTGGGCCTGTGCCCCGGCCCGACCACCACCCGTCCCGGGCTCCACGCGGATACCCCGTCCGCCCTGGTCCAGTCACCGGAGGCGGTCGCCGCCACTGCCCTCACCGCCCTGCGCGAACGACGCCACCCCACTGTCGCCTCCGGCCGCGCGAACACCCTCTTCACCACGGTCGCCCGCCTCATCCCACGTAGGACGGGCCTCCGCCTCCTCGCCGAAGGCTGAGGGCGGGGCCGTTCCAACCAAGCAGGGCGGTCCGCGACGATCGGGTCTGTGCCGTCGACTGGCCGGGCTGCACCGACCGCACGCTGTGTGTCTACAGCGAGCCCAGCGGCCAAGGCGCCACGGATTCGTACACCTTCGAGAAGCCGGCGCAGGCGCACGGCGTCGAGTGGCAGAACAAGATCAGCTCCGTGGCCAACGGTTCCGACGACTGGGCAGGTCTGTACGAGCGGGCCTACTGCAGGGGCGCCGCTCGGTCGGTCCGTTCTGGGCAGCCGAAACATCCCGGTGTCGGGCGGCTATTGTCGCCAAGCACACGTGAGGGCCACCCAGCCTGTGCAGGGCGGCCCTCGACGTGCATTGCGGGTGATCCGCTCGCCGAACCGACGAAGTCGCGTCGACGCAGGCAGAGGTGCGAAGGTCAGGCGGGGTTGATGTTCTCCGCCTGCGGGCCCTTCTGGCCCTGGGTGATGTCAAACGTGACCGTCTGGCCCTCCTGGAGCTCACGGAAGCCCGAGGAGTTGATCGCGGAGTAGTGGGCGAACACATCCGGGCCGCCACCGTCCTGGGCGATGAACCCGAAGCCCTTCTCCGCGTTGAACCACTTCACAGTGCCCGTAGCCATAGCCATGCCTTCCAGTCGATGAACGCCTCCCACCCATGTGGAAGGCGGAGGTGATCGCCCTGGTCCCTGCAGCACAGCACAGCAAAACGCCCACACCTAGGGCGTGGGCAATGGGAGGTCCGAACCACGACAGCTGACAGAGACGTTACATGCCTGCGCACCCTGTCACCAGAGCAAACGGCGACGTGCCACCCCCTGGAATGTGGCTCGCGGGCACACCGAATCGCAACGGCCACGTTCGCCTCGGCACACGCCGGCGGGAGCACCCGGCGCGAGGGCAGGGTATGCGGCCCCTGGCGAGAACAGCGTCCTCCGCCCGTCGCGGGGGCCGAGCCAGGGGAGCGTCCAAGTGCTCCACCACACGCAGCCGCGGGCGGATCGCCCCTGAAGACGCCGCCCGCATCGCTGACCTCGCCAAGATCTGCTTGGTCGA
>NZ_DATCVQ010000091.1:0-27010 GCF_036566765.1 Streptomyces sp.
TCCGCTGGTCCCTCACCCGGGACTTCGGCTCCGGCGGCCCCTTCCGCCTCAACGCGGCCACGCAGGACGGCATGCGCGTCTACGTCGACGGCGTTCGCAAGATCGACATGTGGAGCAACGTCTCCGCCACCGCCCGCAAGACCGTCGACCTCAGCATCCCGGCCGGCAAGCACACCATCCGCGTCGACTACGTCGCCTGGACCGGCTACGCCTACGCCGCGTTCACCTACGCCCCGCGCACCGAGGCGGCCGTCGACACGGTCAAGCCGCTCTACCCCACCGGCCTGACGGCCGCCTACGACAGGGCGACGGCCAAGACCACCCTGCGCTGGACCGCCAACAAGGAAATGGACCTCGCCGGGTACCGCGTGTACCGCCGGCTGGGCACCGCCCCGTGGGCCAGGGTCAGCGGCACGACACCGGTCACCGGCACGTCCTTCGTCGACGCACCCCCGGCCACCGGCCAGACCTACCTCTACGAGATCCGCGCCGTCGACAAGGCCGGTCTCGAATCCACCGGAAGCCTCGACGTCACCGCCGTCTCCGCCGACCGCACGGGTCCGGCGGCGCCGACGGGGATCACGGTCCAGGGCGACTCGTACATCAACACCCTGCGCTGGGACGAGGTCGCCGACGCCGTCCGCTTCGAGGTCTACTCGTCCGACACGGCCACCGGCCCGTTCACTCCGCTCGGCACCACCAGCGGGGCGATGTACGAGGACAAGACCGCGCCGGTGAAGAAGTACCGGTACTACCAGGTCCGCGGGTACGACGAGGCCGGCAACGCGGGCGCGTTCTCCGCCACGGCGTCCGGCGACGGCGTCGACCGGACCCCGCCGGAGGCCCCGACGCACATCACGTCGGACGCCGCCCGGGACGGCAACTTCATCTACTGGAACATGCCGGGCGAGTTCTTCCAGGACCTCGAAAACGACGGGCACTTCCGCATCTGGCGCTCGCCGGGCGCCACGCTCGACAAGACCCAGCTCACCCGCGTGACCTGCACGAGGTACAACGTCCAGGGCTCCGACCCGATCGAAGGCCTGTGCCAGGACACCGGCACGACCCCGGGCGCGACCTACACGTACGCGGTCACCGCGGTCGACATGGCCGGCAACGAGTCCGAGTTCTCCGGTCCGGTCACCGTCCGCACCGCCGACCGCGTCGCGCCCGGCCCGGTCACCGGCGTGACCGCCACCCCGCGCAAGGACGGCGTGCTGGTCAGCTGGGCCGCCTCGCCCGAGGACGACATCGAGAAGTACACCGTCTGGACCGGCGTCCGGCAGGACGACGAGACGATCACGTGGGTCAGCTCCCAGTGCTATGAGGGCGTGAGCGACCCGTTCGCCGTCCTCTGCGGCGACCTGCCGGACGGCCAGTCCTACGTGTACGCGGTCGTCGCCAAGGACCGCTGGGGCAACGCGCTGCTGCCTGGCGCCGCGGGCGTCACCCACGTGGACGCCACCGAGCTCGACGTCCGGCCGTCCTGGACGCCCGGTCGCCACTGGCCGCTCGGCGGCGGCGACCCGTCGCACGACACGCTGATCGGCGGCCCCGGGCCCTCGGTCAACTGGAAGTGCGACGACGCCGCGACGTGCGCCACGATCACCGGCTACCGGGTCAGCCGGTGGAACCAGGCGACCCAGGCGTACGAGCCCCTGCACGACGGGCTGCTCCCCGCGGAGACGCGCAGCTACATCGACGCCACCGGGACCAGGGGTGACACGTACTTCTACGTCCTGGAGGCCATGCGGGCCGACGGCATCGCGGTGGGCTGGTACGACTGGTACACCGTCGTCCAGGACCGCGTCTGACGACTCGGACTTACGCGTCTAGTCCTGACGCATGACCCAAGCGGCCGCCTCCGCCACGGAGGCGGCCGTTTCCACGTCCTGGGGAGCGGGAGGGCGGCGGACCACGACGACCGGGATGCCGGCCTCGCGGGCCGCCTGGAGCTTCGGGGCGGTCGCGGCGGCCCCGCTGTCCTTCGTGACGAGGACCTCGATGCGGTGCGACCGCAGCAGCTCGCGCTCGCCGTGGAGAGTGAACGGGCCGCGGTCCAGGAGGACTTCGGTGCGGGCCGGCATCGGGGGCTCGGGAGCGTCCACCGACCGTACGAGGAACTGCTGCGGGCAGTCCGCGAAGACCGAGAGCCCCATCCGCCCGGTGGTGAGGAACACCCTCTCCCCGAGCCCGTCCAGCGCGGCCGCGGCCTCCTCGAGGGAGCCTGCCTCGCGCCAGTCGTCGCCCTCGACCGGGACCCAGCCGGGGCGGCGCAGGGCGAGCAGGGGAACATGGGCGGTGGCGGCCGCCGCGGCCGCGTTGAAGCTGATCCGCTCGGCGAAGGGATGGGTGGCGTCGATGACCCGGTCCACACCGTGCTCGTCGATCCACCGCGCGAGCCCGTCCGGGCCGCCGAACCCGCCGATCCGCACCTCGCCCTCGGGCAGCCGCGGGTTCGCCACCCGCCCGGCGAGCGAGCTGGTCACCCGCGCGTGGGGGCAGAGCAGCCCGGCGAGGGCGCGGGCTTCGGCGGTCCCGCCGAGAATGAGAACGTGCACGGGAGCCCTTTCATGAGTGCAGGCGGCGGGCGCGACGCCCAACTCAAGCACACCGGTCTGCGGCCCGGCTGGACGACCGGGGCCTGTGCGACGGCCGCGACGACCGCCGCGTACACGGCGCTGCTCACCGGCGACTTCCCGGACCCGGTGACGATCACGCTGCCGAAGGGGCCGACGCCGTCGTTCGCGCTCGCCGCGGAGAAGCTGGGCGGCGGCCGGGCCATGGCGGGGATCGTCAAGGACGCGGGCGACGACCCGGACGTGACGCACGGGGCGCTGGTCCGCTCGACGGTACGGCTGCTGCCGGCCGGGTCCGGGGTGGTGTTCCGGGCCGGGTCCGGCGTCGGGACGGTGACCCTGCCGGGGCTGCCGCTGGAGGTCGGCGAGCCGGCGATCAACCCGGTGCCGCGGCAGATGATGCGCGACCACGTGGCGCGGGTCGCCGCGGCGCACGGCGGCACGGGCGACGTGGAGATCACGCTCTCCGTCGATCACGGGGAGGAGCTGGCCCGCTCCACGTGGAACCCGCGGATCGGGATCCTGGGCGGCCTTTCCATCCTGGGCACGACCGGGATCGTCGTGCCGTACTCCTGCTCGGCGTGGATCGACTCCATCCGGCGGGGCGTGGACGTGGCCCGGGCCGCGCACCTCACGCATGTCGCGGGCTGCACGGGCTCGACGTCCGAGCGGACCGTGACGGAGGTGTACGAGCTCCCCGAGCTCGCCCTGCTCGACATGGGCGACTTCGCGGGCGCGGTCCTCAAGTACATCCGGCGGCACCCGGTGGACCGGCTCACGCTGTGCGGGGGCTTCGCGAAGCTGTCCAAGCTGGCCGCCGGGCACCTGGACCTGCATTCGGCCCGCTCCCAGGTCGACAAGCCCTTCCTCGCGGACCTGGCGCGGGCGGCGGGCGCGTCCGAGGCCCTGGCCGAGGAGATCACCGCCGCCAACACCGGCCTCGCGGCGCTCCGCCTGTGCGAGGCGGCCGGCGTCCCCCTCGGCGACGCGGTCGCCGCCCGCGCCCGCGACGAGGCCCTGGCGGTCCTGCGCGGCGCCCCGGTCGCGGTCGACGTGATCTGCATCGACCGCGCGGGCACGGTGGTGGGGCGCTCGGCCCCGAAGGGGCCGTAGCGCCGCCTGTCCGCCCCGTCAGCAGACGTGCCGCTCGCGGGCCGGGTCGTACAGGTGGCTGTCGCGGAACTGGGAGGCGGCCAGGGTGCGGCCGACGAGGATGACCGCGGTCTTGGTGACGCCGGCGTCCTTCACCTGGGACGCGATGTCGTCGAGGGTGCCGCGCAGGATCAGCTCGTCGGGGCGGCTGGCCATCGCCACGACCGCGGCCGGGCACTCGGGGCCGTAGTGCGGCAGCAGTTCGGCGACGACGCGGTCGACATAGCGGGCGGCCAGGTGGAGCACCAGGAGCGCGCCGCTGCGGCCGAGGGTGGCGAGGTCCTCGCCCTCGGGCATGGGGGTGGCCTGCTGGGCGATGCGGGTCAGGATGACGGTCTGGCCGACGGTCGGGACGGTGAGCTCCCGCTTGAGCGCGGCGGCGGCCGCGGCGAACGCGGGGACGCCGGGCACGACCTCGTACGGGATCCCCGCCGCGTCGAGCCGCCGCATCTGCTCGGCGACCGCGCTGAAGACGGACGGGTCGCCGGAGTGCAGCCGGGCCACGTCGTGACCCTCCTCGTGGGCGCGGACGATCTCGGCGACGATCCGGTCCAGGTCCAGGTTCGCGGTGTCGATGAGCCGCGCGTCCGGCGGGCACTCGGCCAGCAGCTCGCGCGGGACGAGCGAGCCCGCGTACAGGCAGACCCCGCAGGACGCGAGCGTGCGCGCGCCGCGCACGGTGATCAGGTCGGCCGCGCCGGGGCCGGCGCCGATGAAGTAGACGGTCATGCTCGGACTCCTGGTTTCGTGACGGACCACTGGGTGACCGGCATCGCCTGGCGCCAGCCGGTGAAGCCGCCCACCGGGACGGCCTGGGCGACCGCGAGCCGGACCAGCTCGCCGCCGTGCCGGCGGTACCGGTCCGCCAGCAGCGCCTCGGACTCCAGCGTCACGGTGTTCGCGACCAGCCGGCCGCCGGCCGGCAGCGCCGCCCAGCAGGCGTCGAGCAGGCCGGGGGCGGTGAGCCCGCCGCCGATGAACACCGCGTCCGGGGCCGGCAGCCCGGCCAGCGCCTCGGGGGCGGGGCCGGTGACGATCTGAAGGCCCGGGACGCCGAGGGCGGCGGCGTTGCGGGCGATGCGGGCGGCGCGCTCGGGGTGCTTCTCCACGGCGACGGCCCGGCAGGAGCGGTCGGTCCGCATCCACTCGATGCCGATCGAGCCGGAGCCGCCGCCGACGTCCCAGAGCGTTTCGCCGGGGGCGGGGGCGAGCGCGGCGAGGGTCGCGGCGCGCACATACCGCTTGGTGAGCTGCCCGTCGTGCTCGTACGCCTCGTCCGGCAGGCCGGGGACGGCGCCGAGGCGCGGGGCGTCGGGCGCGCGCACGCAGTCGATCGCGAGGACGTTGAGCGCGGCGCCGGGGGCGTGGTCCCAGGCGGCGGCGGCGCCGTCGAGGACCCGCTCGGCGTCGGAGCCGAGCTGCTCCAGGACGCGCAGGCGGCTGTCCCCGTACCCCTTGTCGCTCAGCAGCCCGGCGACCTCGGCGGGGGTGCCGGCGCCCTCGCTGAGGACGAGCAGGCGGCGGCCGTGGTGCAGCGCGGCGGTGAGGGAGGCGAGCGGGCGGGCCACGAGGGAGACGGTCTCCACGGCCTCCAGGGGCCAGCCGAGGCGGGCGCACGCGTACGAGACGGAGGAGGGGTGCGGCAGGACGTGGAGCCGGTCGGGGCCGGCGAGCTCGGTGAGCGTGCGGCCGATGCCGTAGAACATCGGGTCGCCGCTGGCGAGGACCGCGATCCGGCGTCCTTCGTGGGCGGCGAGCAGGCCGGGGACGGCGGGGCGGAGGGGCGAAGGCCAGCCGACGCGCTCGCCGGGGCAGTCGGCGGCGGGCAGCAGGTCGAGCTGGCGGGGGCCGCCGATCAGGACCTCGGCGGCGCGCAGGACGCGGCGCGAGGCCTCGGGGAGCCCGTCCCAGCCGTCCGCGCCGATGCCGACGACCGAGACCGGGGGCGGGGGTACGAAGCTCACGCCCGGAACTCTACGTGACCGGAACATGACCTCCGGGGTGAGCCGGGTCACCCCGTGGCGCCCCGGGAATAGCCCGCACGGGCGTACCGTTGAGCGAGTCAGTTCAACTTTCAACTACTGTGTACGAACCCCGAGAGGCGAGAGGTGACCACGATGCAGTTCGGCATCTTCACCGTCGGCGACGTGACGACCGACCCCACTGCCGGCCGCACCCCCACCGAGCACGAGCGCATCAAGGACACCGTCGCCATCGCGCTGAAGGCGGAGGAGGTCGGACTGGACGTCTTCGCGACCGGCGAGCACCACAACCCGCCGTTCGTGCCGTCCTCCCCGACGACGCTGCTCGGCCACATCGCGGCCCGCACCGAGAACCTCATCCTGTCCACGTCCACGACGCTGATCACCACCAACGACCCGGTGAAGATCGCCGAGGACTACGCCACCCTCCAGCACCTCGCGGACGGGCGCGTCGACCTGATGATGGGCCGCGGCAACACCGGCCCGGTCTACCCGTGGTTCGGGCAGGACATCCGCCAGGGCATCCCGCTCGCCATCGAGAACTACGCGCTCCTCCACAGGCTGTGGAGGGAGGACGTGGTCGACTGGGAGGGCAAGTTCCGCAGCGCGCTCCAGGGCTTCACGTCCACCCCGCGCCCGCTGGACGGCGTCCCGCCGTTCGTCTGGCACGGCTCCATCCGCTCGCCGGAGATCGCCGAGCAGGCCGCGTACTACGGCGACGGCTTCTTCGCGAACCACATCTTCTGGCCCAAGCAGCACACCGAGAAGATGGTCCGGCTCTACCGCCAGAGGTACGCGCACTACGGCCACGGCACCCCGGAGCAGGCGATCGTGGGCCTCGGCGGCCAGGTCTTCATCGGTAAGAACTCGCAGGACGCGGTACGGGAGTTCCGCCCGTACTTCGACAACGCGCCGGTCTACGGGCACGGCCCGTCCCTGGAGGAGTTCAGCCGGCAGACGCCGCTGACGGTCGGCTCCCCGCAGGAGGTCATCGAGCGCACGCTGTCCTTCCGCGAGTACGTCGGCGACTACCAGCGCCAGCTGTTCCTGGTGGACCACGCCGGGCTGCCGCTGAAGACCGTCCTGGAGCAGCTCGACATCCTCGGCGAGGAGGTCGTCCCGGTGCTCCGCAAGGAGTTCGAGAACCTGCGCCCCGCGGACGTCCCGACGACGGCCCCGCTGCACCCGGCGGTGGAACTGACCAGGGCGGCAAGGGAGTCGGTACAGGAGTCCGCGGAGAAGTCCCTGCAGTCGGCGCGGTAACCCCGGAAGCCGGCCCAGAAGTCCCCCAGCCCCGCCCCAGCCCCAGCCCCAGCCCCAGCCCCAGGAGGCTTGAGTCACCATGCAGACCCTGAAGCTCGTCGCCGTGTCCGCGGGCCTCAGCTCGCCGTCCTCGACCCGGCTGCTCGCCGACCGCCTGCTCCAGGCGGCCCGGTACAAGCTGGCCGAGCAGGAGTACGCGGTCGACGTCGAGGTCGTCGAACTGCGCGACCTCGCCGTCGACATCGCGAACAACTTCGTCACCGGCTTCCCCTCGCAGAAGCTGGAGGCGGCGATCGACGCGGTGACGGGCGCTGACGGTCTCGTGGCGGTGACGCCGGTCTTCACCGCCTCGTACAGCGGCCTGTTCAAGTCGTTCTTCGACCTGATCGACCCGGCGGCCCTCACCGGCGTGCCGGTCCTGGTCGCCGCGACCGGCGGCACCGCCCGCCACTCCCTGGTCCTCGACCACGCCCTGCGCCCGCTCTTCGCGTACCTGCGCGCCCAGGTCGTCCCGACGGCCGTCTACGCGGCCTCGGAGGACTGGGGCTCGGGCGGCGACGAGTACACCGACGGCCTCCCGTCCCGCATCACCCGCGCCGGCACGGACCTCGCGGCCGCTGTCGCCGCCCGCCCGCCGCGCACGACGGACACCGACGAGGTCGTCCCCTTCGAACAGCAGCTGGCGGACCTGCGGTTCGACTGAGACGACAGAACGCGGAACGCACCGGGGCGGGGCCCCGGTGCGTTCCGGCGCACGTCCGGTTCGCTACGTCCGGTTCGCTACCTCCGGTTCGCTACCTCCGGTTGTAGGTCCGCACTCGCTACTTCCGGTTGTAGATCCGCATCGTGACCGCGCCGAAGACCGCCGCGAACAGCGCCGACCAGCCCAGCGACCAGGCGATCTCCGCCGCCGGCCAGTCGCCCGCCATCAGGTCGCGGACGGCCGTCACGACGTGGCTGACCGGGTTGTGGTTCACGAAGGCCTGGAGCCAGCCGGGCATGGTGCTGGGGTCGACGAAGACGTTGGAGAGGAAGGCCAGCGGGAAGATCACCATCATCGAGACGCCCATGACCGACTTCTCGCTGCGCAGCAGCAGGCCGAACATCGTCCAGATCCACGAGAAGCCGAACGCGAACACCATGAGCAGCGCCACCCCGAGCAGCACGCCCACGACCCCGCCGTCCGGGCGGTAGCCGATGAGCAGGCCGACGCCGAGCATCACCGCCGAGGCGATCAGGTAGCGGACGACGTCGCCGAGGAGATAGCCGACCATCGGCGCGGGCCGCCAGATCGGCAGGGTGCGGAAGCGGTCGAAGACGCCCTTCTCGATGTCCGTGTTCACCGACACCCCGGTGTACATCGTGATCATCACGACGCTCATCACCAGGATCCCCGGCAGCAGGTACTGGATGTACTCCGAGACCGAGCCGGCCAGCGCGCCCCCGAAGAGGTACGTGTACATCAGCACCATCATGATCGGGAACAGCGTCACGTCGAACAGCTGCTCCGGCACGTGCTTGATCTTCAGCAGGGCCCGCCGGCCGAACGTGAGCGACGCCGACAGCGCACTGGGGCGCGGCGGGCGCTCGTGGCCGACGAGCAGCGCGGCCAGTTCGTCCGCCTTGGGCGCGACGAAGTCCAGGGCCGACGTGTCCTTGTCGGTGGTGACGGTGGTCATGCCGGCGTCCCCTTCTCGTCGGCGCCGTCCGTGAGCGCCAGGAAGACCTCGTCGAGGCTGGGCTGGCCGAGCGCGAAGTCGTCGACGGTGATCCCGGCGCGGGCGAGCTCGGCGAGCGCCCGCGCGGCCTGTTCGGCCGCGCCCAGATCCGTCCCGTGCCCGTCCACGGTCGCGGTCAGCGCGACCGGGTCCGGGTCGAGCTGCACGGAGGCCCGCAGTTGGGTCGCCAGGAGCCGTTCCGCCTCCGGGCGCCGCCCCGGGTCCCGGAGCCGTACATGCACCGAACCGGAGCCCACGGACGCCTTCAGCTCGCCCTTCGTCCCCTCCGCGATCACCTTCCCGTGGTCGATGACGGCGATCCGGGACGCCAGACGGTCGGCCTCGTCCAGGTACTGCGTGGTGAGCAGGACGGTCGTGCCCTGGGCGACCACCGTCCGCACGATGTCCCAGACCTGGTTGCGGCTGCGCGGGTCGAGGCCCGTGGTCGGCTCGTCCAGGAACAGCAGGTCGGGGACGTTGAGCAGGGAGGCGGCGATGTCGATGCGGCGCCGCATCCCGCCCGAGTAGTGCTTGACCTGCCGGTCCGCCGCCCCGGCGAGCCCGAACGCGGCGAGCAGCTGCGCGCCGCGCCTGCGGGCCCCCTTGCGGCTGAGGCCGAGCAGCCGGCCGAGCAGGACGAGGTTCTCGGCGCCGGTGAGGTCCGCGTCGACGGAGGCGTACTGGCCGATGAAGCCGACCCGGCCGCGCACGGCGTCGGCCTCCCGGACCACGTCCCTGCCGAAGACCCGGGCGGAGCCGCCGTCGGGGCGGAGCAGGGTCGCGAGCATCTTCACGGCGGTGGTCTTCCCGGCCCCGTTCGGGCCGAGCACCCCGTACACCGAGCCCGCCGGGACACGGAGGTCGACGCCGTCCACGGCGCGGTTCGTGCCGAAGACCTTGACCAGTCCGTCGGTCTCGATGGCGAGCTCGGACATGCGCTTCCTCCGGGCCGGGGCGTTCGGGCCGCTCTTCCCAGTCTCCACCGGCCGGAACGCGGCCGCCAGAGAACCGCGACCCGCGCGCCCCCGCCCAGGTCAGCTCGGGTTCAGCGGGCGGCCCCGGGCGTCCTCGTGCACGTAGAAGGCGTAGAACGTGCCCACGGCCGTGGCCAAGGCGATCAGCAGCCCGAGGACCGACGAGGACAGGACGCTCGTGCCGGACAGGCTGAACAGGAAGCCGATCGCGCCGCCCGTCAGCGTTCCCCACGCCGCCGCGCGCAGTTCGCGGGGGAGGGCGGACCCGAAGGTGCGCAGGCCGTAGACCGCGCCCATGAGGACCACCCCGGAGATCAGGCCGAGCCAGAGCTGGCCCCAGGACCACCCGCCGCCCGAGCGCGCCACGGCCGACGTGTAGAGGCCGTAGGCGACGCCCAGCGTGGCCGGCAGGCCCCAGCCTTGCGTCGCACCCTCGTAGTGCCGTGCGTGGTGCCGCGTCGGCACCGCTGCGTGTGCGGCCATGGCAGGAGCTCCTTCACTGCTCGCCCCCTCGGGAACCTCACCCTCCAGGGCACACCCGGAGCCCCTGCCCCCGCAACTGGATCAGCCGGCGGCCGGGCGCACGGCCACGGCGTCGATCTCGAAGAGCATCCCCGGCAGCGCCAGCGCGGCGACCCCGCTGAGCGTCTGCGCGGGCAGCCGGTCGCCGAAGGCGGCGTGCAGCGCCTTGCCCAGCGCCTCCAGCTTCGCGAGGTCGTGATCGACGATGTACGAGCCGAGCCTGACCACGTGCTCGAAGCCGAGCCCCACGCCCTCGAGGGCGCGGCGCAGGTTCGTGAAGGACAGCTCGACCTGCGCGGCGAAGTCACCGGGCACGGGCGCGCCGGTCTCCGCGTCGGAGGCGTACTGGCCGCCGATGAAGACGAGTTCGCCGGGCGCGGAGGCGGCGTGGCTGTAGCCGAAGGGCGACGGGTCGTGCAGCGTGGGCGGGTTGGTGATGGTGCGCTGGTCGGCGGTGCTGTCGCTCATGAGTGGTGCTTCCTTCCGGTGCGTACGGCCGCCGGGACGGCGGCCAGGCTGAGCCCGGCGGCGGCGACGAGCGCCGCGCCGACCGGTGTGAGCAGGCCCACCGGCAGCAGTTCGGCGGTCAACACGCAGAAGATCCCGAGCGTGACCGCGCCGATGCCGGCCCACCCCGAGACCTGCCGCCGGTCCCGCCGTTGCGCTAATTCCTGGATATTTGACATCCAGAATCTCCCCCCAAGAGCGCCTCGCAAGAGGCGCCGTCAGTTGTTCTCGAACCACCGGCGGATCCGGTCCGGCGCCGCCGGCGCCTGCCGCTCCGCCTCCTCGCGCAGGCTCTCCAGCGTCCGCGAGGCCAGCTCGCGCCGCCAGGCCAGCTCCGCGCGGCCCATCGCGCCCGCGATCGCACACTCCGCCGCATACCCCTCCGCCGGGCCCGCGCCGGGGCCCTGCTGCCGGATCTCGGTGCAGCGGAAGGCCTCATCAGGGCCTTCGATCGCCGCGACGACGTCCATCAGGGTGATCCGGTCGAGCGGCCGGGCCAGCCGGAAGCCGCCCTTCGGGCCGGAGACCGAGCCCACGATCCCGGCCCGGGAGAGGGCCTGGAGCTGCTTGTTGAGGTACGCCGCGGGCAGCTCGTGGTACGCCGCGAGCCGCGCCGCGGTCACCGCTCGCTCCGACCCGATCCAGGCCAGGTTGAGACAGCTGTGCAGCGCCCACTCGACGCCTTCGCTCATCCTCATGATTCTGGATACTAGACATCCAGGATCATGACCGCAAGCGTTGTCGCACGCGTGTGTCACGCGCTCGTGACATGGAACGGACACGTCCCCCACACAAGATCCATAAATTCGTCTCAGCAGCCAGCCAGAACTCAACGGCCCCACTCGAACGAGACGTCAGCGGCATGCGGCTCTTCCTCCGTCCACCTGTCATCACACAGGAGTCGTTATGCGCACCGCCCTTCGCACCGCCATCGCCGCCGCGGCCCTCTCCGCCGCCGCCCTCACCCCGCTCGCCACCGCCGGCGCCGCGTTCGCCGCCCCGGTCACGCACCCGGCCGCGAGCAACGCCGCCTCCGACGAGAACCACCGGTACGAGGGCAAGCCGGTCCTCATCGCCAAGGGCAAGGTCGCCGTGCTGCGCAACGACGCCGCCTACGGCCCCGAGGCCTGGATCCGCGCCGTCGGCGAGAACTGGAAGCCGGGCGACTCGTACATGGGCCGCGTCCTCACCGTCCTCGACACGAAGAACGCCGCCGAGGTTCTCGACGGCCTGGAGCTGAAGCTCACCGGCATCGAGGAGCACGCCCCGGTCCTGAAGGTCACCGGCCCGGACGGCACGAAGAGCTACCCGCTGCCGGTCAACGGCCAGGGCCCGGTCGTCCCGGCCGGCGAGTACCTCGGCAACCGCAGCCTCCGCAGCGGCGGTTGGGCCGCCCTGTACAAGCAGGGCCCCGCGAAGTACGTGGCCGTGCTGCACGACCAGCGCAACACGATCACCGCGGAGCTGAAGGTCGACGGCGCGGGCAAGGGCATGCAGTTCTCCACCGACTGGGTCACGCTGGACACGAAGGGCAAGCTCGCCTCGTACCGCAACGAGGCCAAGGACGGCGACTGGTCCGACCGCGTCGACGGCTGCACCGCGACCCGCACCGCCCCCGCCTTCGTCGCGGGCATGGACGTCAAGCTGACGAACGGCCCGAAGGGCACGGTCGCCGAGGTCTCGCGCGGCGGCAAGGTCCTCGCGACGCTGGACAAGAAGCACGACACCGCGTTCTACGGCGGCGCGCGCATCAAGGGCCTGCTCGACCCGGCCCCGTCCGTCCCGTCCTTCCAGATGCGGTCGTTCGGCGGCCCGATCCCGTGGTCGACCCTCACGTTCCCCGCGGCCCCGAAGTGCGACGCCAAGCCGTCCGCCGAGCCGACGAAGCCGGCCGCCAAGCCCGCCTCCACCGCGAAGCAGACCGTCGTGCAGACCGGCGCGCAGACCACCGTCGTGCCCAAGGGCGGCGTCGCCGCCGGCGCGGAGCTGCCGCAGAGCGGCGACGACAGGCTGCTGTTCGCGGGCGGCGCCGCGCTGGTCGCCGCCGGCGCCGCCGGTGTCGCGCTCGCGCTCTTCCGCCGCAACGGCGCGCGCTGACGCCCGCCGAAGGCTCCGAGGCCCCGTCACCGTCCCCCGGTGACGGGGCCTCACCCGTTCGGCCGCGTACGACGTTCCGTCGGGGGCCGACGACCGGACGATGAGGTCATGAGCCAGGACACCGCACCTCCCGAGACGGACACCACAGGCGAGTGGGCGGCCGGAGGCACGCTCTTCGCCGGCACGCTGATGATGATCGTCGGCATCATGGACGTCTTCCAGGGCATCGCCGCCATCGCCGAGGACGACGTCTACACCCGGGTCGGCGACTACGTCTACGAGTTCAACCTCACCACCTGGGGCTTTATCCACCTGATCCTGGGCGTCGTGGTGGCGATCACGGGCTACGGCATCCTCAAGGGCCTCTACTGGGGACGCGTCGCCGGCATCACGCTGGCCGCGCTCAACATCGTGGCCCAGTTCCTGTTCGTGCCGTACCAGCCCTGGTGGGCGCTGTTCTCGATGGCGGTCTCGGTCTTCGTGATCTGGGCGCTGGCGCACGACAAGTCGTACGGAAAGGACGCCTTCGAGACTCCCGGAACCTCCGGGACCTCGGGGCCGTCCGGAACCCCCGGGACCCCCGCGATGTGACACTGGCCGGGTGCACCCCGACCCCGTCACCGCACCGCCCACAGGCGCGCGGCCGCTCGCCGCCTGGGCCGCCGGGCTCCTCGTCGTCGTCCCGGCCGTGGTGGGCGGCTGCAGGCTCCTCGGCGTCGACGGCGTCACGCCCGTGCCGCAGCTGCTGTCCGCGCTGCCGTGGCTCACCGTCCCGGCCGTGCTCGCGCTGCTGCTCGCGCTGGCCGCGCGCCGCCGGGTCCTCGTCGGGATCACCGCCGCGGTGCTCGCGGTCACGCTCTGGTTCGTCCAGCCGTACGGACCCGACTCCACGGGGGCGAACGGGCCGGTCCTCGCGCGGGTGCGGGTGCTCGCCTCGAACGTCGAATTCGGCGAGGCGACCGGCCGGTTGCTGGCGGCGGCGCGCGTCGAGCAGCCGCAGCTGCTCTTCGTCTCCGAGTGCGATCCGGCGTGCGTACGGACCCTCGCCGACGGGCTGCGCGACCGGCTGCCGTACCGGGTGACCGTCGACGGCGCGGGCTCCACCGGCTCGGCGATCCTCAGCGCCTACCCGCTGACCGCCGAGGCCCCGCTGCCCGCCGCGATGGGGATGCCCGGCGCGACGGCGCGGATCGGCGGCCGGGACGTACGGCTCCGGCTCGCGCACCCGCTGCCGCCGCTGCCAGGACAGGTGGACGCGTGGGGGACGGAGCTGGGCCGGCTGCGGGCCTGGGCCGCAGGGGCGGCGCCCGCCGGGCCGGTGCTGCTGGCCGGTGACTTCAACGCCTCGCAGGACCACGCGGCCCTGCGGGACGTCCTCGACACGGGGCTGCACGACGCGGCCCGCCTCACCGGGGCCGCGCGGACCCCGACCTGGCCGCGCGAGGGGGCCGTCCCGACGTACACGCAGATCGACCACGTGCTGGTGGGCGCGGGTTTCTCCGCGCGCGGGACCCGCTTCCTCGACCTGCGGGGCAGCGACCACCGGGCGGTGCTCGCCGATCTCGACCTGCACGCGGACGGTTGATTTGTCACGCTTATGGCATGAGCCCCATGAGCAACGAGCAGATCCTGGTGAACATCGGAGCGCTCGTCGAAGAGGAACGGGCCCTGCGGCAGCGGACCGGCGGGCTCCTCCCGGAGGAGCTGGCCCGGCTCGCGGAGCTGGAGGTGCAACTGGACCAGGCCTGGGACCTGTTGCGGCAGCGCCGGGCCAAGACCGAATTCGGGGACGACCCCGACACGGCGGCGGTCCGCCCGGCCGCGGAGGTGGAGAGCTACCGCAGCTGACCGGCCGCCCGCACCGCAGCCGCAGCCTGCACCGATGCCGGTGCCCGCACCGAACCCGCCGCCCGCCCCCGGCCGTCGCCGCGGCCTAGGGTTGCCCCATGGCACGACCCGCACGGCTCGCACCCCCGGCCTGGCTCACCGAGGGCCTGCGTCCCCAGCCCGCGCCCGTCCCGTGGGCCGCCGTCGCCCGCGCCTCCATCGCGCTGTCCGCCCCGCTCGCCGTCGGCATGGCCACAGACCAGCCCGTGTACGGGGCGCTGGTGTCCATGGGCGCGCTCTCCGGGGTCATCGGCGACACCGCCGACGCCTACCGGATGCGGGTCCTCAACATCGCCGTCCCCCAGCTCTTCGGCGCCCTCGGCGTCACCCTCGGCACGCTCGTGTTCGGGGCCGGATGGACCACGGTCGCCGTGGTCACCCTGATCGCGCTGGTCTCCGGCATGATCTCGTCGATCGGCGCGATCGCCTCGGTCTCCGGGCTGCTGCTGCTCCTCAACGCCGTCGTCGGCGCGGGCCTGCCGATGCCCGACCCGTGGTGGCTGCCGGCGGTGCTGCTCGGACTCGGCGGGGTCGTCGTCCTCGTGCTGACCCTGCTGGGCTGGCCGCTGCGCCGCGGCGCGCCCGAGAAGGCCTCGGTGGCCGCCGCGTACCGGGCCGTCGCCGACGTCCTGGAGGCCGCGGGCACGGACGCGTACGAGGAGCGGCGGCGGGTCGTCACGCAGACCCTGAACCAGTCCTACGACCTGGTGCTCGGCAGGCGCGCCCGCGAGCACGGCCGGGCGCCCGTGCTGATCCGGCTGCTCGCCCAGCTCAACGCGCTGATCCCGCTGGTCGAGGCCGCGCCCGCGGCCAATCTGCGGGGCCGGCTGATCGGCCCGCTGCCGCCGGAGATCCCGGCCGCGGTCCGGGAACTCGCCGAGGCCGTCGAGGAGGGCCGCACCGGCGCCCCGGAGCTCGACCTGCCCGAGCCGGAGCGGCCCGCGGAACGGGCCGTCGACCACGCCCTGCGGTACGCGGCGACCGTCGTCCACAAGGCCGAGCCGAACCCGTACAACGTCGACGACCGGCTCGGCCGGCCCGCCGCGCTGCGCGTCCGGATGCGCCGGACCGCCCGCGCCGCGCTGCTGTCCGAGGCGTCCTGGCGGTACGGGCTGCGGCTCGCGCTGTGCATCGGGCTCGCGCAGGCGCTGGTCTCGCTGATCGACGTGCCCCGCTCGTACTGGGTCGCGCTCACCGTCACGTTCGTCATGAAGCCGGACTTCGGCTCGGTGTTCTCGCGCGCCGTGCTCCGCGCGCTCGGCACCGCCCTCGGCCTGGTGACGGCCGCGGTGGTGCTCGCGGAGGTGCCGCGGGGCTGGTGGGACGTGCCGGTGATGGTGGTCCTCGCGGGGCTGATCCCGGCGTTCTCGGCGAAGGGGTACGCCTTCCAGACCGCCGCCATCACCCCGGTGATCCTGCTGCTTTCCGACCTGATCAACCGGCAGGGCTTCGACCTGGTGCTGCCCCGGCTGTACGACTCCCTCATCGGCTGCGGGATCTCGCTGGTCGCGGGCTATCTGCTGTGGCCGGAGTCCTGGCACACCCGGATCGGCGACCGGCTCGCCGACGCGGTCGCCGACACGGCCCGGTACGTGGCCCTCGCCTTCGCCCCCGACCGGCCCGGCCGGCCCGCCGACCAGGCCGCCCGGGTCCGCTCCCGGCGCAGGCTGTACCGCGATCTGTCGGCCGTACGCGCCGAATTCCAGCGGGCGTTGACCGAGCCGCCGCCCATGGGGGCGCGGGCCGCCGCCTGGTGGCCGCTGCTCGTGGCCGTCGAGCGCATCGTGGACGCCACCACCGCGGCCCGGGTCCGCGTCGACCACGGGGCGCCGCCGCCGGACCCCGCCGAGGCCCTCGCCATCGAGCGGGAGCTGCGCGAACTGTCCGTCGGGGTAAGAGAGTCGGAGGTCCTGATCGAGGTCCGCGCCGAGCTGACCGGCCCGGACGACAGCGTGCTGCGGCCACTGGCGCAGGAGGTCCGCGCCGCCCGCGCCATCGCCACCCCCGGCCCCAAGTAGCCCGCGGGGCGCAGGCGTCCGTCCCGGTAGGCGGAATCCCGGCTACCGCCGTCACCGCGCAGCGTCCGGGCGACTACCATGCGCTGCATTCACCGCGCGCACCGGCGGACACCCGAACCGGAGGCACGCCCGACCCGTCCCGCACCACCTCCGGCATCCAGCACCACCTCGGCCTCCCGCTCCACCCCGGCTTCCCGCACCACCTCCGGCCTCCCGCTCCGCCTCCGGCTTCCGGGTCACACAAGGACACCGCCATGCGCAGCTCCACCGGCAGAGGGCTCCAGCCCAACGTCCTCGGCACGTTCGACACCATCGTGATGGCCGTCGCCGGCAGCGCCCCCGCGTACTCGCTCGCCGCCACCACCGCCGTGCTGTTCGGCGCGGTCGGCCTGGGCGGGCCCGCCGCGCTGCTGTACTGCGCGATCCCGATGCTGGGCATCGTCCTCGCCTACTCCCGGCTGGGCCGGATCGACGTCAACGCGGGCGCCGGGTACTCCTGGGTGGGCCGCACCCTGCACCCGTTCCTGGGCTTCCTGTCCGGCTGGGCGCTGGTGGTCTCGGCCACCGTGTTCATGGTCGCCGGCTCGCTGCCCGCGGGCGTGCTGACGCTCTCCCTGATCGACCAGGACCTCGCCGGGAACACCCCGCTCGCCGCCGCCGTCGGCGCGGGCTGGTTCCTGATGATGCTGCTTGTGGTGCTGGGCGGCGCGCGGCTCACCGTGCGCGCCCAACTCCTCATGACCGGCGTGGAGATCGTGGTTCTGCTGGTGTTCCTGCTGGCCGCGCTGATGCACCGGGGCGCGGCCGCCGCCTTCGACTGGTCCTGGTTCGGCTTCGGCCGGTTCGACGGACCGGCCGGCTTCGCGTCGGGCGCGCTGATCGCCGCCTTCTACTACTGGGGCTGGGACGTCACCAGCAACCTCAGCGAGGAGACCAGGGACAGCCGCCGCACCGCCGGGCTGGCCGCGCTGGTCGGCGTCGGCGTCGTCTTCCTGCTCTTCGAGGCGTTCACGGTGGCCGTGAACGTGATCCTGACGTCCGAGCAGATCGAGGCGAGCGGCGCGAACGTGCTCGCCGTCCTCGGCCACGAGCTCTGGCCGGGCGTGGGCGGCAAGCTCTTGGTGGCGGCCGTGCTGCTGTCGACCGTCGCCACCCTGGAGACCACCCTGATCCAGGTGACCCGCTCCCTGTTCGCGATGGGCCGGGACCGGACGCTGCCGGCCGCGCTCGGCACCGTGCACCGCCGCTGGAACACCCCGTGGGTGGCGATCGTCGCCGTCGGCGGGGCCGCGCTGGTGCTGTTCGCGGCGGCAGCGGCCGCGGGCTCGGTGCAGTCGGTCCTGAAGGACGCCGTCTCCGCGATCGGCCTGCAGATCGCGTTCTACTACGGCCTGGCGGGGCTCGCCGCCGTCGTCGCGTACCGGAGCCTGCTGCTCGGCTCCGTGCGGAACTTCGTGCTCGGCGGGCTATGGCCGCTGCTCGGCTCGGCGTTCATGTTCTGGGTGTTCGCCGAGTCGCTCGGCACGCTGTCCGGCGCCTCGCTCGGCATCGGCCTCGGCGGGCTGCTCGTCGGCCTCGTCCCGATGGTCGTGTACTGGAAGAAGGGCAGCGCGTACTACCGTCCCGCCCCGCTCTGCGCGGTCCGCGCGCTGGCCGCCGACGCCCCGTACACCCCGGGGCCGCACCGCCCCCGCCGGGAGGACGGGATGGCGGCGACGGACTTCTGACCACGGACGCTTCAGGAACCGCCCACCGCTGACCGCCCGACGCGCTTTGACGGAAGGAGACCCGATGGCCGCCCGCCGCCGCCCCGCCCGCTTCGTCCCGGACTTCGACCCCGACCAAGGGGACCGGCCGCTCACCGCCGCGCGCCAGGACATGGTCATCGGCCGCTGGCAGGGCGTCCGCGACCTGCTGCGGGCGACCGGGGACGACTGGCCGCGCCGCACCCACCGGCTGCGGGCGCTGTCCCACGCCGCCGCCGACAGCTCCGCCGTCGAGTCCTGGCGGGCCGCCGAGCCGGACGACCCCGACGCGGCGGTGCTGCGCGCGGCCACCTCGGTGGTCCGGGTCTTCAACGAGGCGATCTCGGTCGGCCGCGGCACCGCCGTGGACCGCGGGCGGCTCGACGCGGCGGTGGAGGCCTGCCTCGCCGCGGCGGAGGCCGCGCCCGCCGACCCGATGCCGTGGGTCTCGCTGCTGACCGTGGCGCGGCTGTACGAGGGCGGCGTCGCCCGGGGCGAACTGCGGCACTGGTTCGACGAGTTGCGCCGCCGCGACCCGTACAACACGGAGGGCCACGCGCAGGTCATGCGCTACTGGTCGGCGCGCTGGCACGGCACGCACGGCGCGATGTACGACGTGGCCCGGAACGCGGCCGGGGTCGCCCCGCCGGGCTCGCCGCTGCCGGTGCTCGTGCAGGTGGCGCGGGTGGAGGAGTACCGCTACATCGCCGACGGGGCGCGCGGCCGGGGCCCGGTGCGCGGCTTCGACCAGCACTGGAAGCACGAGCTGGCGGTGACGGAGCTGCGCCGCACGTTCGAGCGGTGGATCGGCGGCCGGGACACGGGCCGGCCGGTCGCGCCGGAGGAGGTCGCGGACCTCAACTATCTGGCGCACGCCGCCTGTTACGCGGGTGAGGCGGAGGTGGCGCGTCACGTGCTCGGGATGCTCGGGACGCGGGCGGCATGGGTGCCGTGGGCGTACACGGGGGAGCCGGAGGAGCAGTTCGTACGGTTCCGGGAGGGCCTCCAGGTCATCTGAGGCGGCCGGACGTGGAGTGAGGGGCGCGGGTGGACGGACCCGCGCCCCTCACTCGTTCACACTGTCACCGCGATCGGCGTCAGACGCCGATGTCGCGGCCGTCCGTGCGGTAGACGGCGACGACCGACGGGCGGACGATCTTGCCGGGCCCGTCGGGCCAGACCGACGCCGGCTTCTCGACGGACGCGCCGTCGATCTCGCCCGGGTGCTGGACGGAGACCAGGACGCGGCGGTCCTGGATGATCGGGCCGCAGGTCTCGGCGCCGGTCGGGACGGTCAGGAACTGCTTGAGCTCACCGCGCCGCTCGCCGCGCGTGGCGACGCCGAACAGGCCGTCGTGCGAGCCGAGCTGGTTGCCGTCGGTGGAGATCCAAAGGTTGCCGTGCGGGTCGAACGCCACGTTGTCCGGGCAGGAGATGGGCGAGACCTTGTCCTTCGGGAAGCCCGCGAAGTACGTGGCCGGGTCGTTCGGGTCGCCGGCGACGAGGAACAGCCGCCAGGCGAAGCCGTCGGAGGCCGGGTCGTCCCAGTGCTCGGCGAGCTCCAGGATCTGGCCGTGCTTGTTGAGGTTGCGCGGGTTGGCCTCGTCGGCGCCCGGGTTCGTGCCCTTGCCGCGGTTCGAGTTGTTGGTGAGCGCGACGTAGACGCGGCCGGTGCGCGGGGACGGCTCGACGTCCTCGGGGCGGTCCATCTTCGTGGCGCCGACCTTGTCACCGGCGAGGCGGGTGAAGACGTACACCTCCTCGGCGGTCATGCCGGGGACATGCGACACGGCGCCGTCGGGGCCGGCCGTGGCCAGCGGGATCCAGACGCCGGAGCCGTCGAACTCGCCGTCCTTCGGGAGCTTGCCGGTGCCGTCGATCTCGCCCGGGGAGTCGCCGGTGATCTTGGCGACGTACAGGGTGCCCTCGTCGAGCAGGGTGAGGTTGTGCTCGCGGGCGGCACGGGAGCCGCCCTTCTTCATCCGCTTGCTCGACACGAACTTGTAGAAGTAGTCGAAGCGCTCGTCGTCGCCCATGTAGACGACCGGACGGCCGTCCTCGGTCAGACGCGGCTGCGCGGCCTCGTGCTTGAAGCGGCCGAGCGCGGTGCGCTTACGGGGCGTGGACTCCGGGTCGTACGGGTCGAGCTCGACGACCCAGCCGAAGCGGTGCGCCTCGTTGGGCTCCTGGGCGAGGTCGAAGCGCTTGTCGAACCGCTCCCACTTGCGCTCGGTGGCACCGGCGGCCATGCCGTAGCGCTTGTCGGTCGCGGAGGATCCGTTGGCGAAGTACTGGTTGAAGTTCTCCTCGCCGTGCAGCGTGGAGCCCCACGGGGTGGTGCCGCCGGCGCAGTTGTTGAGCGTGCCGAACACCTTGGTGCCGGACGGGTCGACCGAGGTCTGCACCAGCTTGGAGCCGGCGGCCGGGCCGGTCAGCTCGAACTCGGAGCTGGTGTGCAGGCGGCGGTTGAGCGGGTGGCGGGTGACCGGGGTCAGCTTGCCGGAGCGGTGCTCCTCCTGGACCACGACGACGGACAGACCGTGCGCGGCCCAGGCGATCTCGACCTGCTCGCGGGTCGGGGCAGCCGGGTCGTAGCCCTTGAACATCAGGACTTCGTCGGTGTACTCGTGGTTCGCGACGAGGACCTGACGGCCGTACTCACCGCGGAGCGGGAGCAGGGACAGGAAGTCGTTGTTGTAGCCGAACTGACCGGCCTGCGCGGCGGCGGTCTGGTTCTCGGAGTCGAACTTCGGGGCGCCGCGGAGGATCGGCTCGCCCCAGCGGATCACGACGTTCTGGCTGTAGCCGGCCGGAACGGTGACCTGGTCGTCGTTGTTGGGCGCGACGGCGTCGAAGCGCAGACCGCGGGCGCCGTCGGGGCGAGCGGGCTTCCACCCGGCGGCGGCGCCGGCCGGGGCGGCCTCGGCGGCGGGGGCGCCGCCCAGCGCCACACCGGTGCCGGCGGCGGTCGCGACGGTGACGACCGCGGCGGCGCGCATCATCGAACGGCGCGAGAGCGCACCGGCTATGACGTCGCCGACGTACTCGTTGTCACTGGTGTTGGGCACTTCGTGGAAGCACGCGTCACCGCAGCGGTAGCGGCAGGTGAGAGCGGAACGACCGCCTCCGTGGGGGTTGGTGCTCAGGAGCGGCAGCAGTTTGCGCACTTCGTCCTCCTCCGGCGCACACTGCGCCGACATGGTGTCGGGAATCCGTCCGGCGGTGACGCTATGTGTACGGATCTGCACGGGGGAGGCCGTGAAGTGAACGCCGGATGAACCCGTGACGACTGGGCGCGGCGAAGGGCCGACCGGGGCGCGATCGGCGACACAGCAGGCCGCTAACCTTACGTGTCCGCCCTGGCCAGGGATGATTCTCCCAGTACGGACATAGACGGCACCCCACTCATGCGAAAGGTCTCGCCCATGGGCATTCGGAGCTTGCTGCGCAAGGTGTTCGGACGCGACCGTGCGGAGCAGAACGAGTCGCCGGCAACCTCCGTCCCGCCCCAGGCGGACGGTTCGCCGTCGACGACGACCACGACCGCGACCACGTCCACGACGACGACGACCGAGGGCACGGTGACGGCCACGGCGACGGCGACCGTGCCGGCCCAGAGCCAGGCCGAGAAGGCCGCGGAGGAACTGGTCGCGGCCGCCTTCGACAACCCGGCTCCGAAGGTCCCGGAGGCGCGGACGGAGGCGACGCCGGGGGCGGCGGAGACGAAGTCGGAGCCGGCGGCTGAGGTTGAGGCACCGGCGGCTGAGGTCGAGGCGCCGGCGGCTGAGGTCGAGCCGAAGGCCGAGAAGGCAACCGAGGCCCCCGAGGCCGTCGTTGCCGACGCCGAGCCGAAGGCTCAGGACGAGGCTCCGATGGCGATCGAGGAGATCGCCGCCCTGGTGGAGACCGCCGAGATCGAGCCGGTGGCGGCTGACGCCGAGCCGGTGGCCGACGAGCCCGCCGAGGTCGAGCCGGTCGCCGAGGTCGAGCCCGTGGCCGCCGAGGTCGAGCCGACCGCCGAGGCCGAGCCCGTCGCCACCGAGATCGAGCCGGTCGCCGCCGAGGCCGAGCCGGTTGCCGAGGTTGAGCCGCTTGCCGCCGCCGACGAGCCGACCCCCGAGGTCGAGCCCGTGGCCGCCGAGGCCGAGCCGGCCGTCGTGGCCGACGACGCCGACGCCGAGCCCGCCGCTGCCTCCGCCGCCAAGCCCGCCGTCCCCCTCGCGCGCGTCAAGGCGCGGGCGCCGCAGGTCGTCGAGGCGTACAAGGCGGCCGGGGCCGTGCTGAAGCGGCAGGGGCTCACCGGCGGTCGGGTCGCCGTGTACCTGGTCCTCGACCGGTCGCTCTCCATGCGCGGCTACTACAAGGACGGCTCCGTCCAGCACCTCGCCGACCAGGCGCTCGCGCTCGCCGCGCACCTCGACGAGGAGGCGACCGTCCCGGTCGTGTTCTTCTCCACAGAGGTGGACGGCACCGGCGACCTCACGCTCGACAACGCCGACGGCCGCATCGCCGAACTGCACGACTCCCTGGGCCGCATGGGCCGGACCAACTACGACCGCGCGATCGCGGAGGTCCTGGCCCACCACGAGAAGGCGGACGCCGGCCGCCCCGCGTTCGTGGTGTTCCAGACCGACGGCGCCCCGGAGTCCCGTACCGCCGCCACGCAGGCGCTCGCCGCGGCCGCCGACCGCCCGATCCACTGGCGGTTCGTCGCGTTCGGCGACGAGGACGCGAAGGGCTTCGACTACCTGCGCAAGCTCGACGTGCCGAACGCCGCGTTCTTCCACGCCGGCCCCACCCCCGCCGAGACCCCGCACCCGGCGTTCTTCAAGGGCCTGCTGGACGGCTACTCCGCCTGACCCACGGTCACCGGCAGCGTCACGGTGACGGCGAGCCCGCCCCCCTCGGGGGCGGGCTCCGCCGTCACCGTCCCGCCGTGCGCGACCGCGATCGACCGGACGATGGAGAGCCCGAGCCCCGCGCCGGGCCCCATCCGGTCCCGCCCCTCCCCCCGCCGGAACGGCTCGAACAGCCCCGGCACGTCCGCCGCCGCCACCTGAGGCCCGGTGTTGACGACCACCAGCGTCCCGCCCTCCACGGTCACCCGCACCCACCCCCCGGGCACGTTGTGGGCGACCGCGTTGGCCAGCAGGTTGCCCGCCAACTGGGCGAGCAGCAGCGGGTTCCCGCGTACGACGCCCCCGCGTCCCTCCGGCGCCGGCGCCCCGTGCCGTACGGCCTCCTCCGCGACGAGCGCGCCGAGGTCGACGTCCTCCCGCTCCTCCAGGCCCCGCTCGCTGCGCGCGAGCACCAGCAGCCCCTCGATGAGCCGTTCGCTGCGCCGATTGCTGTCGAGCAGCACGTCCTTGACGGGGGAGTCGTCGTCGAGACCGACCTGGATCGCGGTGCGCTGCGTCGCCAGCGGGGTGCGCAGTTCGTGCGAGGCGTTGGCGATGAACCGCCGCTGGCTGTCGAACGCCGTCTCCAGCCGCCCGAGCAGCGCGTCGATCGTGTCCCCGAGCTGCTTCAGCTCGTCGTCCGGACCGCTCGCCGCGATGCGGTCGCTCAGGTTCCGCTCGGACAGCCTCCGTGCCCGCGCGGTCATCTCGTGCACCGGCCGCAGCACCCGCCCGGCCGTCCACCAGCCCACCACCACGGCGCACAGCGCCATCCCGAACAGCGCGAACGCCGACCAGATCAGCATCTGCTCCCCGGCCGCGTCCTGCACGGTGTCGGCGAGCCGGACGACCGATTCCCCGCGCACGTCCTCGACCGGCGCCGCGACCTGAGTCCGGATCCGCGCCACCTGGTCGGCCGTCCCCGCGCGGGACAGCAGATTCACGATCCCGAGCAACAGCGCGCCGAGGACGAGGAAGAGACCCCCGAAGACCAGCGCGATCCGCGTCCTGATCGTGGACCCGTGCCCGATGCCGTCGCTCACAGCCCGTACCCCACGCCCTGCACCGTCCGGATCAGCGGCGGCTCCCCCAGCTTGCCCCGCAGCTTGCTCAGACAGACCCGTACGGCCCCGGTGAACGGATCCGCGTGCGCGTCCCAGGCCCGCTCCAGGAGCTCCTCCGCCGACACCGTCGCCCCGTCCGCCTCAAGCAGGATCTGCAGCACCGAGAACTCCTTGGGCGACAGATCCAGGTCCCGCCCGTCCCGCGACGCCGTCCTGCGCACCGTGTCCATCCGCAGCCCGTCCCGCTCCAGGAGCGGCGGCACGGGCCGTGCGCTGCGCCGCCGCAGCGCGCGCACCCGGGACACCAGCTCGGGAAACTCGAACGGCTTGCCCAGGTAGTCGTCCGCGCCCAGGTCGAGCCCGGCCACCCGGTCCTCCAGGGCCGCGGCGGCGGTCAGCATCAGGATCCGCGTCCGGGACGCCTCGGCGACCAGCCGGCGCGCCACGTCGTCCCCGTGCACCCGCGGCAGGTCCCGGTCGAGGACGACGACGTCGTAGTCGTACAGCCCGAGGCGGTCGAGCGCGGCGTCCCCGCTGTACACGGTGTCCACGGCGAACCCCGCCCGCCGCAGCCCGGTGGCGACGAGCTCCGCGAGCACCGCCTCGTCCTCCGCGACCAGCACCCGCATGACCTCTCCCTCCCATCACGACGCCCCACCTCTTCCTCCCAGGACGGGCATTCCTACTGCACCGGTTGTTTCGCAGACCTCTCCCCGACCTCCCACGGGAACCACGGACCACCCCATCTCCGTTGTTGCTCAAGGGTGTTGACCGTGCACGGACGGGGGAAATACCGATGACCACAGGCAGCACGAACCATGACGGCGAGGACTGGCTCGACCTGGCCGACGCGCTCGACCTGCTGCGCAGCCAGGTCGCCGAGGCACAGCGACGGGCGCGGCGGTCCGAGGTCCGGTTCGGGGTCGACGAGATCACCGTCGAGTTCGAGACGGAGCTGGTCCGCACCCGCGAGGGCGGCGGCGGGCTGCGGTTCGGGATCGTCGAGGCCAGGGGGCGTACGGAGGGCAGCCGCAGGTCCGTCCAGCGGATCGCCCTCAAGCTGCGCCCGCAGCGCGCGGACGGCGGCGACACGGCGATAGGCGACGTGGAGTAGCACGACGGGGACGGAACCGGAGACGGCAGGGCTGACAGCGGCACGGCCGGAGCGACCGAGCGCGTACGGGGGTGCGCATGGAGATGGACCGCGCCGTGCAGATACGCGCGCGCCGCGACGGTGAGGTGATCGCCTTCGGCTCCGGCTATCTCGTCGCACCCCGGCTCGTGCTGACCGCCGCCCACGTCGTCCCGGCCGGCGCGGACGTCACGGTGGCCCCGCACGCCCCCGGGCTGGTCGCCGACGCCGCCGACGAGCCGCGGCAGTCGTCGGCGGCCGTGCGCTGGCGGCGCGAGGACGAGGCGGTCGACGCCGCCCTCGTCGAGGTGGCCGAGGCGGACTGGCAGCCCCCGCCCTCCTTCGCCGGCAACCCGAACCGCCGCATGCAGCGCTGGGGCCTGCTCGTCACCACCGCCGCCGAGCAGCCGGTCACCTGCCTGGGCTTCCCGCGCATGGGCCGGGCCGTCCCGGAGCCGGGCGGTCCGCCGCGCCGCGCCGCGGAACAACTCGCCGCCCGTATCAGCCCGCTGACCGGCGCCACCGCCCACCGCTACGAACTGCTCGGCGCCCACTCCCCGTACGGCTCCGCGGGCGACGACGCCGCGTCCCCCTGGGCCGGCATGTCCGGAGCGGCCGTCTTCCGGGACCGGCTGCTCATCGGGGTCGTCCGGCACGACCGGCACGCCCGCACCGGCGTGCGCCTGACGGCCACCCGCAGCCGTGCGCTCGTGGCCGACCCCGGCTTCCGCGCGCTCGTCGCCGCGCACTCGTGCGTCCCCCCGGAGCTGGAGGCCGCCGAGCTGGACGGACTGCTCGACCCGGCCCCGCCCGAACGGGACCTGCGCTCCCCGCTGATGCTGCTGCGCGCCGACACCGAGGCCGTCGCCTTCCGCGGCCGCACGGAGGTGTGCGAGGAGCTGATGGCCTGGTGCGAGCAGGACCCCGAGATCCTGTCCGTACGGGCCCTGGTCGGCCCCAGCGGCCAGGGCAAGACCCGCCTGTCGCGCTGGCTCACGGCCGCGCTGCGGGCCCGCGGCTGGGTCGCCGGGCAGCTCCGCTCCGACCTGACGGGCGGCCCCGGCGTGGAGCCGGACCTGCACCCGCTGGCCGGCCTGCAGGCCGACGCACTCGTCGTCGTCGACTACGCGGAGATGCAGCCCCGGCTCGTACGGCAGCTGATCGCCGAGGCGCGGCGGGCCGGGCGGCGGTTCCGGATCCTGCTCGTGGCCCGCTCCGAGGGCACCTGGAAGACCGCCGCGCTCGGCGCGTCCGGCGTGGTCCACGACATCCTGAGCACCGCCCCGGTCGTCCGGCTGCACGCCCTGGACGCCACCGTGGAGGGCCGCGACGAGGCGTTCGCGCTGGCCGCGGCCGACCTCGCGCCGCTGCTCGGCCGCGTCCCCGGGTACGCCGGGGTCGACTGGCCGGAGCTCGCCCGGCAGGTCCGGCCCGCGCCGCGCGACCGGCGGGCCGCCTTCGAGGCGGCCCTG
>NZ_DATCVQ010000092.1:0-21849 GCF_036566765.1 Streptomyces sp.
CGTCACCTCCCACTTGCACGTCGTGGATTCGTCAACTGCAGGATCGCATGGCAAACCCCATGGGTCGTCTCGGTTGCTACCCCTCGACTCCGCCAACCTCCGCAAAGACAACCCCAGGCTACTGGTTGCTGTGCGCACCAGGCCGGTGCTGTGGCCATCCCATCTCGGGACTGCCACAGCGGACGGAGGCCAGTGAGGCGCACAAAGGCTGGCCGTGGCCGGTCCGCCGCGTTGGCATCACGACAGTCTTGCCGGCCGCCCGATCAAGCCACCGCCATCCTGCTCGACCAAGGCAAGCTCGGTGTCTCGCTGGGACTGGACTCGGCAGTGCATGCCATCAGCAAGGCGCTGGCCGCCGCTGACCGCCGCCTTGCCAAGTGGCAGAGCGCACTCGACAAGCTGCCCGACGGCAAGCCCGTCGAGATCGGCACGCTGAACAAGTCGTTCCCCGGCGTCGACGACCACGGCGGCGAGTTCCGCACCCACCTCGAACTCGCTGCCTTGGCCATCGCGCTGAAGCGGCGGGTCATTGTCCTGCAGGCCGTCGAGCATGCCCAGATCGACCCTGGCAACTTGTTCGAGAACTTCACCCGCGCACTCAAGTCCGACCAGCAGCGCCTCGACAAACTGGAGTCGGGCATCGCCGGGGTCCTGGAGCGCCTGTCGGCACTGGAGCTGGCACGCACGTCCAGTTTGCTGCCCCTGATGCACATCGGTGACGTCGATCGCCTGCTGCGGGCGGCAAACGGGCTTCACAAGCTGGGCGACGGCGTCGTGGTCAACAGCCCCACGACCGACGTGGCGATTGAGATTGCCCGCAACGAGGACGGCTCGCTGGTCGTGTTCCCCGCCCTGCCCGCGCAGGCGTGGCCGTAGACGCGCTCGCACTCTCACTTGATGGGCGTTGCGGGGTGTGTTCAGTGGGCGTTAAGTCCGATCTCCCTCGGTTCGTGATCGATCGTTCGTGATCCAGGTCCTGCGACCTGAGGGAAAGTCGTCGCTGCCGAGGTGAGGCGGTCGAGCATGGCGGGGGGGGGAGAAGGCCGGCATCACGATCTTGGCCGGGGCTCCTTTGGGGACGCCAGCATTGACCCCTAAGAAGCCTCTCCGGACGCAGCGGCGTCGAGCACAGGTACTTGGCACCCTCGCATCCCGACTCGGCGAGGTTGTCCGCGGACAGGAACAGGTGTTGCGTCCCGGTCACGTACCTGGGACTCGGCGGCCACACCCAGGACGATCTCGATCGGCTCGATCAGCCAAGGAAGCTCAACCGCACTTGACGGTTGGCATTGTCTTTATTGGTGTCGACCAGGCAGATGGACTGCCAAGTGCCCAGGACAAGGCGGCCGTTCAGGACCGGGAGGGTGGCGTGCGGGGGGACCAGGGCCGGGAGGACGTGGTCGCGGCCGTGGCCCGGGGAGCCGTGGCGGTGTTGCCAGCGGTCGTCGGCCGGGAGGAGGTGGTGGAGGGCGGTGAGGAGGTCGCCGTCGCTGCCCGCGCCCGTCTCCAGGAGGGCCAGGCCGGCGGTGGCGTGCGGGACGAAGAGGTTGAGCAGGCCGTCGCGGCCGGAGGCGGTCTCGGTGAGGAAGTCCTCGCAGGCGCGGGTGAGATCGGTGACGGTCTCGGCGCTGCCGGTGGTGAGGTCGAGGACCCTGGTGGTGAAGGTGGCGGACATGCAGCCATTGTTCCCGGCCGGTGGGCGAGATCATGCGTCCACACACCGAGACGCGATTGCCGTGCAGCCGGGGCCGGGAAGATCCCGGGCCCCTCGCTGGTTGGTGGAATCGTGAACGATTTCGGGGTACACGACGTGGACGTGGTGGTCATCGGCGCCGGGCAGGCGGGGCTGTCCGCCGCGTACCACCTCCGGCGGACCGGACTCGAGCCCGACCGGGACTTCGTGGTCCTCGACCACGCCTCGCGACCGGGCGGCGCCTGGCAGTTCCGCTGGCCCTCGCTCACGTACGGCAAGGTGCACGGGATGCACGCGCTGCCGGGCAAGGAGCTCACCGCCGCCGACCCGGCCCGGCCCTCCTCCGAGGTGATCGGGGGGTACTTCGCCGACTACGAGGAGACCTTCGACCTGCGCGTGCACCGGCCCGTCGACGTCACGGCGGTGCGCGAGGGCGAGGGCGGGCGGCTGCTCGTCGAGACCTCGGAGGGCACGTACGCGACCCGGGCGCTGATCAACGCGACGGGCACCTGGGACCGGCCGTTCTGGCCCCGCTACCAGGGGCAGGAGACGTTCCGGGGCCGGCAGCTGCACACCGCGAACTACCCCGGTCCGCAGGAGTTCGCCGGGCAGCGGGTCGTCGTGGTCGGCGGCGGCGCGTCCGGGACGCAGCACCTGATGGAGATCGCCGAGGTCGCGGCGGAGACGACGTGGGTGACCCGGCGCGAGCCGGTCTGGCGCGAGGGTCCGTTCGGCGAGGAGCAGGGCCGGGCCGCGGTCGCGCTGGTGGAGGACCGGGTACGGCGCGGGCTGCCGCCGCAGAGCGTCGTCTCCGTCACCGGGCTGCCGCTCAGTGACGCGATCCGCGACGCGCGGGAGCGCGGGATCCTGGACCGCAAGCCGATGTTCGACCGGATCACCCCGACCGGGGTGGCCTGGGACGACGGCCGGACGGTGGACGCGGACGTGATCCTCTGGGCGACCGGGTTCCGGGCGGCCGTCGATCACCTCGCCCCGCTGCGGCTCCGCGAGCCCGGCGGCGGCATCCGGGTGGAGGGGACCCGGGCGGTCAAGGACGAGCGAGTCCACCTCGTCGGGTACGGCCCGTCCGCCTCGACCATCGGCGCGAACCGCGCCGGGCGCGCGGCCGTGACGGACATCCGCCGCCTGCTGGCCCGCACGCCGGAACCCGTCGGGGCGTGAGGCGGACGTCTTCGAACAGGCCCGTCAGCCCGCCGTCGCAGCCACCGTCGCGCTCCTGCGCTCCTCATTGAACTCCGCGACATTGCGCTGCTGCTCCGCGTAGTCGGCGGTGAACCGGGTGTCCCCCGGCTTCACGGTGACGAAGTACAGCCAGTCCCCCGGCGCGGGGTCGATGGCCGCCGCCATGGCCTGCTCCCCCGGGTTGGCGATCGGGGTCGGCGGCAGGCCCGGGCGCTCATAGGTGTTGTACGGGCTGTCGATCCGGGTGTCCTCGTACGTCGTGTCCACGGTGGAACGATTCAGCGCGTAGTTCAGCGTCGAGTCCATCTGCAGCGCCATGCCCTGGGCGAGGCGGTTGTGCACGACCCGCGCCACTTTCGCCATGTCCTCGACCGAGTCGGCCTCGGCCTGGACGATGCTGGCGACGATCACCGTCTGGTGCAGGCTCAGCCCCTGCCGCTGCGCGCCGGCCGTGATGCGGTCGGCGCCGAAGCGCTCGCCGGCCGTCCGGACCATGTAGCGCAGCAGGCCCTCGGCGGTGGTCGTCCGCTCGATGGGGTACGTCGCGGGGAAGAGATAGCCCTCGGGGTTGCCCCGGGCGGCGGCCGGCAGTGCGGGCGCAGCGGCGGTCGCGGCCCGTCGGGTGGCGCCCCCGGGAAGCTTGAGCGCCCGGTCGACGGCGGCGTACACCTGGGTGGCTCGCCAGCCCTCCGGGATGAGGAGGGTGCGCTTCTTCTCGGCGACCGGAGGCTTTTCGTCCGGCCGAAGCAGCAACAGGGGGACGGCGACGGCGGCCGCCGCGGTGAGCAGCGCGAGCGCGAGCAGGATGAACCGGGCGCGCCGGGTCAGTCGGCTCCGGCGCCGGTGTGGGGGTTCGAGCCGGGGGAACGCGTGCGTCATGGGGGCACGCTAACCCGGTAGCGCCCCATATCCATGTAATTCATACATTCCGGTCATACGGCGACGCCGCCGACCCCCTGGGACGGGGGGCCGGCGACGCCGCTCTGCTGCTCGACCCGCGAGGGTCAGGTCAGGGTCAGACGAGCCAGCCCAGGAAGTGGAGGACGCCGGCGAGCAGGTTGGTGATCACGTTCATGGTGGTGCTTTCTCCTCATGCAGGTACGTCTTTTCGGGACAGCGCAGTCGCGGTCTGCAGCCCGTCGCTTGCGCACCGTAATCATCAGCCGCCACAGGGGAGTGGGGCAACGCCTACGGGAACGATCACACGTACCGGGGAACAACCGCTCGTGCGTTCGCGTGTTCGTCACGGCGCACCAGGGCCGCGTACCGGCCGTCCCGATCGAGGAGTTCCTCGTGGCTGCCGCGCTCGGCGATCCTGCCTCCTTCGAGGACGACGATCTGGTCGGCGTCCCGGACGGTGGAGAGCCGGTGGGCGATGGTGATCGTGGTGCGTCCGGCGGACAGCGCGTCGATGGCCTGCTGGACGGCGTGCTCGGTGCGCGTGTCGAGCGCGCTGGTCGCCTCGTCGAGGATGAGGACCGGCGGGTCGCGCAGGATGGTGCGGGCGATGGCGAGGCGCTGCTTCTCGCCGCCGGAGAAGCGGTAGCCACGCTCGCCGACCAGGGTGTCGTAGCCGTCCGGCAGCGAGGCGATGTGGTCGTGGATCTGGGCGGCGCGGGCGGCGGCCTCGATCTCCTCGTCCGTGGCGTCCGGCTTGGCGAAGCGCAGGTTGTCCGCGACGGAGGCGTGGAAGAGATACGTCTCCTGGGAGACGACGCCGACGGCGCGGGCCAGCGTGTCGAAGTCGAGGTCGCGGACGTCGACGCCGTCGAGGGTGACCCGGCCCCCGGTCACGTCGTACAGCCGCGGCACCAGATAGCTGAGCGTCGACTTGCCGGAGCCGGTGGGGCCGACGACGGCCAGGCTGGCGCCCGCGGGGACGGTCACGTCGACGCCGTCGAGGGTGAGGCCGTTCCGGGCCTCGGGATCGGCGTCGGCGTCGTAGTGGAAGTCGACGTCCTCGAAGGCCACTTCGCCGCGTATCTTCTCCAGCCGCACCGGCCGCTCGGGCTCGGTGATGTCGACCGGGAGGTCCAGGTACTCGAAGATCCGCTGGAACAGCGCGAGCGAGGTCTGGATCTGCACGCCGGTGGAGAGCAGGCTCACCGCCGGGCGGAAGAGGCCCTGCTGGAGCGAGACGAAGGCGACCAGGGTGCCGATGGAGATGGCCGGGCCGCCCGACTGGAGGGCGAGGCCGGCGGCCCAGTAGATCAGGGCGGGCATGGCGGCCATGACGATGCCGATGGTGGACATCCGCCAGCGGCCGGCCATGGAGGAGCGCACTTCGAGGTCGACGAGGCGCTCGGACTCCTCGGCGAAGGACCGGGTGAGCGAGTCGGCGCGGCCCATGGTGCGGCCGAGCAGGATGCCGCTGACGGAGAGCGACTCGGTGACGGTGGCGGCCATCGCGGCCATCTGCTTCTGCCGCTGAGTGGTGATCGTCTTGCGCTCGCGTCCGACGCGGCGGCTGATCCACACGAACACCGGCAGCAGGAGCAGCGAGACGAGGGTGAGCCTCCAGTCCAGCGCGAGCATGGCCACGATCGTGGCGATGACGGCGGTGAGGTTGGAGACCAGGGAGGTGGCCGTGGAGGTGACCGTGGCCTGCATCCCGCCGATGTCGTTGGCGATCCGGGACTGGACTTCGCCGGTGCGCGTACGGGTGAAGAAGGCCAGCGGCATGCGCTGGAGCTGTGCGTAGACCGCGGTGCGCAGGTCGTGCATGACACGCTGGCCGACCGTGGTCGATATCAGCGTCTGCAGCACGCCGAACACGCTGGTCACGACGGCGGTGACGATCATGCCGAGGGCGAGCAGGCTCAACAGTCCGGTGCGGCCCTGCGGGATCGCGGTGTCGAGGATCTCCTTCAGCAGGAACGGCGAGGCGACCGTGACCAGCGACGACGCGCCGACGAGCAGGCCGACGACGGCGAGCCGGCCGCGGTACGGACGGAAGAGCCGCAGGATCCGCCGAATCTGGGCGGGCTCCTTCGGCTGCGCGAGATCGCGGGGCGGGGGTGTCCAGGTGGACTGGTCGTGGGGGTGCATGGGCTCCTACGAGGGTATGCGGACGAGTCTCAATGCATCGAAACGAAGTGGATCAGAGCATAGCTCATTGTTACCTATGCTCACAATGAACTAGGTCCTGATATTGTTCCCGACATGGACAACCCCGACGTGAGCGGCCGCGACGCCGACGGCCTCCTCGCCGAGCAGCTGCTGCGCCTCACCCGACGCCTGCACCGCATCCAGAAGCAGCATCTGGAGCCGGTCGGCATCACGCCCGCGCAGTCCAGGCTGCTGCGCACCGTCGCGCACTACGACCACCCGCCCCGCATGGCGGACCTCGCCGCGCGCCTGGAGGTCGTGCCGCGGGCCGTGACCAGCCTGGTCGACGGTCTGGAGGCGGGCGGCCGGGTCCGCCGGGTCCCGGATCCGACCAACCGCCGGGTGGTCCGGATCGAGCTCACCGACGCGGGCCGCGCCACGCTGAGGGAGCTGCGGAGCGCGCGCCGGGCCGCCGCAGAGGACATCCTGGCTCCATTGACCGGCGAGCAGCGCGACGTGCTCGGCGGTCTGCTGACCGCTCTGGTCGACCCCGCACCGGAGCGCCGCTGCTGAGGGGAGCCCCGCGATGCCGCTGCTGGAGCCGAACCCGCACGCCCTGCGCCCCGGCAGCCGCAGACGGACCCCGGCCCCGGACCGGGTCCCCGACCACCATGCCCGCGGCACCCCGCGGCCGCTGCGCGACGAGCTGACCGCCGTACTCGGTCCTGGCAAGGTCCTCTCCAAGGTCTCCGACCTCGTGCGGTACGCCTCCGACGCCAGCCCCTACCGCTTCGTCCCGCAGGTCGTGGTGGTCGCCGAGGACATCGACGACATCTCCGCCGTGCTCTCGTACGCGCACGGCAAGGGCCGTGAGGTGGTCTTCCGGGCGGCCGGCACCAGCCTGAACGGCCAGGCCCAGGGCGAGGACATCCTCGTCGACGTGCGCCGCCACTGGGCCGGCGTTCAGGTGCTCGACGACGGGGCCAGGGTCCGGGTCCGCCCCGGCACCACCGTCGCCCGGGTCAACGCGGCGCTCGCCCGGCACGGCCGGGTGCTCGGCCCTGACCCGGCCAGTGCCGTCGCCTGCACCGTCGGCGGGGTCGTCGCGAACAACGCCTCGGGCATGACCGCCGGCACCAGCCGCAACTCCTACCGCACGCTCGCCTCGCTCACCTTCGTGCTGCCGAGCGGCACGGTCGTGGACACCGCCGACCCGGCCGCCGACGAGGAACTGGCCCGCGCGGAGCCGCGCCTGTGCGCCGGGCTCATGGACATCAAGGCGGAGATCGAGGCCGACGCGGAGCTGACCGCCCGGATCCGCGCCAAGCACACCATCAAGAACACCAACGGATACCGGCTCGACGCCTTCCTGGACGGGACCACGCCCGCGGAGATCCTGCGCGGGCTGATGGTCGGCTCCGAGGGCACCTTCGGCTTCATCTCCGAGGTCGTCTTCGACACGCTGCCGCTGGACCGCGAGGTCTCCACCGCCCTGCTCTTCTTCCCCTCGCTGCCGGCCGCGGCCGCCGCCGTGCCGCGTTTCAACGAGGCCGGGGCGCTCGCCGTGGAGCTGATGGACGGCAACACGCTGCGGGCCTCGGTCAGCGTCCCGGGCGTGCCCGCCGACTGGGCGGAGCTGCCCAAGGAGACCGCCGCGCTGCTCGTCGAGTTCCGCGCGCCGGACGCAGCCGCCCAGGAGGCGTACGAGCAGGCGGCGAAGGAGGCGCTGGAGGGCCTGACAACGGTCGCGCCGGTCTCCTCGGTCGACAACGCCTTCACCCGCGACCCCGGCACGATCGCCGGGTACTGGAAGGCCCGCAAGGCCTTCGTGACGGCGGTCGGCGGCTCCCGTCCGTCCGGTACGACGCTGATCACCGAGGACTTCGCGGTGCCGCCGGAGCGACTGGCCGAGGCCTGCGCAGCGCTGCTGGACCTCCAGGAGCGGCACGGCTTCGACGCGGCCGTGGCGGGCCACGCGGCCCACGGCAACCTGCACTTCCTGCTCGCCTTCGACGCGGCCGAACCGGCGGACGTCGAGCGGTACGCCGCGTTCATGGCGGAGTTCTGCGCGCTCACCGTGGAGCGGTTCGACGGCTCCCTCAAGGCCGAGCACGCCACAGGCCGCAACATCGCGCCGTTCCTGGAGCTGGAGTGGGGCCCGCGGGCCACCGGGCTGATGTGGCGGACCAAGCAGCTGATCGACCCCGACGGGGTGCTCGCCCCGCGCATCGTGCTCGACCGCGACCCGCGGGCCCATCTGCGCGGCCTGAAGACGATCCCGAAGGTGGAGGCGATCGCCGACCCGTGCATCGAGTGCGGTTTCTGCGAACCCACCTGCCCCAGCCAGGACCTGACGACCACACCCCGGCAGAGGATCGTGCTGCGCCGCGAGATGATGCGGCAGGCCGACGGCTCGCCGGTGGCGGAGAACCTGCTCCAGGCGTACGGGTACGACGCCGTGGACACCTGCGCCGGGGACTCGACGTGCAAGCTGGCCTGCCCGGTGGGGATCGACACGGGCGCGCTGATGAGGGAGTTCCGCCACGAGCGGCACTCGCCGCGCGAGGAGCGCGTCGCGGCGCTCGCGGCCCGGGGCTTCCGGGGCGTGGAGGCGGCCGCGCGGCTCGCGGTGGCGGCCGCGGCGCCGCTCGGCGACCGGTTCCTGGAGTCGGCGACGGGCCTGGCCCGCCGGACCGTGCGCCCCGATCTCGTACCGGAGTGGCTGCCGGAGATCCCCGGCGCGGCGGCCCTGCGACTGCCGCGCACGCACCGCCCGGCGGCCGTCGCCGTGTACTACCCGGCGTGCGTCAACCGGATCTTCGGCGGACCGGAGCCGCGGCGCGGCCCGTCGCTCCCCGAGGCAGTGGTCCGGCTGTCGGCGCGGGCGGGCCGGGCGGTGTGGGTCCCGGACGACGTGGCGGGCACCTGCTGCGCGACCATCTGGCACTCCAAGGGCTACGCGCGGGGCAACGCCGTGATGGCGAACCGGATCGTGGAGGCCGCCTGGGGCTGGACGGCCGGCGGGGCGCTGCCGCTGGTGGTCGACGCGTCGTCCTGCACGCTCGGCATCGCGCAGGAGGTGGTGCCGTATCTCACCGATGACAACCGGGAGTTGCACGCGGAGCTGACGATCGTGGACTCGCTCGTCTGGGCGGCCGACGAGCTCCTCCCCCGGCTCCGCGTGCGCCGCCGGATCGGCTCGGCCGTGGTCCATCCGACCTGTTCGATGCGGCATCTCGGCGTCGAGGACCGGCTCACGCGGCTGGCCGAGGCGGTGGCCGACGAGGTGGTCGTGCCGCTCGACGCGGGCTGCTGCGCGTTCGCGGGCGACCGCGGGATGCTGCACAAGGAGCTGACGGAGTCCGCGACGGCCCGTGAGGCGGCCGAGGTGACCTCGCGGGCGTACGACGCCCATCTGTCGGCGAACCGGATGTGCGAGATCGGCATGGACCACGCGACGGGGCGGACGTACTACTCGGCCCTGCTGGAGCTGGAACGCGCCACCCGGCCCTGACGGCCCGGGAACGCCCCTGGGGCCCGGTCGCGATCACCGCGACCGGGCCCTTCGCCGTGCGCGGAACCGAAGAGTCCAAGGTTTCGAACCGAGAGTCCAAATAGCCCCCTTGCGCATCAGCAGTCCCAACGGCCAGGGTCCTTACCGGAATTCCGGAATTCATGAACCAGCAGCCATGCCATCCGCAACTGGAGGTTCGATGAACGACGAAACATCCGAGTACGGGCCCAGTCGGCGTTCGGTCCTCAGGACCACGGCGGGCGCGGCGGGCGCCGGGATCGGCCTCGGCGCCCTGGGCGGCACCGCACCCGCCCAGGCCGCCGAAGGCGCCTTACCGGCGGCCGGCGCCGACGCCGACGCCCCGGTGCGCCGAGGCGCCACGATGGCCGGCGTCCCGTTCGAGGGCCGCGGCACGGTACGGGTCGGGATCGTCGGCCTCGGCAATCGCGGCGGCAGCATGATCGATCTCTTCCTCGCCCTGCCCTGGGTCCGGGTCGTCGCGATCTGCGACCCGGTGAAGGCGAAGACCGAGCGGGCCGCCGCCAAGGTCGTCGCCGCCGGTCAGCCCTCCCCCGCCGTCTACGCCAACGGCGCGGACGACTACGCGCAGCTCTGCGAGCGCGGCGACCTCGACTTCGTCTACGTGGCCACCCCGTGGGACCTCCACTTCGAGATGGCGAAGACGGCGATGCTGAACGGCAAGCACGTCGGCGTCGAGTGTCCGATAGCGATGCGGCTCGACGAGCTGTGGCAGCTGGTCGACCTCTCCGAGCAGACCCGCCGCCACTGCATGCAGCTGGAGAACTGCTGCTACGGCCGCAACGAGATGCGGGTGCTGCGGATGGCGCACGCCGGCAAGTTCGGCGACCTGCTGCACGGCGCGGGGGCGTACAACCACGACCTGCGGGAGCTGATGTTCTCGCCGACGTACTACGAAGGCCCGTGGCGACGGCTCTGGCACACCCGGCTGCGCGGCGACCTCTACCCCAACCACGGCTTCGGGCCGGTCGCCAACTACATGGACGTCAACCGCGGCGACCGCGTCGTCAGCATCAGCAGCTTCGGCACGCCGGCCCTCGGCCTCGCCCAGTACCGCGCCGCGAACATGCCGCCCGGCGACCCGAGTTGGAAAGAGACGTACATCGAGAGCGACCGGACGATCAGTGTGGTCCAGACGGCGAAGGGCCGCGTGATCCGGCTGGAGCACGACGTGTCCACCCCGCACCCGTACAGCCGGATCAACAGCCTCGGCGGCACCCGGGGCGTGTTCGAGGACTACCCGGCCCGGATCTATCTGGAGCCGGACCACAAGAACGACCAGTGGGGCGACTTCGCCGCCTACGCGAACGAGTTCGACCACTGGCTCTGGAAGGAGCACGCGAATCCGCCCGGCGGGCACGGCGGCATGGACTACATCATGATCTACCGGCTGATGCAGTGCATGCAGCTCGGGCTCGCCCCCGACTTCGACGTGTACGACGCGGCCACCTGGACCGCCCCGGTGCCGCTCAGCCATCTGTCGATCAGGGCGAAGGGGGCGCCGCAGCCGATCCCGGACTTCACCCGGGGCGAGTGGCGCAAGGCCCGGTCCGGCGTGGACTCGGCCAGGCCCGCGTAGCCCGGCCACGACGAGGGGCCCGGAGGCGGCTGCCGCCTCCGGGCGCCTGTCGGTGTGTCAGCAGCGCCGCAGATCCTCCGTCAGCGTGCCCTGCGCGGTCTTCAGGCTCCGGTCGTAGCAGCCCGCCGTGCCCTGCACGCGGTAGCGCTCGGCCGTCGTCCCGACCGCGTGCCGCTGGTCGCGCGGCACCCCGGTGGTGTATGTGGCGTCCCCCTGGTAGCGGTCGTCGACGCGCTGCCAGGACAGCCGCTGCCCGCCCCGCACGACGGTGGTGTCGGCCCGGTCGCCGAGCGCGAGGACGGTGCGCAGCCGGGCATCCGCGCCGAGCGTGGTCTCGCCGTCCATGGTGTACGTCCGGTGGGTCCGGGTCGTGGTGCGGCCGACGGTGACGGACTCGTCATCGGTCCAGGAGGCGGTCAGCGCGTCGCGGCTCTCGCCGTCCGTCCAGCGGTGCGCGGAGGTGTTGGCGACGCTGCGGGAGACGGTGGTGGCGACCCGACCGTGCGAGGTGTTCAGGTGGCCGGCCACGGTGAGCCGGTGACCGCCGTCCGTGTCGAGGCGGTGCTCCGAACCGGGCGTGTACACGGAGGAGTTGCTCGGCGCGGACTCCTCGTGCCGGTCGAGCCCGCCGGTCACGACCGTGCTGCCCTCGTCCTGCCAGAGCAGCAGGTTGGTCGGCGTGCTCCAGCCGGTCTGACCGGCCGGGACGCCGGCCACGGAGACCTCGACGCGGTGCTCCAGGCCGTCGTTGAGGAGCGCGGCGAAGGGCGTGAGGTCGTAGACGACGGGCTGGATGTCGAAGGCGCGCGGCCCGGGGGTGACGTACCAGAGGAACGGGTTGGACCAGCCGCCGGTCCAGACGGTCGGGAAGGGCGCGGCTATGCCGGCGAGCCGGCCGTCGACGGCGATCCGCACCTCGCGGTACGGACCGTCGTCCGCCTGGCAGGAGTACGGGGCCGCGGCGGGCGCGGTCAGGTACCAGTACTCCTCGCAGCCGCCGCCGGAGCCGGTGGCGTACACCTCGGCGAGGATCCGCTCGGTGTTGCGCGGTGTGGTCAGGCGCGCGTTCTCCAGCGGGAGGACCTTGTCGGGCGTGGCCGCGGGGCGCACGTTCCCCTGGGCGGCGTAGAAGGTGAGCGTGACCTTGACGTCGAAGATCCCGGTGTACGTCTCGTTGACGACGTTGCCGATGAGCATCTCGACGGGCTGGGGGCGGGCGAGGGTGTCGCGGTAGCGGGTGACGTCCTTCTCCGCCGACCAGGCGATGCCGTCGGGCGAGGGCTGCGGGGTGGACGTCCGGAGGATCTCGACGCCGCCGACAGTGAGGTAGCCGAGCCGGTCGAACTGGCGGCCCTTCACGCTGCCCTCGAGCCGGAGCACCACCTTGTTCCAGCGCGTGCCGCAGTCCTCGGGCGGGGCGTAACTCCCCTTGTAGGGGGTGAAGTCGCGGAACTGGGCCTGCGCGAGGGTGATCGTGCAGGACCGGCTGTCGGGCTTCTCGACGGGCGGCGCGGCGGTGACCGGATCGTGCCAGTCGCTGCCGAACTCGGCCGGTGGAGTGACGCTCGCCGGTGCGTCGGCGGCGGCCGCCGGGACGGCGGAGAACAGTGTGCCGGCGGCCAGCGCCAGCCCACTGATCATGCCCGTGATCCTCTGTCGTCTCATGGGAGGCGAGTGAAGCGCGGGAAGGGCGATGCGGTCCAGAGGGCCGTGTGCGACCTTGGCGTGTTCTGTGCCCCGATGCGAGAAAATCAATTGCCGACCGGCGTCCCGGAAGGCGAACCTTGCACGGTTTGAGCCATCGGTCGAAGAACCGCCGACCCCCTGGGACGTCATGCAGATCCGTGAACTTCCGTACGCCGACCCAGGGGTCCCCGATGTCCGCTCGGGCACGCGGTTCCTCCTGTGGCTCGGCCGCAACCAACTGGCCGGACAGGTCAAGGCGCTGCTCTGGGGCCTGCTGCTCCTGCTCGGCGTCGCCGGACTGCCGCTCGGCGTCGGATTCGCCGTGCAGGCGGTCGTGGACCGCAGCGCCGGACGGCTCGCGCTCGCGGGCGGTCTGATCGCCGCGCTCGGCCTCGCCATCGCCGTCGGCGATCTGATGCTGCACCGGGTCGCCGTCACCAACTGGATCACCGCCGCGGCGCGGGTGCAGCAGCTGCTGTCCCGCAAGACCGCCGAACTCGGCTCCGTCCTCACCCGGCGGGTCGCCGCCGGGGAGATCATTTCTGTGTCCACGGGCGATGTGGAGAAGATCGGATGGTTCGTCGAGGCGCTCTCGCGCTTCGCGGCCGCCGCCCTCAGCCTCGTCCTCGTCTGCGTGGGCCTGGTGATCTACCAGCCCGCGCTCGGCGTCGTGGTCGCCACGGGCGTCCCGGTGCTCGCACTGGCCGTGCTGCCACTGCTGCCCCGGGCCACCAAGCGCGCCGACGCGCAGCGCGAGAAGGCGGGCAAGGCCACCGAGCTGGCCTCGGACACCGTGGCCGGGCTGCGCGTGCTGCGCGGCATCGGCGGCGAGGAGCTGTTCCTGGGCCGCTACCGGGCGGCTTCGCAGGAGGTCCGCCGGGCCGCCGTGCACAGCGCCCGGATGTGGGCCCTGATCGCGGCCGTCCAGGTACTGCTGCCGGGGCTGCTGCTCATCGCCGTGGTGGCGTACGGGGCGGGGCTCGTGCTCGACGGCCGGATCGCGGTCGGCGAACTGGTCACCGTGTACGGCACGGTGGCGCTCACGTACCACCCGCTGAGGCACTTCGAGGAGATCGCCATGGCGTACTCCTTCTCCAAGCCGTCCGCCCGGCGGGCCGCCCGAGTCCTGGCGCTGACCCGGACGACGACGGCCGCCGAGGCCCGCGCCGACGCCGACGGGAAGGCGGCAGGCGGCGACCTGTACGACCCCGCCACCGGCGTTCGCGCCCCGGACGGGCTGTTCACCGCCGTGGTGTGCGGCGACCCGGACGCGGCCGGGCGGCTTGCCGACCGGCTCGGCGGGCACCCGGCGGAGCCGGACGAGGCGCATGCCTCGGTGCTGCTCGGCGGGGTGGCGCTGGACGAGCTGTCGCTCGACGCGGCCCGGACCGCGGTCCTCGTCCAGGACAAGGACCCGGTGCTGCTCTCGGGCACGCTGCGCGAGCTGCTCGACGTGCCCTCGTCCGGCGCGGTCGACGCCCGCGAGGCGCTGGACGCGGCGCAGTGCGCGGACGTCCTCGACGCGCTGGCGCAGGCGTCGGTGGACACCGACGGCGACCCGATGCGCACCCGGATCACCGAGCGCGGACGCTCGCTCTCCGGCGGCCAGCGCCAGCGTCTGGCTCTGGCCCGCTCGCTGGTCACCGACCCGGAGGTGCTGGTGCTCGACGAGCCGACCTCGGCGGTCGACTCGCACACCGAGTCGCGGATCGCGGCGGGCCTGGCCCGGCTGCGCGCCGGACGCACCACCGTGGTGCTGGCCTCCTCGCCGCTGCTGCTCGACCTCGCGGACCGGGTCGTCCTGGTGCACGAAGGACAGGCCGTGGCGGTCGGCACGCACCGCGAACTGCTGCGCACCGAGCCGCGCTACCGGGCCGTGGTCACCCGCGAGACCGACGAGGAGATCGCCGTACGGGCCACGGCGCTGGACCCGCTGGAAGAACTGGAACTCGCGGAAGCGGAAGGAGAGTCGGCATGATCGGCATCTCGCCCCCGGAGTACGACCCCGCGGCGCCGACCTCGGCGACCACCCTGCCCGTCGGCACTGCGGCGACCGTGCGCGGCTACGTACAGGAGCTGCTGCGCCGGCACCGCACGGCCTTCGTGCTGCTGGTCACGGTCAACGCGGTGGCCGTCGTCGCCTCGATGGTCGGCCCGTACCTGCTCGGCGGGCTGGTGGAACGGCTGTCCGCCGGAGAGCGAGAGCTCCGACTGACGCTCACCGTCGGCCTGTTCGCGGTCGCGCTGGCGGTCCAGGCCGTGTTCGTACGGCTGGTGCGGCTGCGCGGCGCGACGCTCGGCGAGGAGATGCTGGCCGACCTGCGCGAGGACTTCCTCGTGCGGTCGGTGGGGCTGCCGCCGAGCGTCCTGGAGCGGGCCGGCACGGGCGATCTGCTGTCCCGGATCACCACCGACGTCGACCGGCTCTCCAACGCGATGCGCGAGGCGGTGCCGCAGCTGGCGATCGGCGTGGTGTGGGCGGGGCTGCTCATCGGCGGCCTGACGCTGACCGCGCCGCCGCTGGCGCTGGCGGTCGTGATCGCCGCGCCGCTGCTGATCACCGGCTGCCGCTGGTACTTCCGGCGGGCGGGCGCGGCCTACCGCTCGGAGGCGGCGGGGTACGCGGCGGTCGCCGCCGCGCTCACCGAGACGGTCGACGCGGGCCGGACGATCGAGGCGCACCGGCTCGGCGCGCGCCGGGTCGCGCTGTCGGACCGGCGGGTCAAGGAGTGGACGGCGTGGGAGCGGTACACGCTGTTCCTGCGGACCGTGCTGTTCCCGGTGGTCAATCTGACGCACACGCTCGTGCTCGGCTCGGTGCTGATGATCGGCGGGGCGTTCGTGCTGAAGGGCTGGCTCGACGTCGGCCAGCTGACGACGGGCGCGCTGCTGGCGCAGATGCTGGTGGACCCGATCGGGATCGTGCTGCGCTGGTACGACGAGCTCCAGGTGGCCCAGGTGTCGCTGGCCCGGCTGGTCGGCGTCCGTGACATCGAGCCGGACGGGGGCGACGCGGGAGTGCGCCCGCAGGGGCGCGAGGTCCGCGCGGTCACGGTCTGCTTCGGCTACCGCGAGGGCGTCGACGTGCTGCACAAGGTGTCGATGGACGTCGCCCCGGGGACGCGGCTTGCCCTGGTCGGCCCGTCCGGCGCGGGCAAGTCCACGCTCGGCCGGCTGCTCGCGGGCATCTACGCGCCGCGCACCGGCACGGTCACGCTCGGCGCGGCCGAGCTGGCGCGGATGCCGGCGGAGCGGGTGCGGGAGCATGTGGCGCTGGTCAACCAGGAGCACCACGTGTTCGTCGGCTCGCTGCGGGACAACCTGCTGCTCGCGAAGACCGGCGCCCAGGACGCCGAGCTGTGGGCGGCGCTCGGCGCGGTCGACGCGGACGGCTGGGCGCGGGCGCTGGACGACGGCCTGGGCACGGAGGTCGGCTCGGGCGGCCTCGCGCTGAGCCCGGCCCAGGCCCAGCAGATCGCCCTGGCCCGCCTGGTCCTGGCGGACCCGCACACCCTGGTCCTGGACGAGGCCACCTCACTCCTCGACCCCCGAGCCGCCCGCCACCTGGAACGCTCGCTGGCCCGTGTTCTGGAGGGCCGCACGGTGATCGCCATCGCCCACCGCCTCCACACGGCCCACGACGCCGACGTGATCGCCGTCGTCGAGTCCGGCCGCATCAGCGAACTGGGCAGCCACGACGAACTGGTCGCCGCGAACGGCCCGTACGCGGCCCTGTGGCGCTCCTGGCACGGCTGAGCCGGTGACGGTCGGCGGGGCCCGGTCCCTACGGGACGGGCCCCGCCGCCGTCGCTACGGTTTCTCGGCCGTGGGCAGGCCGTCGCTACGGCTTCTCGGCCGTAGGCAGGCAGGCCCGCTTCGAGGCGCGGTTCGCCCCGTCCCTACAGGTACCCGAGCGCCGCCGCGCCCCCCACGCCGCCGAGCAGCATGAACGCGGGCATCAGGACCTTGAGCTCGACCCAGCTGCCGGCTCGGAAGCGCATCGCCTTCGGCGGGCCGATCGGGTACCAGCGCTTGCGGCCGACCGGGATCGGCCACAGGATCGGGCAGCCGGAGACGGTCAGGGCGTCGCCGATGTCGTGCACCAGGGCGCCGAGGACGATCGGCAGGCCGAGCCAGAGGTACTCCTGGCCGGGCGCGGTGAAGAGCCAGTCCGAGCCGCTGCCGGGCTTGTCGAGGACGCCCGCCAGGATCCAGGCGCTGGTCGCGCCGAGCAGCCAGACCAGGACGTCGCTGGACATCCGCGCGGCCCGCCACAGCAGGCCCTCGACCGCGAGCACCACGTGCACGAAGAGGATCGCGAGCACGGCCCAGCGGCCCCCGGTGATCGCCGCCACGGACGCGCCCGCGCCGATCAGGACGGCCCACAGCCAGGTGTGGGTGAGCGTGCGGTGACCGCCGGACCTACGCGGGTCGGCGGTGGAGCGCGTCGCCTTGTAGACCGCGTACGACAGCTTGTCGACGATCTCGCACAGGCCCCGTGAGACCGGCCCGAAGGCCCGCGAGATGGTCGCCGACTTGTGGTCGAGGTCGGGGGCGAGGGCCGCGCCCGCGCAGATGAGCGCGCCGACCACGAGCACCGGCCACGGCATCGGGTGTCCGAAGCCGGCCGCGGCCGCCCCGACGCCCAGCCAGGCTGCCGCTCCGGACAGCGAGTGCGCCGGTCCCATCATGGTCGTTCCCGCCCCATTCGTCGCACGCCGGCGCTCAGTTGACGACCGGTCGACGGGACAGCGTAGCGTCCGTGATCTTCGGGGCGGCGGCCGGTTCCCTCCTCCGGGCGGAATCCAGGCAAGATGGGGGCGTGACCCTTATCGATCAGCTCCCTGCGACCCCCGACCCCGACGCCCTCTTCGAGGCCTTCTCCTCATGGGCGGAGGGCCGGGGCATCACGCTGTACCCGGCCCAGGAGGAGGCGCTGATCGAGGTGGTGTCCGGGGCGAACGTGATCCTTTCGACCCCCACCGGCTCCGGAAAGTCGCTGGTCGCGGCTGCCGCGCACTTCACGGCGCTGGCCAACGACCAGGTCACCTTCTACACCGCCCCGATCAAGGCGCTGGTGTCGGAGAAGTTCTTCGACCTGTGCAAGATCTTCGGCACCGAGAACGTCGGCATGCTGACCGGCGACGCGTCGGTGAACGCGGACGCGCCGGTGATCTGCTGCACGGCCGAGGTGCTGGCCTCGATCGCCCTGCGCGACGGCAAGGACGCCGACATCGGCCAGGTCGTGATGGACGAGTTCCACTTCTACGCGGAGCAGGACCGCGGCTGGGCCTGGCAGATCCCGCTGCTGGAACTCCCTCAGGCGCAGTTCGTCCTCATGTCGGCGACGCTCGGCGACGTGGCGATGTTCGAGAAGGACCTGACCCGGCGCACGGGCCGCCCGACCTCTGTGGTCCGCTCCGCGACCCGGCCGGTGCCGCTCTCGTACGAGTACCGGCTCACGCCCATCACCGACACGCTGACCGAACTCCTGGAGACCAAGCAGGCTCCGGTCTACATCGTGCACTTCACGCAGGCGCAGGCCGTCGAGCGGGCGCAGTCGCTGATGAGCATCAACATGTGCACGCGGGAGGAGAAGGACAAGATCGCCGAGCTGATCGGCAACTTCCGCTTCACCACCAAGTTCGGCCAGAACCTCTCGCGCTATGTGCGGCACGGCATCGGCGTACACCACGCGGGCATGCTGCCGAAGTACCGGCGTCTGGTGGAGAAGCTGGCCCAGGCCGGTCTGCTGAAGGTGATCTGCGGTACGGACACGCTCGGCGTGGGTGTCAACGTGCCCATCCGTACGGTGCTGTTCACGGCGCTGACCAAGTACGACGGCAACCGGGTACGCACCCTGCGCGCGCGGGAGTTCCACCAGATCGCGGGCCGGGCCGGCCGGGCGGGCTTCGACACGGCCGGTTTCGTGGTCGCGCAGGCGCCCGAGCACGTCATCGAGAACGAGAAGGCGCTCGCCAAGGCGGGCGACGACCCGAAGAAGCGCCGCAAGGTGGTCCGCAAGAAGGCTCCGGAGGGCTTCGTCGCGTGGAGCGACACCACCTTCGAGAAGCTGATCGCCGCCGAGCCCGAGCCGCTGACCTCGCGCTTCAAGGTCACCAACGTCATGCTGCTCTCGGTGATCGCCCGGCCGGGCAACGCCTTCGAGGCGATGCGAAAGCTCCTGGAGGACAACCACGAGCCGCGCAAGGCCCAGCTGCGGCACATCCGCCGGGCCATCGCGATCTACCGCTCGCTGCTCGACGGCGGCGTGGTGGAGCAGCTGGAGAAGCCGGACGCGGAGGGCCGCACGATCCGGCTGACGGTCGACCTCCAGCAGGACTTCGCGCTGAACCAGCCGCTGTCGACGTTCGCGCTCGCCGCGTTCGACCTGCTCGACCCGGAGTCGCCGTCGTACGCCCTGGACATGGTCTCGGTCGTCGAGTCGACCCTCGACGACCCGCGCCAGATCCTGGCCGCCATGCAGAACAAGGCGCGCGGCGAGGCCGTCGGGCAGATGAAGGCGGACGGCGTCGAGTACGAGGAGCGGATGGAGCGGCTCCAGGAGATCTCGTACCCGAAGCCGCTGGAGGAGCTGCTCTGGCACGCGTACAACGTGTACCGGAAGTCCCACCCGTGGGTGGGCGACCACCCGGTCTCGCCGAAGTCCGTCATCCGTGACATGTACGAACGGGCCATGTCCTTCACGGAGTTCACGTCCTGGTACGAGCTGGCGCGGACCGAGGGCATCGTGCTGCGCTACCTCGCGAGCGCGTACAAGGCCCTTGACCACACCATCCCGGACGACCTGAAGACCGAGGACCTGGAGGACCTGATCGCCTGGCTGGGCGAGATGGTGCGCCAGGTGGACTCCTCGCTGCTCGACGAGTGGGAGCAGCTGGCGAACCCGGAGATCGAGACGGCCGAGCAGGCCCAGGAGAAGGCCGACCAGGTCAAGCCGGTCACGGCGAACGCCCGCGCCTTCCGCGTCCTGGTGCGCAACGCGATGTTCCGCCGGGTGGAGCTGGCGGCCCTCGACCACGTGAACGAGCTGGGCGAGCTGGACGGCGAGTCCGGCTGGGACGCGGACGCCTGGGGCGAGGCGATGGACGCGTACTGGGACGAGTACGACGACCTGGGCACGGGTCCGGACGCGCGCGGCCCGAAGCTGCTCGCGATCGAGGAGGATCCGGCGCACGGCCTGTGGCGCGTCCGGCAGACCTTCGCCGACCCGAACGGGGACCATGACTGGGGCATCAGCGCGGAGGTGGATCTCGCGGCCTCCGACGAGGAGGGCCGGGCGGTCGTCCGCGTGACGTCCGTGGGCCAGCTGTAGCGGAGCAGACAGAGGGAGCGCCGTCGTGACCAACCCTGCCGAGAGACTCGTGGACCTGCTCGATCTGGAGCGGATCGAGGCGAACATCTTCCGTGGCCGCAGTCCGCAGGAGTCGTTGCAGCGGGTCTTCGGCGGGCAGGTCGCCGGGCAGGCCCTGGTGGCGGCGGGCCGGACCACCGACGGGGACCGGCCGGTGCACTCGCTGCACGCCTACTTCCTGCGGCCCGGCCGCCCGGGCATGCCGATCGTGTACCAGGTGGAGCGGGTGCGGGACGGGCGTTCGTTCACCACCCGCCGGGTCACGGCGGTCCAGGACGGCCGGACGATCTTCAATCTGACGGCCTCCTTCCACCGGCCGGAGGAGGCCGGATTCGAGCACCAGCTGCCCCCGCGGCACGTCCCGCTGCCGGAGACGCTGCCGAACCTCGCGGACGAGATCCGCGACCACCTGGGGACGCTGCCGGAGTCGCTGGACCGGATGGCCCGGCGCATGGCCTTCGACATCCGGTACGTGGACCGGCTGCGCTGGACGAAGGACGAGGTCAAGGGCGCGGACCCGCGCAGCGCGGTGTGGATGCGGGCGGTCGGCCCGCTGGGCGACGACCCGCTGGTGCACACCTGCGCGCTGACGTACGCCTCGGACATGACGCTGCTCGACGCGGTGCGCATCCCGGTGGAGCCGCTGTGGGGACCGCGCGGCTTCGACATGGCGTCGCTGGACCACGCGATGTGGTTCCATCGCCCGTTCCGCGCCGACGAGTGGTTCCTGTACGACCAGGAGTCCCCGATCGCGACGGGCGGCCGCGGCCTGGCCCGGGGCCGGATCTACGACCGGGAGGGCCGCCTGCTGGTGTCCGTGGTGCAGGAGGGGCTCTTCCGCGAGCTCTAGGGCCTATCCGACCCTGATCCGCCGGACAGGCCCTAGGACACGTCCTGGATGCCCGGCAGTGTGTCCTGCTCGACCTCGTGGCGGCGGGTGCGGATCTCCGGGCCCGGCGGGTGCAGCTTGGCGTCGCAGGCCGGGCCGAGGCCGGTGCGGCGGGACTCGGCGCCGGTCAGCGGGCGCCCGCACAGCCGGCACTGCACGCGCCGCGGCGGCTCGGGTGCGGAATCGATCGCGATTGCCAGCCGTTCATCTCCCATGTTGAGATCAAACCTCATTCCGACGAGGAGCTGTCCATGGCCCTGTACGACATTCCGCTGAAGACCCTGACCGGCGAGCCGACCTCGCTCGCCGACTACCGTGACCACGCCGTCCTGGTCGTGAACGTGGCCTCCAAGTGCGGCCTGACCCCGCAGTACGCCGGTCTGGAGCGGCTGCAGAAGGAGTACGGGGAGCGTGGCTTCACCGTGCTCGGCGTGCCGTGCAACCAGTTCGCCGGGCAGGAGCCGGGCAGCGCCGACGAGATACAGACGTTCTGCTCGGCGACGTACGGCGTGACGTTCCCGCTGCTGGAGAAGGCGGACGTGAACGGTGCGGACCGGCACCCGCTGTACTCGGAGCTGACGCAGATCGCGGACGCCGACGGCGAGGCCGGCGACATCCAGTGGAACTTCGAGAAGTTCCTGGTGGACGGCGACGGCCGGGTCGTGGCCCGCTTCCGCCCCCGCACCACCCCTGAGGACCCCGCGGTCACGGGGGCCATCGAAAAACTCCTCTGACGGGCGGGCAACCCGGCGGCGCCACCCGACGCCGCCACCCCGGCAGTGCTACCTGGCCGCCGTCACTCGGCGGTGTGCGCGAGGACGGC
>NZ_DATCVQ010000093.1:0-9430 GCF_036566765.1 Streptomyces sp.
ACCCGCCGGGAGCAGCTCCGCGCGATCCCCGCCGACGGCTACCCGCGCACGGCCGAGGCGGCGGACACGATCGCGCAGTCCGTCTCCGACGAGCAGTACGCGTGGAGCCTCGACCGGGTACTGGACGGCATCGCGGCGCGGGCGAAGAGCTGACCCAACGAGCTGTCCGTGAGCGGGGCTGCGGCCTGCGGCGACCGGGTCGGTTGAGGTGCCTGTCCGTCGGAGATTCCCTTTGATCTGGTCCCGGGACCTCGGGCCGGCGGGTGCGTCCCGGTCGCCCCGGCCTGGTTCCGCTGCTTCGCCGCTCCGCTACCGGCCGATGAGGGGGAGCGCCGGGAAGGTGTGGTTCTGCCACAGTTCCCGGGAGGTCTCCTCCGGATAGGCGGTGACAGCCGGTCGCGTGCCGAAGAGCTGTGCGAGGCGTTGTTCGGGGTCGTACGCGGGCCAGCCGGGGTCGCCGCCGGCGGCGAACGCTGTCCACGCGGTGCGGATCTGCGCGGACAGCGCCTCGGCCTCCGGGAATGGGGGCTCGCCGATCAGCAGGGCGGGCTGCCCGCTGCCCAGGTTGCCGAAGACGAGTGGCACGTCGAGGCCGTGGCACGCGCCGAGGGCGCCGCCCATACCCGGAGCCTGCCAGGTCAGCTCGTAGACGTGGGTGCGGCCGCCGGCAGCGGTGTGGGCCTGCGCGAGGTGGAGGGTCGGCATGCGGAACAGCCAGTCGCCGTTGACCAGTTCGTACAGCTCCTCCGGACCGGCGTCCGGGAAGCCCTCGCGGTACCTTCGCGCGCCGTCCGGGCCCGGGGCGAGCATGTGCAGGGCGGTCTCGGCCTGCTCCTGCGTCACCTGGCCGAGCACGCCGTCGATCAGGCTGAACAGCCGGTGCTCGTCACGGACGTGGCCGACGAGGAGGTCGATGTCCCGGCCGGCGCCGTCGGCCAGCGCCTGCCAGGGAGTGGCCGGCAGAACGTCACCGTCGACGACGGGTGCGAAGGGGATCGGCCGGTGCGTGATCTGCCCCCAGCGTTCCCGCCACTGTCCGATCTTCGCGGAGATCGCGTCGGCTGCGGCGGGCAGCCGGGACGGGGCCACCGTGGACAGCTCGGCTGCCGTGGGCCGCGCCCCGAGTTCGGCGGCGCAGGCGGCGGCGATGTCGGCGGCCAGCTCGGGGGAGAAGAATGTGCCCGGCACGGACTGCGCGACAGCCCGGCGGAAGAGCCCGGCCGCCCGTGGCATGGCCAGCAGGGCGGCGACCGATCCGCCACCCGCCGACTGGCCGAAGACCGTGACCCGGTCCGGGTCGCCGCCGAACGCCCGGATGTTGTCGCGCACCCACTGCAGAGCGGCGACCTGGTCGAGCAGGCCCCGGTTGGCAGGCGCACCTTCGAGCTGTGCGAAACCCTCGATGCCGAGCCGGTAGTTGAGCGTCACGACCACGACGCCGCCCTGGGCCAGGCGGCCGCCGTCGAACTCAGGGAGACTGGACGCGCCGATCACGTAGCCCCCACCGGGGATCCACACCATCACGGGCAGAGACGCTCCCGGGCCCGGCTCGGGCGACCAGACGTTGACGGTCAACCAGCCATCGCCCGCCGTCTCCGGTGCCTGCGCGTCCGTACCGAGCACGCTGGACTGCGGGGGAGGGGGGCCGTACGACACCGCGGCCCGCACGCCGTCCCAGCTCTGCACCGGCCGCGGCGCGGCGAAACGGAGCGCGCCGACCGGCGGCTCGGCGTACGGGATGCCCCGGAAGACGACCAGCCCCGCCTCCCGGCTGCCGCGCAGGGCTCCGGCCGCCGTACGGACTACGGGCTCGGACTCGGACGGCCTGGACGTAGTGACGGTCACCGCTGCTTCCTCTCCGACAGATCGTGCGCGGTCAGGCGACCCCTCCGGCAAGGGCGCGACGTCACGGCACCACCGCGACCAGCGGTACGCGCTCGCCACCCCTCGGTGCGGGCACTGACGGCCCGGCTCCGCGGAGCATGCCACCGCATCAGATTGCGGGCCAGCCATTTACGGACGGCCAGGACTTCACATCGACAGGAGCGCCCGTCATGTTGAAGCGTCGAGGCACCATCAGGTCCCGTGATACCTGACGCCAGTCGTCTGACGAACCAGATCATGCGAGACGCTCGGCGCATCGGACCGGATCACTTGAGGTCGGAACCAGATCGGCCTCGGCCGAGGCGGGACGTCAAGGTCCGACGGGCAGGGCGGCGGGCGGGGCGGCGGGCAGGTGTCCCGTGCCATCGATGGCGAGACGAAAGCCATCGAGACGGAGGACCGGGACGACGGCGAGCGCAGGGGCACGAGGTGCCCGAGCGGAAAGTCGGTGGCTGGCTGTCGCGCCTGCGGCGCCGACCGGGCGAGCCTCCCGCCGGCGGCATGGGTAAGCCCGAGGCGCCCTTGGACGAGCCCGCGTTGATGCTCCTCTTGCTGGTCAACCGGGCTGGAGCCGGTGGCGGTAGATCAGGTGCGGGGGGCCAGGTGGGCGAAGACGACGAGGTTCTCGGTGTAGTCCTTCGCCTCACGGTCGTAAGCGCCCCCGCACGTGATGAGCCGTACGAGAGCGTCGGGCGTGTCGTCGTAGACGCGCCGGTCGGGGAAGTCGTCCTTGCGGAAGCTCTCCACCGAGTCGATCTGGAAGTCGGCGGTGCTGCCGTCGGCGCGGCGGACCTCGAAGCGGTCTCCGGACGACAGTTCGCCGAGCCGGGCGAAGACGGCCGGGGCGGTTGCGGTGTCGAGGTGTCCGGCGATGAGCGCGGTCCCCCGCTCGCCGGGCGTGATCCCGGAGGTGTGCCAGCCGACCAGGTTCGTGTCGTCGGCCGGGGGCGCTTCCAGTGCGCCGGACGGGCCGATCTCCAGACCGGTGAAAGGCGCGTTGACACCGATCTTGGGGATTTTCAGGCGGGTGGGAGCCGACCTCGGCATCGTCGGACCGGAGACGCGGGCAGCGCCCTTGGCTCGGCCTGCCGCGTCCGCAGTGGACGGTGGCGCCGGAGCCGGTGTGGCCGCTGGGGCTGTGGCGGCCGGTGCCGTGGAGTCGTGTCGGAGCACGTCCGGACCGAACACGATGAAGAGGCTCAGGACCAGTGTCCAGAACACGGCAGGGACGACCCATCGCCTGATCCGGCCAGCGCGGGGGCGGCCGGCGGGAGAGTCCGGTCGGGTGGTCACCAGGGCAACCTTTCGAGGGGAGGCGGCAGGTCCGGGGAGGGAAAGTCGGATGCCCCCGACGCAGGGGCCACCTGAGGGGCCCCTGCGTCCGGCGGCCGGTCACGATGCCGAGTCGGCGGCCTTCCTGCGGCGGTGGAGAACGAACGCGGCCAGGCCGCCCGCAAGCACCACTGCGCCGGTCACGTTCGTGCCGGCACCGTCGAGTCCGCCTCCGCCCGTGTGCATGCCGCCCTTGGGCTTGTCGTGGTCCTTCTTCTCGTGGTCCTTGGACCAGTCGTCGGCGTTGGTGAGGGAGAGGGCTCCGGAGCCGGTGTGGATGCCGCCCTTCGGCTTGTCGTGGTCCTTCCTGTCGTGCTCCTGGCTCTGGGAGGAGCCGTCCTCGTCCCAGTCCCCAGCGGCGAATGCGTAGCCTCCGGGGACGGCAAGCGCCAGGGTGCCGGCGGCGGCCGTCGTGGCGAAAAGAATGCGGGCAGAGCGCATCGGTGGTTTCCTTCCGTCGCCCGCGTCGGCTGACTGACTGTCGGCTTCTCGTACGCGGCGACATGCCCCACCGTCAGCTCGCCGCCGATCGACTGCCACTTGGCATAGTGCATCCGAGGACCGGCCCGGAGGGGCAGCCGCCTCAGCGGCCATGGCATCTCTGGCGGCGGTGGGGGCCGGGCAGGCTGCCGGGACTCCCCGAGTATCTCGGTTCGACACCATGTCCCACCGCGCTGGAGAGTCACGCCCTCTGAGGCCGCGCGGGGGCGCGGGTCTGGGTGCTGGGGCGGTTTGTGTGTAGCCGGGGAGATCGTCGTCGTGGATGCCGCTGGTTGCTGGAGGAGTTGACGGACGGTGATCCGGCGTCCGTCGTTGCTGTTGCTGTTGCTGTTGCTGTTGCCGTCCACCCGGCCCGGCAGCCAGCGGTCCACCGCGTCGTCGAGCGAAAGCCTGCCCTCGTAGACCAGTTGCAGGACCACGGTGGCCACAAGCGCCTTGCTGGTGCCGGCCATCTGGAAGTAGCCGTTGCGGGGGGTACCGGACGGTTCGTGCCCGCTTCGTGGAGCCAGTGCTGAGTCCAGCTCGGCGTTCCTCGCCTCGGCCCCGGAGCGTCGGGTGCCTGGCCTCCACGGGATGCAACGAGTGGCCCAGCGGGCCGGTGCGCCGCCGTCAATCGTCGCCGTCCTCGACAGCCTCCGGGTCCCGGAAGGCGCGCAGGCCCTGACCGGGTCCGCTGGCCTTGATGTTGAGCAGATCGCGGTCCAACGCACGCGCAACCCTGCCGCCGCGCTCCATGCGAACATCACCGGCAATCAGACCGTGCTGGACGCCGCAGCCCGCCACCACCGGACGGTGCAGCGGCTGGTGTTCGTCTCCTCGGCGAGCTTCTACGGGCTGGGCACCGGAGCCGCCACCTTCCACGAGGACCAACCGCTCCTCCCCGGGTCGGTGTACTCGAACACCAAGCTGTGGGGCGAGCACCAGACCGCCCTCACCCTGAGCGGCGACACCGACAGCCACGCGATCGTGCGGTACTTCTCCGTCTACGGCGAGCCGCAGGTCATCAAGGAGAACAGCCACAGCTGGGTGGTGGCGTGGTTCGCGATGCGCGCCGCGCTCGGCCTGCCGCTCCACCTCAACGGCGGCGGGACGCAGGTCCGCGACTTCGTCCACGTCGAGGACATCGCCTACGCCACCCTGCTGGCCGCCGACCGTCCGCGCCTCTGCACACCGCGCGACGGTGAACGCCGGCACCGGACGCGCCACGACGATCCGCCACATCGCTGACCTGGTGCGCCGCCACCATCCGGGCGCTCAGATCGTCTCGACGCCCAGGCCGCAGGGCGACCCGCTCGGCGCGTGCGCCGACATCACCCGCATGAGAGAGGTGCTGGGCTGGGCGCCGCGGGTGGGTATCGAGGACGGCGTGGAGCGCTACCTGGCCTGGCTGGAGCGGACGCCGGAGACACGATCCCGGGGTGGCTGCGGGCCGAGGCCGCGGCCCTGGTCGCGTGAACGGCTCAGATCACCGGGGGCCGGCCGAGGCGGGCGAGGGTGAACACGGTGCGCCAGCGCATCGGCGTGCGCGGCCCGCACGGCGTGCGCCAGCCCTCGGCGAAGCCACCGAACCAGGCCCGCAACCCGGTCAGGCTGCGGGTGCGGGCCAGCGTGAGGACCACCCACACCGCGAGGTAGACCGGCACCAGCAGGGCCGGCAGCTGGCGGCGTGCGAGGTAGACCCGGTTGCGGGCGTTGACCTGGTAGAAGAACGCGTGCCGGGCCGGGGACGTGCGCGGGTGCTGCAGCAGCAGCTGCGGCTCGTAGATGACCTTCCAGCCGGCGTCGATCGCCCGCCAGGCCATGTCGGTCTCCTCGTGCGCGAAGAAGAACGCCTCCGGCCAGTCCCCGACCTCGGCAAGCATCTTCGTGGACAGCACGTGCGCGCCGCCGAGGAAGCCGGTCACCTCACCGCCGCGCATCGGGTCACCGGCCCGCAGCCGCGGCACGTGGCGGCGCTGGGTGAACCCGGTCTCGTCCGCGATGCGAAAGCCCACGATGCCCAGCCGCTCGTCCGCCGCGTACAGGGCCTCGATTCGGGCGAACACGTCGTCGGCGACCAGCAACCCGTCGTCGTCCAGGTCCAGCACCAGGTCCATGTCCCGCAACTGGTCCAGCGCTGCGTTACGGCCGCCGGTCACCCCGAGGTTCTCCGCCAGCCGGACGGTCTGCACCCACGGCGGCAGCGCCGGCAGCTCACACCCGTTCGCGACCACGACCACCCGAGCGGCCTGCGCCGTCTGACCGTGCACCGAGTCCAAGAGCTCGGCCAGCTCCTTCGGCCGCGTACCCATGGTCAAGATCGCCACGCCCAGCTTCACGCCCGCACCCATCCGCTCGAAGGAGAACCATGCCTGCACCAGACCTGCAGCGGAGCCTGCGAGAACTCGCCCAGCAGCGCCGCCTGCCCGCCCACCAGCCGATGGACCCCGCAACGCTGGCATGGATTGAAAGTAACCGGCCGGTGGACTTCCACACCGCGCCCAGCTTCCCACGCCCTGGGCAGATGCTCGTGCCGTCGGCCTCCTGGTTCACCGACGAGCAGCAGGCCGAGTCCAATCACGGCATCCGCCACAACGCCCGGGCCAGCCTGTACGCCAGCTCTGCTGGCAGAGGAGTGCCAGCTGGACGCCGACGACGTGGCGGCGGCGTGTGCGGCCGGTGCGGTCCACGACTGCCGGCGCCGCGACGACCGGGCCGATCCGGGCCATGGCCGACGGGCCGCCGCATGGTTCCACCGCCACGCCGACGCAGTCACCAGTGCTATCGGGCACACGCTGCCGCCGGCCGCGCCGCACCGAACGGCTCTCGCGATCGCACCGCACGACATCCCCTACGACCACTTCACCGCCGCCCAGGACCGCTCCTACGGGTCCGCACCGCACCTCGTGGACGTGCTCAAAGCCGCGGACGGCCTGGACCGCTACCGCTTTCCCCTCAAACGCTGGTGGCCGGACCTCGCCCAGCTGCGCCTCCCCCTGCCTGCCTGGATGGCTCCGGCCACCTTCGCCCTCGTCGTGGCCAGCGAGCGGGCCTGGCTCGACGGCGCCGCCTCGGCCGACGCACTCGCCACCGCCCACCAGATGCTCACCCGCGGCCAGAAGGAGGCGCGAGCATGGGCAGCGACCTCGACGCCGCGCACACCGACCACACCAGCCCGCTGGAGCCGCGGCAGGGCATGCCCAAAGGGCGCGGGCGCATCCGGGCCCGGGGCTGGTTGGCGCGGTGCGGTGGAATGGCGTGCAGCGCCTGGTCAGCCCGGGCGAGCGCCGCAGATCAGCCCGCAGGGTAGCGGGACGGCAGCGGTACGTGACGAATGTCGCGGAGGTGTGCCTGGGGCGGGGCGCTGGTCTGTCTGCTGGACGACGTGGACCTCTTCGCTTGACCAGGCATGCGACCACACCGGACCCGGTGTGGTCGCATGGATGCGCTCGCTGCTCGGCAGCAGAATTTGAGTGCCGAGGGCCAAGGGGGTACTCATCGACCGTCGAGCGGCAGGGGGTGGCCGACTCTGTTCGTCAGAGCGCTTTGCCCTCATTGCGTAGATATTCTGGGACGTGTGATCGAGTCTGGACGGCCGCGGCACCGTAGGCGCTCCGGCCCGGGGAAAGTCGTGCGGCTGTCGCCGGTCATCCTGACCGTCGTCATCGCCAGCCTGGCGTACACCACCCCGCCGGAATTGGCCTTCAGCCGCCTCCTGCCCGCGGCACCAGCCCTGGCCGCCGCCATGTGGCCGGTCCTCCCCACCGTCCTGCTCGGGACGGTCTGCCTCTTTCTGATGATCGGCCTCAGCCTCGTCTTCCCCGATCTGGGAACGTGGTGGACGGCCGCTGGGATCGTCGCGGTCACCGTGGCCGCCGCGTACGGAAGCCATCTCCGGCTCCAGCGGGAGCGCACTCTCTTCCAGGTACGGCTCGTCGCCGACGCGGCGCAGCAGGTGGTGCTGAGCCCCATGCCACGCCGCATCGGCAGGATCGAGATCGAGTCGCTGTATCTCGCGGCCGCGGCGGAGGCCCGCATCGGCGGGGATTTCTACGAGGTGGTCGACACGCCATACGGGGTCAGGCTGCTCATCGGTGACGTGCGGGGCAAAGGCCTGCCGGCAGTGGGGGCGGCCGCGGCGATCGTCAACGCCTTCCGGGAGGCGGCCTACGGTGAGGCCGACATGGTCAACGTCGCACGCAGGCTGGACGCCAGCAGCACCCGTTACAACGCCGCCTTTCCCCCCGAGGGGCCGATGGAGCGCTTCGCCACCGCCCTTCTCGTCGAGATCCCGCACGAGGGCAGACGTATCGACATCCTGAACTGCGGACACCCCCCGCCGCTGCTCCTGACCCACGGGAATCTCCGTGTCCTCGAGACGGCCACACCATCGCCACTGCTCAGCCTGGCGGAGCTGATCGGCGATCAGTACAGCGTCGACACCTTCGACTTCGCCCCAGACGACCTGCTGCTTCTTTATACAGACGGGATCGCCGAGGCCCGCGCCCGCGACGGCGAGTTCTTCCCGCTGGCAGCTTGGATGCGTCGACAGCCCCCGACACCGCCCAACGAACTGCTCACGGCGCTTCACCGCGATCTCCTCCGCTACAGCAGAGGACGCCTCGACGACGACATCGCCGCCCTCGCCGTACGCCTGTGTGAGCCCTGAGGAACGGAGTTCCAGTGAGCGGCCCCGCACCCCTCAACCTCGATGGCACACACGCAAGGTTCGCCCCGGAGCGCACCGCTGGTGCCATCACCATCGCCCACCTGGGCCGCGCCCAGAGGGAATGGCTGATCATCAGCGGCAGCCAAAAACGCGGCACGAGCTGGTCCGACTGCCGCACGGACGATGCCGACCTCGCGCCGCTCCTCGCGTCGCATGACCGACCGGGACACGGTCACTGACATCGTCCGTTGCGCGAGGGCCGCGACTGAGGCGGGCGTCCGACGCGTCTTCGACGTCGACCTCGCGGTCACCCCGCACGAGCCCGCCCCCGAGAGGTCGGAGCGGCGCACCCCAGTGCGCGGTGGCGCGCACGTGATGGAGGCGCCCTGCGGATCACGCTGCGGCCTGGCGCGGCCGCGTCACTGCCAGCGCGGTGGCCATGGCCCGGGTGAGCGGCGAACGGCGAGTGGCGAGCGGCGAGTGGGCGGGGTGATTGCTGCCAAGCTGCGTCGGCGTGAGGCGTTCGAAGTAGTCCTGTTCGGCGCTGGCTCAGTACGCGAGTAGTTTGTTCTGGCACAGATCTTGGGGCGTCGTCGCGGAGCGTCATCCCGGCGTTCGATTGCGGGGGACTCCACAGACCCCCGCGTGTCCTGTCCGCCTCCCCGGCACCCGTCCACGAGCCGGGGAGCTAGCGAGCCGCGGCCAGGTCAGGCCGTAATCGATCTTGACGTGCCCGAAGTGTGTGTTGTCGAGTTGACGTTGAGAAGTGGCACCAGCGCATAGGGGATCGACATGTTCATAGCAGAAGAGGGCGTTTTCGATCCTGTTGAGATGCTCGGCCTCTACGACTCGGTCGGCTGGGAGGGCTACACCAGTGACGTAGACAAGCTCTGTCACGGTCTCGTGAACTCTCACCTCGTCATCACGGCACGAGATGGATCGGGATCGCTCCTCGGACTGGCCCGGACCGTCTCCGACGACGAGCACATCTGTTACGTCCAGGACGTCGTGGTCAATCCGGCGAACCACAGACAGGGGGTTGGCCGGGCGCTGGTCGAGCACCTG
>NZ_DATCVQ010000094.1:0-12006 GCF_036566765.1 Streptomyces sp.
CGGGCGCGCTGCGCCCGCCGGGCGGAGCGCGGGCGGCGCTCACCGACGCCGGTCCCGGCTGGACCGCCGTACAGCTCACCGAGGGCGGGCGGCGACGCGCGGCGCTCGTCACCGACAGCGGACCGCCGCGTACGCTGCTCACCCTCGCCGACCCGGTCGAGCACCAGCTGCTCGCCGCCGACTTCGACGGCCGGCACGCCGTCCTCGCCGTCCTGGAGGGCCGGACCCTCGACAGCCCGTGGAGCCTGTACGTGTGGGACTCCGGCACCGGAAAGGCGCGCCGTCTCGCGCGCGCCGCCCGGCCGGGTCCGCTGCCCCGGCCGGTGCTGCGCGACTCCACCGTCCACTGGGCGCAGGGCGTCGGCGGCGGCCGGGCGACCGTGTACGCGGCCCCAGTGGCCGGGGGCGCGCCGCGCGCCGTGCACACGGGCGTGATGGACGCGCCGTTCGTCGTCGGCGAGCTGCTGGTCTGGCGCGAATCGGCCGGCGCGGGCACCCGGCTGACCGCCGTGTCCCGGTCGACGCTGCGGCCCGCCCCGCTGCCCGCCCCGATCGCCGCGCTGCGCGACGTCCGCGCCATCGCCTCCGACGGCACGACGTGGGCGTGGGTGGCGGGCGAGCAGCAGCAGCGGCTGATGGTGTGGCGGACCGGCGACGCCCGCCCGGTCGCGGCGGTGACCCGCTCCCCCGGTGCGGACGGCGTCGACCAGGTCCGGGTCAACGGACGGCTGGTCACCTGGCGCACCCCGGAGACCTCGTACGCCCTGGATCTGACGGCCGGCTCGTACACGCCGATCACCCCGCCCTACGGGTACGCGCAGGGGGCCGACGGCACGCTGGCGGTGGCGTACAGCGAGGGGAACGCCAAGACGGCCGGCGCGCGGGCGGTGATCCAGGTGGTCCGCGCGGACCGACTGCCGGGGCTGCCGGGGTGCGGCTGAGGTTTGGGAGATGTGGCGCGGCAAAGGGATCGCGGGGTGGGAGGGGGCTGAGGTTCGGGGGATGTCCCGTCGCGTGAGGTTTGGCGGATGGGCCGCCGCGCCAGGGATGGGACATGCCTGAGACCACAGTCGTACTGTCCGAAGAGGTGCGGGAGGCGCTGGCCGCGGGGCGGCCGGTCGTCGCCCTGGAGTCGACGATCATCGCGCACGGGCTGCCGCGCCCACGCAATCTCGCGGTGGCGGAGGAACTGGAGGCGCTGGTACGGGAGGGCGGCGCGGTCCCCGCGACGGTGGCCGTGCTCGACGGCAAGGCCTTCGTCGGCCTGGGCAAGGAGCAGCTGGAGCGGGTCGCCACGGATCTCTCGGTACGCAAGCTGGGGCACCGCGACCTCGCCCCGGCCCTGGCGGCCGGGGCGAGCGGGGCGACGACGGTGTCCGCGACGGCGTTCCTCGCCGAGCTGGCCGGCATCAGGATCTTCGCGACCGGCGGGCTCGGCGGGGTGCACCGCGGCTGGACGGAGACCCAGGACGAGTCCGCCGACCTGCGGCTGCTGGCGCGGACCGGGATCACGGTGGTCTGCGCGGGCGTCAAGTCGATCCTCGACGTGCCGGCGACGCTGCAGCGCCTGGAGACGCTGGGCGTCTCGGTCGTGGGCTACCGGACGGACCGCTTCCCCGGCTTCTACCTGACCTCGTCCGGCGAACGCGTGGACTGGACGGTGGACTCGCCCGAGGCGGTCGCCGCGGTACTGCGCGCCCAGGACGCGTTGGGCGGCCCGGACGCGGCCCTGATCGTCGCCAACCCGGTCCCGGAGGCCGAGCAGTTGGACCCGGCCGTACACGACCGAGTCCTGGGCGCGGCCCTCGACGAGTGCGCCGAGCGCGGCATCACGGGCCAGGCGGTGACGCCGTTCCTCCTGGAGTACCTGACGAAGCACACAGCCGGCGCCTCCCTGGAGGCGAACCTGGCTGCGGTCCGCGGCAACGTGTGGCTGGCGGCCCGGATCGCGGCGGCGTACGCGTGACGGGTGCGCTGCTCGTCGTCGGGGACGTGGTGACCGATGTGGTCGCCCGGCATCGGGAGCCGCTCGCGGCGGCGACGGACACGGCGGCGGAGATCCGTACGCTGCCGGGCGGCGCGGGGGCCAACGCGGCGTGCTGGGCGGCCCGTTCGGGATGCCCGGACGTCCGGCTGCTCGGGCGGGTCGGGGCCGCGGACGTCGACTGGCACGGCAGCGCGCTGCGCCGGGCCGGGGTGCGCCCACTCCTGGTCCCCGACCCGGCCGCCCCGACGGCCACGGTGATAGCGCTGGTGGACGCGTCCGCCGAGCGCACGTTCCTCACCGACAGCGGGGCGGCGCTGCGCCTCGCCCCTGGCGACTGGTCGCCGGATCTGCTGGAGGGCGTGGGCCATCTGCACCTCTCGGGGTATCTCTTCTTCGCGGACACCAGCCGCGGCACGGCGCTGGCCGCGCTGGGCGACGCGCGGGCCGCAGGGGTGCCGGTGAGCGTGGACCCGGCGTCGGCGGGCTTTCTGAAGGAGCTGGGCGTGGCGCGCTTCCTCTCCGCGGCGGACGGCGCGGCCGTGCTGCTGCCGAACGCGGACGAGGCCCGGCTGCTGACGGGCCTGGCCGAACCGGAGGCGGCGGCCCTGGCGTTGAGCGACAGATTCCCCCTGGTCGCGATGACGCTGGGAGCGGGGGGCGCGCTGATCGCCGAGGCCGGCGAGGTGACGGCGCGAGCCGCCGCGCTGTCGGTGCGCCCGGTGGACTCCACAGGCGCGGGCGACGCGTTCACCGGCGCGTTCCTCGCGGCCCGCCTGGCAGGCGCAACCCCGGCCGCGGCAGCGGAGGCCGGCTGCCGTGCGGGCGCGACGGCGGTACGAAGGGTGGGCGGCCGCCCGTAGGCCGCCCGTACGCCGCCCGGAGGGCCCGGACCCGGAGCGGGCGACGCTCAGTGCAGCCCGCCCCACGCCGGATGTCGCGGGTCGTCGACCCGCACCACCACGTCGGCCGCGTCGCTCGGGCCGACCTCGCTCTCGTAGCGCTCGAACGCGGGCAGGGTCCAGCGTTCCTCCGTGCGGCGGGCGAGCGCGGCGGGGGACAGGCGCAGGTGGACGGTCAAATCGAAGGGGAACCAGTGGCCCTGGAGGAACGGGCCGTGCAGCACAAGCACGCCGCCGGCCGGCAGTTCCGTGTACGGGCTGCGGGTGGCGCGGTCCGTGGTCGGGTCCCACAGGTCGGGGAGGACGCGCCCGGTGCCGCCCGCCTCCAGCGGGCCGAACACCTCGCGCCACAGCGCGCCGGTGTCGAACCAGCCGCTGTAGTACGCGTCCGGGTCCTGCTTGCCGTACTCGTACCGCAGCGACGCCGGCCGCAGGAAGCCGCCCGTCCCGACGACCAGCACCGACCGGCCGCGCAGCCGCAGCACGTTCGCGATCCGCTCCGCCGTCTGCGCGGTCGGGGCGGCGGGCGCGCCGTCGATCCCTACCTTGAGCCACGCGCTGCCGTCGCCCGGCGCGGCCGCGTCGACGTGTCCGGCGACGGCGTCGGACAGCCGCTCCCAGGTGATCGGTTCGAATCTCACCCGGCCCATCCTGCCGGTCCGTCGTCGCCGGGGCCGTGCAGGGGCACTCCGAGCCGTTCCGCGAGGGCCGCCGCGGTCGCCAGCGGCTCGGTCCAGTCGCCCTCGCGCCACAGCGCGAGCGCCCTGCCCTCGCCTTCCGTGCCCGCGAGAACGGCGCCCAGCTCCAGCATCCAGCCGAAGGTGTCGCCGTCCCACTCGAGCCGCAGGGCGACCGGCGGCCCGCCGGGCAGCTCCCGCGCGAGGCCCGTCAGCGTGTCCAGATCCTGCGCCGGCAGCGGTTCCAGCCTGTCGGCGAGGATCTCCGTACGGGCGAGAACCAGCTCCAGGCCCTCGTGGATCCCGGTCCCCGCGACCGTCGAGCGGATGACTTGGAGGGCCTCAATACGGCGACGCCGCACGACGCACGCGTCGACCCGCTCCCGCACGTCGAGCGGGAGCGCCGCCCACAATTCCTGGATCACGGCTTGACCTTGCCATTGGCGGCAGGGTTCGAGCATCGGGTTTATGAACAGCACAGCGCAGAACAGAGTCGTCCTCGTCACCGGCGCCGGCACCGGCATCGGCCGGGCCACCGCCCGGGCCTTCGCCGCCGGCGGCGCGACGGTCGTGGCCGTCGGCCGCAGGCACGCCCCGCTGGAGGAGACCGCCGAGGGTCGCCCCGGCATCCGCCCGCTCGTCGCCGACATCACCGCCGACGGCGCGCCCGAGCAGACCGTCGCCGCGTGCCTCGACGCCCACGGCCGACTCGACGTCCTCGTCAACAACGCCGGGATCGCCACCGGCGGCCCGCTCGGCACGCTGGACCGCTCCGTGATCGGCCCGCTCGTCGAGACGAACCTCGTCGCGCCGATCCTGCTCACCCAGGCCGCCGTGCCCGCCCTGGAGGCGTCCGGCGGCGTCGTCGTCAACGTCACCACCACCGTCGGGCAGCGCGGCTGGCCGAACAACTCGGTCTACCCGGCGACGAAGAGCGCCCTGGAGAGCCTGACCCGCTGCTGGGCCGTGGAACTCGCCCCGCGCGGCGTCCGGGTCGTGGCGGTCGCGCCGGGCGCGGTGGAGACCCCGATCGCCGACCACATGGGACTGTCCGCCGAACAGCGCGCGGCGGTACGGGAGTGGCAGCTCGCCCACACCCCGCTGGGCCGCGTCGGCCGCCCCGAGGAGGTCGCATGGGCGATCACGTCCCTCGCCTCCCCCGACGCCGGTTTCCTGACCGGGACCGTCCTGCCCGTGGACGGCGGCGCACTCGTGGCCTGACATGCCGTGATACGACTGCGCGAGGACGAATCTCCCGGGAGGCAGGGACCTTGCGCATCGGCGAACTCGCGCGCGCCACCGGCACGACGGCCCGGGCACTGCGCCACTACGAGGAGGCCGGGCTGATCTCGTCGGCCCGTGCTGCCAACGGCTACCGGGTGTACGAGGCAGGTGCCGTCGTCCGGGTGCGCAACATCCGCCACCTGCTCGACGCGGGCCTGACCCTGGAGGACGTCGCCGCCTTCCGGGCCTGCCTGGACGGCGACCTGCCGGGCACGCCGCCGTCCGCCCGCGGGCTCGACATCGCCCGCGAGCGGCTGGCCGTCCTGGACGCGCGGATCGCGGCGCAGACGGAGGCCAGGGACCGACTGGCGGCGGCCCTGGCCATGTCCCCGGCAGCGGCGGCACAAGCAGGGCGTCAGCCCTGGGTGCAGTCCGGGGCTTCCTCGTCCACGGAGAGCGGGGAACCCGCGGGCAGCAGGTAGGTCACGTACAGGACGACGGGCTCGGTGCCGAGGTTGCGTCCCATGTGCGTGTGCTTGGGGCCGGCGGGCTCGACGAAGCCCTCGCCCGCGGTGTTCACCTCGAGCGAGCAGTCGTCGAGGGTGCGGGTCAGGGTGCCGGACTGGACGACGGCGATGACCTGGCCGGGGTGGTGGTGCCAGCCGGTGGTGCCGCCGGGCGCGATGGTGATGGTCCGGACGGTCACGTCGGTGGCGCCGATGGCCGGCTTGAGCTTCAGCGTGCCGTCCGAGGTGCCCTTGCCCAGAACCGTGCCGGTCACGCCGGTGCCGGGCGTGGCGATCGCGGCGGACGGGACGACCGCCACCGCGGCGACCGTGCCCGCGACGAGCAGCGCCTTGCGCAGCCGTCCGCCGGACAGCCGCCGGCCGCGCAGGCCCTCACGTATCCCCTGAACCATGGAAACCCCTCCAACTCCTCGGACCGGCCGCTTGATCAACGACCGCAAAACGTCCCTACGTTACCTGGAGCGTGGCCTCCGGGGCGGTGCGCTCGGCGAGTTCGGCGAGTTCCTCGACTTCCATCAGTTCGGCGCGGCCCGCGGCGACGGCCTCCTCCAGCGTCAGCTCACCGCTCGCCAGGGCCCGAGCGGTGGCCGCGTCCGTCCGCAGGTGCGCGTCGGCGTCGGCGGCGGGCCCGTCACCGTACCCAGGCGCGACACCGCCACCCCCGAGCCGTACATGGAACTCCCCCTCGTCCAGTGTCACTTGGACGACGCGCCCCGCCCCTGCCTCCAGCGCCCGCAGCAGCGGGATCGCGAACCAGTGCGCGCGGACCGCGTCGGTCGGCCGGGGCTCGCCGAGCTCGGGCGCGCCGAACTCGGCGAGCGCGCGCAGGACCGGCAGCAGCGCCCGTCCGCGCTCGGTGAGTTCGTAGACGTACGCGGAGACAGGCGGCGCGAGCCGGCGGCGGGTGACCAGCTCGTCGCGCTCCATGTCCTTGAGCCGGCCGGCCAGCATGTCCGTGCTGACGCCCGGCAGATCGGCGTGCAGGTCGGTGTAGCGCCGGGGTCCGGCGAGGAGTTCGCGGACGATCAGCAGCGTCCAGCGGTCGCCCACGGCGTCGAGGGCCCGGGCGGCGGCGCAGTACTGGTCGTAGCTTCGGCGGCGTGGGCGGCTTGGCTGACGTGGCATGGGACGCAGTCTAGACAAGTTGTTGGACTTTCCAAGCTCGAACTTGGTAAAACCAAGCAACAGCACTTCTGGGGAGGCAGTCGCATGGAATTCCGGCAGTCGAGCAAGCTCAGCGAGGTCTGCTACGAGATCCGCGGCCCGGTGATCGAGCAGGCCAACGCGCTGGAGGAGGCGGGCCACAGCGTCCTGCGCCTCAACACCGGAAACCCGGCCCTCTTCGGCTTCGAGGCCCCCGAGGAGATCGTCCAGGACATGATCCGGATGCTCCCCAAGGCGCACGGCTACACCGACTCCCGGGGCGTGCTCTCGGCCCGCCGCGCGGTCGCCCAGCGCTACCAGGCCATGGGCCTGCCGGATGTCGACGTCGACGACGTCTTCCTCGGCAACGGCGTCTCCGAGCTGGTCTCCATGGCCGTGCAGGCCCTCCTGGAGGACGGCGACGAAGTCCTGATCCCGGCCCCGGACTTCCCCCTGTGGACCGCCGTCACCACCTTGGCGGGCGGCAAGCCGGTGCACTACCTGTGCGACGAGTCGGCCGACTGGTACCCGGACCTGGACGACATGGCCGCGAAGATCACCGACCGGACCCGCGCCGTCGTGATCATCAACCCCAACAACCCCACCGGCGCGGTCTACCCGAAGGAGCTGGTCGAGGGCATCCTCGACCTGGCCCGCCGCCACGGCCTGATGGTCTTCGCCGACGAGATCTACGACCAGATCGTCTACGACGACGCCGTCCACTACCCGGCCGCGAGCCTCGCGCCCGACCTGGTCGTCCTCACCTTCGGCGGGCTGTCGAAGACGTACCGCGTCGCCGGCTTCCGCTCCGGCTGGCTGGTCGTCAGCGGCCCGCGGCAGCACGCGAAGAGCTACCTGGAGGGGCTCATGATGCTCGCCTCCATGCGGCTGTGCCCCAACGCGCCCGCCCAGTACGCCATCCAGGCCGCGCTCGGCGGCCGGCAGTCGATCCACGAGCTCACCGCCCCCGGCGGCAGGCTGCACGAGCAGCGCGACAAGGCCTGGGAGAAGCTCAACGAGATCCCCGGCGTCTCGTGCGTGAAGCCGAAGGGCGCGCTGTACGCCTTCCCCCGCCTGGACCCGAAGGTGCACCCCATCCACGACGACGAGAAGTTCGTCCTGGACCTGCTGCTGCGCGAGAAGATCCAGGTCGTGCAGGGCACCGGCTTCAACTGGCCCCGCCCGGACCACTTCCGGATCCTCACCCTGCCGTACGCCGACGACCTCGACGCCGCCGTCAGCCGCATCGGCCGCTTCCTCAGCGGCTACCGGCAGTAGAGACACGAAACGGACACCGGAGACGGACGTCGGAAAGCGGACGCCGGAAAGGGACGCCGGAAAGGGACGCCGGAAAGCGGACGTCGAAAGCCCGCCGGAAAAGGGAGCGGGCCCGGGGGCGTAGCCAACCCCCGAGCCCTTTCAGTGCCGCTCACATTCACACGCCGGCACGCTTGAGAGTCCGGGTCAGTGTCATGACGTCGCGTTCTACCTTTAAACCACCGCAGATCGAGCTCCGCGGGCCGGAGTCGAACCGGCAACTCGACGTGTCGGGCCCGGGCCCGATCGATCCGGCGATGAGCGGCGAATGCTGAGTCTGGAGCAATAGTCTGAGATTGATCGCGGCCCGCCTCTACCGATTGGGCCATCCCGGCAGGAGATGAATGCCGGGAGGAGGACTCGAACCTCCAACTCGACCGCGGTTTTCACGACAAGCTTCAGTTTCAGCTTTGCGCTCCTCGCGCACCCCGACCGAGGTTCACTGTGGCCGGGGAGTCCATGGGGTCTTCGCTACCCGAAGAGGTAGCCGAAGACGGCGTCGCCGACGCGCTGGTCGACGACCTCCGTGGCGTTCGCCTCCTCACGGGCGAACTTCACGGCCTGCTGGAGCTTCTCCAACCGCTCCAGCAGCTCGTTCACACGGCGGGCCGGCAGCGCACCGGAGAACTTCACCGTCGTCCAGTAACCGACGGGAATGTCCTCGTAGTACACCTCGACCTGCGCCGGATGCTTCTCCGTCGCCTCCGCCTTCACGTGGTTGCGCGGCACCTTCTTCGTCCGGACGGTGCGCACCGCCTCGGTCTTCCAGGCGTCGGTCGACGGGTCCTGCGTCCACGACTCGGCGGCGTCGAGCACCGGCAGCTTGCGGACGAAGGTGCTGACGTCCGTCAACTGCTTCTCCAGGAACAGGAGATACGCGACGGGCGCCTCGGCGACCACGACCCGGCCGTCGACCACGACGTCGGCGCGCGCCTCGCAGTTCGCCCAGTCCTTGGTGGCGGTCACATCGAACAGCCGGGTGAGCGTCTTGGCGGTGTCCCGCAGGACCTCCTCCGCCTTCAGCTGCACCAGCGTCGACTCGGGCGGAAGCTGTTCGCCCTCCTCGTCCTTGGGCTGGTACGTCCGGGCGATGCCGGCGAGCAGCGCGGGCTTCTGCAGTCCGTGGTGCGCCGCCGTCAGGTCCTGGTGGGCCTTGGACTTGACGCCTTTCTCGACTGCGATGATCTGATTGAGTTTCGTTGCCACGCGACCGACCCTAGCCGGGGACGGCGCATCGGTTCGAACGGTTTTTCCACCGCCGTTCACGCCCGGGAGCCGGAGGAGTACGCAGTCATGGAGACGGCGCTGATAGCCGTGATCGGCACCCTGCTCGGCGTGTTCGCCACGCACTGGTTCCAGAGCCGGACCACCGAGCGGACGGCGGTGCTGGCCCGGGACGAGCAGCTGCGTCAGGAACGGATCGCCACCTACAGCGCGTTCGCGGGCGCGCTCGTCGACTATCGGCACAGCCAGAACGACCGCTGGTTCCGCGCGCAGGAGAGCCCGGGCTCGGAACCGGCGGAGGAGGCGCGCTACGCCTCGTACGGGCGACGCCGCGCGGCCAGCCAGGCCCTCTTCCGCGTCCAGCTCGTGTGCGACGACCCGAAGACCCGTCAACTCGCCGAGGCGGCCTTCGACGTGACGAACTGCATCCACGAGGCGACCGACCAGGAGGAGCGCGCGAACCGCGGGGCGGAGGCGAGGGAGGCCATCGCGCTCTTCATCGCGGCCGCCGCGCCAGGAGTCCGCTGAGGGAGGCCGCCGCCATGGATCTCGTCGCGCCCGTCGTCGTCGAGCCGCTGCGCCGCCGGAGCTGCACCGAGTGCCGCACGGGGCCGCTGGAGCGGATGGTGCTGGAGTTCAACGCGCCGCTCTGCCTGGACTGCGCCGACCTCGGCCATCTGGTCTTCCTGCCGCGCGGCGACACGGCGCTCACCCGCCGGGCCCGCGAGGCGAGTTCGCTGTGGGCGGTGGTGCTACGGCACAACCGGCGCCGGACCCGGTACGAGCGCCAGGGCCTGCTGGTGGAGGAGGCCGCGCTGGTCCGGGCGGAGGCGGCCTGTCTGGCCGACGCCGAGGCGCGGGCCCGGCGACGGGCCCGGGACGCGGTGCGGCGGGACGCCCAGGACGTGCTGGTACGGGAGACCCTGGCCGCGGAGATCCGGCGGCTGTTCCCCGGCTGCCCGGAGGACCGGGTGGCCGAGGTCGCGGCGCACGCCTCGCAGCGGGGCAGCGGGCGAGTGGGGCGCACGGCGGCGGGCCGGGCGCTGGACCGGGGTGCGGTCACGGCCGCCGTGCGGGCGTCCGTACGGCATGTCGACACGGACTACGACGCGTTGCTGATGCGCGGCGTGCCCCGCAACCAGGCCCGGACGAGGGTGGCACCGGCCATCGAGGCGGTACTCCGGGCCTGGCGGGGGTGAGCGCGGGGGTCCCGTGGGGGACGCGGCTCGGGGGCGGCTCACCGAGGGATGTCGCTCGCCCACGGGTGCGGCTCCCAGGGGCGCGGCTCCCAGGGGCGCGGCCCTGCGGCCGGCGCGTTCGGGAGCGGCGGTGGGGTGTGGCGGCCGGTCAGACGCGGGCGCCGGCGCTCCGGGACCTGCGGTACAGGATCGCGCCGCCGAGCAGCAGGGCCGCGCTCGCGGGGATCCCGTAATCGGCGATGTCCGCTCCGGTCTCGGCGAGCTGCACGGAGTCCGCGTGCGGCGCGTGGGCCGGCGGCTTGACGATGTTCTCGCCCGGGGCGGGCTGCGTCGGCTTGCCGGGCGCGGGGGTCTCGGGGGTGACCGTGACCGGGCCGTTGGTCGAGCTGTTGCCGAACGCGGGGTTGCCGATGCCGACGACGTTGACCGAGTTGCCGCTGACGTTCACGGGGAGGTGGACGGGGAGCTGGATCCCGTTGCCGGAGAGCACTCCGGGCGATCCCTTCGCGATGCCGTCGGCAGTCGCGCCGCCGCCGTTCGTCGCACCGCCGTTGCTTCCGCCGCCGTTGCTCCCGCCGGCGTGGCTTCCGCCGGTGTGGGTGCCGCCGCCGTTCGTCCCGCTTCCGGCCTGGTCGCCGTGACCGCCGTGACCGCCCTGGCCGCCGCCGGGCCGGTGAGTGGCCGGCAGGTCCTTGTGGGAGCCGCCGCCCGTCGCCTGGGAGCCGGCGCCCGTGGCCTGGGAGCCGCCGGAAACGTTGGCGCAGCGGTTGCCGGCGGCCGGGTTGAGCGCGCCGACGACGTTGACGGTGTTGCCGCAGACGTTGACGGGGACGTGCACCGGCAGCTGTACCGCGTTGCCGGAACCGACGCCCGGCGAACCGACGGCGGCGCCTTCCGCGGCCGAGTCGGCGTGCGCGTAGCCCGCCGAGAGGGCGAGCGCGCCGCCCGTGACCATCAATGTGGCCAGACCACTTCGGCGAATCTGCCTCATGGCTTCCTGCCTTCCGGAGGTATGCACGGGCATGCGCCCGTACCGGAAATAACGCCCAGCCCGGGCGTCCGGATGAGGCCCGTCGCGCGATTCACCCCATCGGGTGGCATGGCGTCGAAACCTCACCCGGCACCCATCCGTGCCGCCGCCGCGCCGTCACAGGGCAGTGAGGGGACTGTGCGGGGGATGCGCGGGGTATGCGCGGGGACTGTCTGCGGCCGTTCGGGGTAACGCTTCCCCATGACCGACCGTCCGCTCCTCCTCCTCGACGTCGACGGCCCGCTCAACCCCTACGCGGCCCGCTTCCCCCGCCTGCGCGGCTACACCGCGCACCGCTTCCGGCCGTCGAACTGGTCGTCCCGGCAGACTCCCGGGTCCCCCCGCCTGCGGCGCGGCCTGAAGGTGGTGCTCAACCCGGCGCACGGGCCGCGGCTGACGGCGCTGCCGTTCGAACTTGCCTGGGCGACCACCTGGATGCACGAGGCGAACGAGATGATCGCCCCGGTCGTCGGCCTGCCGACCGATCTGCCCGTCATCGAATGGCCCGAGCTGTTCGCCACCGACACGGACGGGCTGTACTGGAAGACCCGGCCGCTCCTCGAGTGGGCGGCGGGGCGGCCGTTCGCCTGGGTCGACGACATGATCACGCGGCGGGACGAGACGTACGTGACCGCGCGGCACGACGCCCCGGCGCTGCTGCTGCGGATCCATCCGCGGCGCGGGCTGCGGGAGGCCGACTTCCTGACGCTGACGCGCTGGGCGGAGGAGCACCGCTAGGCAGAAGACCCTCCTCGTCCTGCCGCGCCCCGAGGCGCCCC
>NZ_DATCVQ010000095.1:0-7915 GCF_036566765.1 Streptomyces sp.
CCGGCGACCGGCTGCGCGCCGTCGACGGCCGCCCGGTCGACGGGCTGTCCGTCTCCGAGGTCGTGTCCCTGCTGCGCGGCGACGGCGTCGCCGGCTCCGCCGTCGCCCTGGGCGTCGAGCGCGGCCACTCCGCCTGGACCGCGACCCTGCACCGGGCCCGTCTGGCGACCGAGCCGGTCACCGTGGTGCGGCTCGACGACGGCGCGGTGCTGATCCGGGTCGCCGCCTTCACCAAGGGCGTGGGCGAGCGGGTACGGGAGGCGGTACGGGCCGCCCCGGCCGGCGCCGGCGTCCTGCTCGACCTGCGCGGCAACTCCGGCGGTCTGGTCGCCGAGGCCGCCGTGGCCGCCTCCGCCTTCCTCGACGGCGGCCTGGTCGCCACGTACGACGTGGACGGCGAGCAGCGCGCGGTGTACGCGCAGAGCGGCGGCGACACCCGCAGACCCGTGGTCGCGCTGATCGACGGCGGCACGATGAGCGCGGCCGAACTGCTGACCGGCGCCCTCCAGGACCGGGGCCGGGCGGTCACCGTCGGCGCCCGCACCTTCGGCAAGGGCTCCGTGCAGATGCCCAGCACCCTCCCCGGCGGCTCCGTCGCCGAGCTCACCGTCGGTCACTACCGCACGCCCGCCGGGCGCGGCGTCGACGGCCGCGGGATCGTCCCGGACCTCGCCGTCGGGGACGGCTCGGGTCAGCGGGCCGAGAAGCAGGCCCGCACGGTATTGAGTGGCCTCAGGGGCGGGTCGTAGTGCGAAAATGACCGCACTATGGCAAAGGGACTCGTGAACGTGCAGGGCAAGCCTGCGAAGAAGAACACCCAGGACAAGGCGCCGGAGCGCAAGCTCATCGCGCAGAACAAGAAGGCGCGCCACGACTACCACATCATCGACACCTACGAGTGCGGTGTGGTCCTCATGGGCACCGAGGTGAAGTCGCTGCGGATGGGCCGGGCCTCGCTGGTCGACGGCTTCGTCCAGATCGACGGCCACGAGGCGTGGCTGCACAACGTGCACGTGCCGGAGTACTCCCAGGGCAGCTGGACGAACCACTCGGCGAAGCGGAAGCGCAAGCTGCTGCTGCACCGCGCCGAGATCGACAAGTTGGAGTCGAAGGCGCAGGAGACCGGTCACACGATCGTGCCGCTCGCGCTGTACTTCCTGGGCGGCCGGGTGAAGTGCGAGATCGCGCTGGCCAAGGGCAAGAAGGAGTACGACAAGCGGCAGACGCTGCGGGAGAAGCAGGACACCCGCGAGACGAGCCGGGCGATCGCGGCGGCGAAGCGGCGCCAGCGGGCGGCCCAGGCGGTCTGACCACGCGCCGTCGGCCCCGTCCGTCGGGCGTCCCGCGCCTGACCGCGCGGAATACGCTGGCGAGCGCGCGCGTTGGTCACGTACGATGGGCCACGCACCTCACAGCGGGTGCACACCTTGAAAAAACAACATGGGGATGATCGGTTTCGACAGCGGATGTCGAAGCAGGGGAAGCGTGTCGAGGAAGCGGCAATGATCTCGTAAACCATATGTCGCAACCAATAATCGCCAACACCAAGCGCGATTCCTTCGCCCTCGCTGCCTAAGTAGCGACTTGCGAAGTGTCAGCCCGGGGGTGATCCCGACCCGGATCCTGGCATCATCAAGGGATCTAAACTCGCCGGCCCGGTCACGGGGCCGGTGAGGAAATCAAACAGTGACTGAGCCCGTTCCGGACTTGTCTGGGTGATCCGGAGGGCTGAGAAACTCGTACCAGACTGCACACGGAGAAGCCCTGATTCTGCACCGTTGGACGCGGGTTCGATTCCCGCCATCTCCACTCATCCCATGTGGGCAAAGGCCCGGTGGTCTCACGACCGCCGGGCCTTTGTCATGCCCGCCTGTCAGGCGCGCCGCGCGCGCGGGGCGGCCACGCACACCAGCAGGGCCAGGCCCGCCGCCAGCGGCGGGGCGACGTAGCCGTACGCCATCGCCGGCGCGTGCTCGGCCGCCCAGCCGCCCGTGGCCGAGCCGGCCGCGATCCCGCCCAGCAGGGCGGTCACCGCGAGGGTCATGCCCTCGTTGAGCTGCGATGGCGGGGTCAGCTTCTGGACCAGCGACATGCCCGTGACCATCGTCGGGGCCGTCGCCATGCCGGCCGCCAGCAGCGCGCCCGCCAGGGCGAGCAGCGAGCCGGTCGCGGCGGCGAGCAGCGGCAGCGCCATCAGGACCGTCATCGCCGCCAGGCAGCCGGACAGGCCCGCCGTGCGCCGGACGCGGCCGTACGCCAGACCCGCTGCGCACGAGCCCGCCGCCTGGAGCGCCAGGACCGGGCCGGCGACCGGGCCGTCCACGTACGCCAGCGTCACCACCTCCATCGAGCCGAACACCGCGCCCGTCGCCAGGAAGACGCCGAGCAGCGGCGCCATGCCCGGCGCACGCAGCGGCGAGCCGGCCGAGGTGCGCGGCGCCACCGGCGGCTCCGTCGAGCGCTGCGCGGCGAAGATCAGCACCCCGCCGAGGAACAGCGCCGCGGCCACCAGCGTGCCCGCCTGCGGGAAGAGCGCCGAGCAGAGGAACGCGGCGAGCACCGGCCCGATCATGAAGCACAGCTCGTCCGCGGCCTGCTCGAACGCGTTCGCGGTGTGCCGGGCCGCCGGGTCGTCCCGGTACAGGTGGGCCCAGCGCGCCCGCGACATCCCGCCGGTGTTGGGGGCGGTCGCGGTTGCCACGGCGCAGACGAACAGCGTCCAGGCCGGCGCCCCCGCCCGTACGCACAGCAGCATCGCGAGGGAGCCCAGGACGGACAGGACGGTGGCCGGGACGGCCACCCGGGCCTGCCCGTAGCGGTCGACGAGCCGCGCCGTCCAGGGCGCGACGACCGCCGTCGCGGCCAGCCCGGTCGCGGTGACCGAGCCGGCCAGCGCGTACGAGTCGTACGCCCCGGCGATCATGATCACCGCGGCGACGCCGAACATGCCCATCGGCAGGCGGGCGACCAGATTGCCCGCGGTGAAGGCCTTCGTGCCCGGGAGGGCGAACAGCCGCACGTACGGGTTGGTGCTCGTCCGCCGGGGGGCGGGCTCGCGGTAGCGGGGGCCGAGTGCCGGGCCGTGCGGGGTCAGGGTGAGGGTCGTCTGCGGCATGGATCAAGGTTCGGGGGCGGGGCCGGGCCCGGTCCAACACCTAACCGGTGGCCATTCACGCACCTGTGTTGTTGAATGCCGCGTGGCCTCCTCCTCCGACCTCGACCCGCGTCTGCTCCGTGCCTTCCTCGCCGTCGCGGAGGAGTTGCACTTCACCCGCGCCGCCGCCGGGCTGTACGTGGCCCAGCAGGCCCTCAGCCGCGACATCCGCCGCCTGGAGCGGGAGTTGGGCGCGGTGATGTTCGTCCGTACGACCCGGCAGGTCGCCCTCACCCCCGACGGCGCGCGGCTGCTCCCGTACGCCCGGCAGGTCCTCGCCGCCCACGACGCGCTCGCCGACGCCTTTCGGGCCGAGGCCCGGCCGCTGCTCGTCGACCTCAACAGCCCGGGCCTGGCCACCGAGGCGGTCCTCGCGCGGGCCCGCGAACTCGCCCCCGAGCAGGAGCTGATGGCCCGCTACGAGAGCGGTCTGACCTGGGCCGCGGGGGAGATCCTGGCCGGCCGGCTGGACGTCTCCTTCGGCTGGTACGGCGGGCTCGGCGCGGCCCTGCGGGCGCGGCTCGACGCGCAGTTCGTCCGGTACGAGCCGATGGCCGTGATCCTGCCCGAGGACCACCCGCTCGCCGGCCTGGCCGAGGTCCCGCTCGACGCCCTCGCGGGGGAGCGGATCTACGCGGGCGCCGGGAACGACCGCACCGTCGAGTGGACCGATCTGGCCACGCGGCTGTTCGCCGGGCGCGGCATCGCGGTCGCCCCGCCCGCGCCGCTCGCGGTCGGCAAGGAGGAGTTCCGCCGGCTGATGGCCAAGAACCGCACCCCGGTGCTCGCCGTCGTCGACTTCCCGCAGATGCCGGGCTGCGTGCTGCGGCCGCTGACCGACCCCGTGCCGCTCTCCCCGGTCTGGCTGGTGTCGCGCAGGGGGCTGCGGCACCCGGGTCTGGACGCTCTGCGCAAGGCGGCGGCGGAGATCGGGGCCCGGGAGGGCTGGCACGCCCGCCCGCCGGGCGCGTGGCTCCCGGAGGGCGAGCCCGGCCTGCCCACGCACCGGCCCGGCGCGTCCGGCCTGCCCACATCGTGAGCCGCGCCGTCTCAGCATGGGTCTCACACCCCGCCCCGTCCCAGGGTGAGAGCAAGGTTCCGTTATCGTCACCTCTCGGCCCGTCTCCGGAACCGGCCTGAAACGCGCCCTCCCTACCTTCGGGAGTGCAAGAGGTCCAGGGCTCTGGACGCTCTGGGATCCGACAGCGCGGAGGTGCGATATGGGCGGCCGATGGATCGAACGGTGGGAGCCTGAGGACGAGGTCTTCTGGCGTGAACAGGGGGAGCGGATCGCCAAGCGCAACCTGCTCTTCTCCGTCTTCTCCGAGCACATCGGATTCTCCATCTGGACCCTGTGGTCGGTGATGGTCCTGTTCATGGGGCCGCAGTACGGGATCGACCCGGCGGGCAAGTTCTTCCTCATCGCCACCGCCACCTTCGTCGGCGCGCTGATCCGCATCCCGTACACCTTCGCCGTCGCCCGCTTCGGCGGCCGGAACTGGACGATCGTCAGCGCGGTGCTGCTGCTCCTGCCGACCGGCGTCGCGTACGCGGTGATGGAGCCGGGGACCTCGTACAACACGTTCCTGCTGGTGGCCGCGCTCACCGGGGTCGGCGGCGGAAACTTCGCCTCCTCGATGACCAACATCAACGCCTTCTTCCCGCTCCGCAAGAAGGGCTGGGCGCTCGGCCTCAACGCGGGCGGCGGCAACATCGGCGTCCCCGTCGTGCAGCTCGTCGGCCTGCTCGTCATCGGCACCGCCGGCGCCGCGCACCCGCGGATCGTGCTCGGCGTCTACATCCCGCTGATCGTCGTCGCCGCGCTGTGCTCCGCGCTCTTCATGGACAACCTGGCCCCGGTGAAGAACGACACCGGCGCGGTCAAGCAGGCCGCCACGGCCAAGCACACGTGGATCATGTCCTTCCTGTACATCGGCACCTTCGGCTCGTTCATCGGGTACAGCTTCGCCTTCGGCCTGGTGCTGCAGACCCAGTTCGGCCGGACCCCGCTGCAGGCCGCCTCGCTCACCTTCATCGGCCCGCTGCTCGGCTCCCTGATCCGGCCGGTCGGCGGCTCGCTCGCGGACAAGTACGGCGGCGCGCGGATCACGCTCGGCACCTTCGCCGCGATGGCCGCGTCGACCGGCGTGGTCGTCTACGCCTCCGTGATCGAGTCGCTGACCGTCTTCCTCGTCGGCTTCATCGGACTGTTCGTCCTCAGCGGCCTGGGCAACGGCTCCACGTACAAGATGATCCCGGCGATCTTCCTGGCGCAGGGCCACCGCAAGGGCCTGGCGGGGGAGGAGGCGGAGGCGTACGGCCGCCGGCTCTCCGGGGCCTCCATGGGCCTGATCGGCGCGGTCGGGGCGCTCGGCGGGCTCGGCATCAACCTCGCCTTCCGGCAGTCCTTCCTGAGCGCCGGCACCGGAACCTCCGCCTTCGTCGCCTTCCTGGCCTTCTACGCCGCGTGCATGGTGGTCACCTGGGCGGTATACCTTCGCCGGCCGGCCGCGGTGCCCGACACGGCGGAGACGGCCGAGACGGAGCCGCAGCGCGGATTCGCCGGGGTGTGATCCGCGGTGGTCCGTAACGACCGGGAAATGCAGGAGGACCGAGACTGTCACGCGGCGCCGTCAGGCTCGGTCCTCATGTACGAGCAAGAGCAGGGGCCCCTCGCGGGGTTCACCGTCGGCGTCACGGCGGCGCGGCGCGCGGACGAGCTGGCCGCGCTCCTGCGCCGCCGCGGCGCCGCCGTGGTGCACGGGCCGGCGCTGCGGATCGTCCCCCTCGCCGACGACGCGGAGCTGCTGGCCGCGACGAAGGAACTGATCGCCGACGCCCCGGACGTCGTCGTCGCCACCACGGCGATCGGCTTCCGCGGCTGGATCGAGGCCGCCGAGGGCTGGGGGTACGGGGACGAGCTCCTGGCCTGTCTGCGCGGCGTGGAGCTGCTGGCCCGCGGGCCGAAGGTCAAGGGCGCGGTGCGGGCCGCGGGGCTCACCGAGGACTGGTCGCCGTCCTCGGAGTCCATGGCGGAGGTGCTCGAGCGGCTGCTCGGGGAGGGCGTGGCGGGCCGCCGCATCGCCCTCCAGCTGCACGGGGAGCCGCTGCCGGGGTTCGTGGAGGCGCTGACGGCGGGGGGCGCGGAGGTCGTCGGGGTGCCGGTGTACCGGTGGATGCCGCCGGAGGACCTCGGTCCGCTGGACCGGCTGCTCGACGGGGTGCTGGCCGGCTCGCTGGACGCGGTGACCTTCACCAGCGCCCCGGCGGCGGCCTCGCTGCTGACCCGGGCCGAGGACCGGGGGGTGCTCGTGGAGCTGCTCGCGGCGCTGCGGCACGACGTGCTCGCCGTCTGCGTGGGGCCGGTCACCGCGCTGCCGCTCCAGGCGCAGGGGATCGACACGCTGCAGCCGGAGCGGTTCCGGCTGGGGCCGCTGGTGCAACTGCTCTGCCAGGAGCTGCCGTCCCGGGCCCGTACGCTCCCGGTGGCCGGCCGTCGGGTCGAGATCCGCGGCCATGCGGTCCTCGTCGACGGGGAGCTGCGTCCCGTACCGCCGGCCGGCATGGCCCTGCTCAACACCCTGGCGCGTCGGCCCGGTTGGGTCGTCTCGCGGGCGGACCTGCTGCGCGCGCTGCCCGGCGCGGGCCGCGACGAGCACGCGGTGGAGACGGCGATGGCCCGCCTCCGCACGGCGCTCGGCGCGCCGAAGCTGATCCAGACGGTGGTCAAGCGCGGCTACCGCCTGGCGCTGGACACCCCGTCGGAGACGAAGTACGCGGACGCGTAGGGCGGGTGGGGCTCGGCCCCACCCGCCCTACGCGTCCTTCCGCTCGTGCCCCCGTCGGTCCTCGCCTCAGTGCTCCCGCAGCCGCATCGCCCGGAGCAGGCAGCCGAAGCCCACCGCGGTCAGCACCCCGCGGACCAGGTTCCAGGCGACCCACGGGGACTCGAAGTCCGCGCGGAGCCGGGCCGGGTTCCCGGCCGCCGCGAGGGCGTCGTTCAGGGGCACGTTGACCGCCGAAGTGACCACGAAGACCGCGACGTACAGCACGAGCGCCGCGATCACCCAGCCCTTCGCCGGGGTGCGGCGCTGCTGCCAGGCCGCGACCCCCGTGAGGACCAGCGCCCCGAAGAACGGCGTGAAGAAGACCGGGTTCTGGATCACGTCGTTGATGTTCCGCATCACCTCGACGAAGGTCCGGTCGTCGCTGCGCGCCAGTGCCGGCATCACCGAGCACACGTACGCCAGCCACACCCCCGCGACCAGTCCCGTCGCCGCCGTCGCCGCGCCGAGCACGGCGCCCCGTCCTGTCCCGCCCCTGTTGTCTGTCATGGGCACAGTCAATCGCCCGTACGCGCCAAGATCCATGGAATTGCGTCCACGTTCCATACGCGGGAGTCCACGACGATCCTCCGCCGCGGGTCTAGTCGCGGACGCCCGGGGTGGGCACTCTGGTGGGCGGCACCGCACCGACCGTCCCCCGAGCGCGAGGTGGTGACAGGGACATGCCCGTAGGGCTCCCGGTGGCACGGATCGACGCCGGACGGATCTGCCTGGACCTGGCCGCCCAGCCGCCCGACCGCGCCGACGCCCTCGACCGCTGGCTGCACACCGCGGGCCTGGTCCCCGGCGTCACCCCGCTGCACACCCTGGACGCCCGCTGGGTCGCCCGCTTCCGCGAACTCGGCGACTGCGTCGCAGCGTTGGTCCACGCCCAGCTCCAGGGCGCCGGACCCGACCCGGCCGCCCTGGACCGCCT
>NZ_DATCVQ010000096.1:0-14378 GCF_036566765.1 Streptomyces sp.
CGCCCCCGCGCCCGTCGCCGCCCCCGGCGCGCCCGCCGTGATCTCGCCGGTGGCCCGCGCCGCCGCGCCGATCGCGCCCGCGGACGTGAAGGACGACGCCCTCGCGAGCCTGGAGAAGGCCGTCGCCGACCTGATCGCCGCCGCCACCGCGGGCGACCCGGCCGGTGTCGTCCCGGCGATCACCGCGACCCTGACCGGCCTGGTCAACACGGTCGTCGCCGTCGTGCTCGGCAGCGGCCTGCCCGCGGCGAATCTGCCCGGCCTGCCGACCATCCCGACCCTGCCGGTCGACCCGCCGGTCGACCTCCCGGCCGATCCGCCGGTGACGCTGCCGATCTCGTAGGCCTCGCGCGCTTCCGTGCCGGTCCGGAACTCCGGGCCGGCACGGTCGTGTTCAGGCCGCCGGCCGCCGCCGGTCCGATAACAGGACCGGCCCTCATCGATCGAGTGCAGTGCCGGGAAATCCCATGACCTGGAGTTTCCGGGGCGAGCAGGGCTCGTTACAGAACACGGAACGACACACCGGAATCGGCCAAGAGGCCGGTGTGTCATGTGACTTGCTCGCGAAGAAAGGACCAGTTCATGAAGCCTGCCAAGGTTGCCGCGGTCGTCGCCGGATCGGTGATGGCCCTGGGCGCGGCCGCGCCCGCCATGGCCGCGGAGTCCGCCGCGCCCGCCGGACTGAACGGTGCGCTCGGCGCTCTCAAGAGCAGCCAGCCGCTCAAGACGGACGCCCTGAGCAGCACCACCGACGGATCCGCGCTCAAGACCGTCACCGACACCGCCGACAAGGTCAACGAGACCAGCCAGAACGCCCCGCTGCTCGGCGGTCTCCCGCTCCCCAAGTAGGCGCGCCGGCCCGCTGGTTCGTCGAGCTCACGCCGGGCGTGGCGTGCGCGGTCAGGGTCTGCTCAGGACGAGGAACGTCTCGTCCGGAGCAGGCCCTGCGCGCGTTTGCGCGCCGCCTTTCCGTGCGAGCGCCCGAATGCGCCACGGCGGGCGGCCCCGTACGCGTCAACCGGCGTCGCCGCGTTCACCGGCAAGGGTCGTGGCGTTGCTGCAACCAGGCGAATTTCGCGACGCCGCGGTCAAGGTGCTCGTTCTAGACGACACAGCACCCACCCCCACCACAAGCTCCTGAAGGGCGTGCGCAGTAATGAACCTGCGATCTCAAGCCGGCATGGGAATCCTGATGTCGGCCCTGGCTTCCGCCGCCATGGCGTCGACCGTCTCCTCCGCCGCAGCCACCGAGGCTCCCGTCGTCCTGCCGCTGCAGGGCCTGGAGACCGCGGCCCCGGGGCTTGACGCGCCGACCGTGGCCAGCGGCGTGCCGCTGCCCATGCCGGGTGCGCCCACCGGTCTCCACGAGAGCGGCAGCCTGCCGGACGCGGGCCTGCCGCGCGTCCCGGTGGGGAGCTCGGTGCCGGAGACCCTCGTCGACGCCCCGCTGCCGGAGCTCCTCGACGGCAGCGAGTCCGGCCACGCGCTGCTGACCACGCCGGGCTCGGCCGTGAAGACCGTCACGCCCGGCGCGGTCATCGGCACTCCGGTCGCCGCCCCGACCGGCGCCACGGGCCCGCTCGGTCTGCCCGGCCTGCCGGGTCTGGCCGAGCCGCAGGCCGGCCTCCTGGCGCCGACCTTCTCCGGGGCGCTCGACCCCACGCTGGGCCTGCAGCCCCCTGCGGTCTGACGAATCGTTCTTGTATGACCGATGGAGGGGTCGTGAAGACACGATTCTTCCCCGCCACCCCACGGGCTTCCGCTCGTTGCGACAGGAGGCTTGTCGCATGGCCGCGGCCCGCAGGTCCGGTGTCCGGCCCGTCGTATCCGACGGCGGGACTTCACCGGCCTGCGGGCCTTTCCGTATGCGCGGTCGGGCGAAGGATCTGGGCCGGTTGACGTAATCCCCCGTTACCCCTTCCGCGTCACGACGTTGAACGGCTGTGACGACCGTGATTCTCGCGGTCGCGTTCCAAAGGTCCAAGGAGTTCTTGATGTCTCGCATCGCGAAGGCTGCCGCTGTCCTCGCCGGCACGGGTGCCGTTGCCCTCAGCGGAGCCGGCATGGCCGTCGCCGACTCGGGCGCCGAGGCCATCGCCGCCCACTCGCCCGGTGTCGCGTCCGGCAACGCCGTCCAGGTTCCGATCCACATCCCGATCAACCTGTGCGGCAACACCGTCAACGTCATCGGCCTGATCAACCCGGCGTTCGGCAACGAGTGCGCCAACATCGACGCCGACGGCGGCGGCGACCACGGCCACGGCGACGGCGGCTACGGCAGCTGATCACCGGCCTCAATGCCGAGAGCGGCCCCCCGGTCCTCCGACCGGGGGGCCGCTCCATGTGTCCGGGGTGTCGGGCCGCCTACGCGTACCGGTAGATGTGCGAGACGTCGAGCAGATCCGCCGGGGTGACCTGCCACGGCCGCATCGGCTCGTGCAGCGCGGCGACCCGCCCGTGCTGGAGGTCCCCGCGCGGCGGCGGCTGGGCGGGGAGGTAGCCCGACCGCGGATGCCGCCGCTGCCAGCGCGTCCACAGCAGGTCGACGAAGGAGTGGTGCAGCCAGAACACCGGGTCGTTCACCGAGGCCCCGCCCAGCATCATCCCGCCGACCCAGCGGTGCACCCGGTTGTGGTTCTGCCAGCGGGCGTCGCCCACGCCCGGGGCCCAGCCCTCCAGCAGGTTGCGGAAGCCGGAGCGGCTGGTCGAGTCCCAGGGGGAGACGTCGTACGCCGTCTCGCTCATCGCGCGCTCGAGGTCGGCGGGCGTGGGCAGCGTCAGCGGGTCGCGTGGCCGGCCGAGGTCCCGGGTCAGGAACCGGGTGTCGGTCATCGCCACCGCGATCGGCCATCGGCCGCCGGCGTACGCGAACGGGCCGGTCGTCACCTGCAGATCGCTGCGCCGCCCGGTGCCGCCCATGAAGTCGGCGGACCACAGTGCGGAGTTCGGGCCGCCGTCCCGGGTCCAGTCCCAGTACGGGACGGTCACCGCCGGGTCGATCCGGCGCAGCGCCCGCTCGAAGTCGAGCAGGAAGCGGCGGTGCCAGGGCAGGAAGCTGGGCGCGCCGTGGGCGAGACGCAGTCCGCTCTCGCCGTCGGGGCGGTAGTAGTCGATGTGCGTGCGGACGAAGTCGTCGTACGTCCCCTGGCTCTTGAGCTCCAGGACCGCGTCGACGAACCTGCCTCGCTCGGCGGGTGTCAGGTCGCGCTGGTTCTTACGCACGTACGCCACGCGGGCTCCCTCCCGGGTGGCCGCCGTGGGCGGCGGCGAGCGGAGACAGCGACGCGGCCCCCAGTTCGTCGACGGCCGCGCGGGTTGCGGCCAGCGGGGTCGGACAGGACCGGTAGTGGTCGAGCGGGGTGAGCCAGCCGCCGTCGGCGCAGCGCATGACGTGCAGCGGGCGGCCGTCCACGCGGACCCGGACGGCGCCCGCGGCGGCCGGCTCGGCCTGGATGCGGCGGCCCCGGTACATCTCGTCGAAGCGGGTGCCCTCGGCGTGCGGGCCGCCGGGGGCGAGGGGGTCGGGGCGCCGCGGCGCGGTGACGGGTCCGTCCTTCTCCGCGGCGGCGATGCGGGCGAGGGCGCCGCCCGTGAAGGCGGTGACGGCCACCGCGAAAAGGGTTCGCAGGGCGTAGCGGCGCGGGACGCTCATGAGTGAACTCTCCTGGGCGAAAGGGCGAATGCCATCTAGGTAGAACGAGCGAGAAGGCATTCGGTCACGGAGAAAACACGGGGGCGGGTGAATGTCTGCCGGACGGGTGACAAGGGCTCGGGGCATTCCCACGCGGACCACTAGCATCCGGCGTCATGACCTCACCGAACGCGATCTCCCGGGCGCGCAGTGCCAATCCGCTGGGAACGCTCACCGTCATTCCCTGGACCATCGGGCCCACCGCCGAGAAGAACATCACCGCATTTCTGATGGTGTATTCGCTCGGGGACGGCCCCGACGGCCCCGAGGCCTGCGAGGCCTCGATGCGTCAGGCCCTGCAGGGCATGGGTCTGCAGATCGGCGGCGAGCTCGCCGACGGCGCGCAGGCCGCTCTCGGGGTCCATCTGCTCGTCGAGGCTCAGCAGGCGGTGCTCACCCTGCCGTTCATGAAGGTGCAGTGCCCGGTGCCGGCGGAGTGGGAGGCCGCCGCGCACCAGAACGGACAGGTGGTTCTCCTCTGTCCGACGACGCCGTGGCCCGAGGCGGTGCCCGGCGAGACGGTCACCGAGGCGCGGCTGAAGACCTTCGTCACCGACGAGCGGGTCGTGAAGAACTCGGCGCACCTGGTGATGCCGGTGCGGCGGATCCAGGGCTGACGCTCATGGCGACGGTCGGCGCACGGGACGGGGTGCCGGGTCAGCGGCACCGGCCGGACGATCCCCCGAGGACGGACGGGCGGATCGGCGCGAGCCGGGCGTTCGGCTGGATGCTGATGATCACCGGGGCGGCGGGGGTGCTCGCCGGCTGGGTCATCACGATCGACAAGTTCCACCTCCTCGAGGACCCGAACTTCACCCCGGGCTGCAGCCTCAACCCGGTCGTCTCCTGCGGCAACATCATGAAGAGCGAGCAGGCGGCGGTGTTCGGCTTCCCGAACCCGATGCTGGGGCTCGTCACGTACGCGATGGTCGTCGCCGTCGGCGCCGGACTGCTCTCCGGGGCCCGGTACCGCCCGTGGTTCTGGCTCGGGCTCAACGCGGGCACGCTGTTCGGCGTCGGGTTCTGCGCCTGGCTGATGTACCAGTCGCTGTACGAGATCAACGCGCTCTGCCTGTGGTGCTGCCTCGCCTGGACCGCGACCGTCGTCATGTTCTGGTACGTCACCTCGCACAACGTCCGCACCGGCGTGCTGCCGGCGCCCGCCGGACTGCGCGGTTTCTGCGAGGAGTTCACGTTCGCCCTGCCGGTCCTGCACCTGGGCGTCATCGGCATGCTGATCCTGACCCGCTGGTGGGACTTCTGGACGAGCTGACGTGACCCTTCCCAGGACCTCCACCTGGCCGCGAGCCGCACTGGTCGTGCTGCTCGCGGCCTTGTGGTGTGCGCTCCCGCCGCACCGGGGGATCGCGCCGGACGCCCGGCACAGCGGGCGGTGGGCCGCCTCGCTGCCGCCGCTGACCGCGCCGTCGGGCTTCTTCACCGGCTCGGACGCGGCCGGGGTGGCGCGGATCGGCGAGGCGCAGCAGTGGCTATGGGGGTCCCGAGAGCTCGGGGGAGGCCCGGCGCTGACCGTCGGCCACACGTATCTGCCCGGCGACCTGTGGTCCAACATCGAGGGCCACGCCGCCCTGTTCGAGCCCTGGGCGCGCTGGAAGGCGGAGCGGCCGGGGCGGTTGTTCGTGCTCAACGTGCCGATGCTGGAGCGCAACGAGGCGGGGCTGAGCGACGGCGAGGTCCGCGCCGAGCTGCGGCGCGGCGCGGCCGGCGCGTTCGACGGGCACTTCCGGACGCTGGGCCGGCGGCTGGTCCGGCACGGCCTCGGCGACGCGGTCCTCGTCCTCGGCTGGGAGATGAACGGGACGACGTACAGCCATCGTTGTGCCCCGGACCCGGCGGCGTGGCAGGCGTATTGGCGACGCCTCGTCGTCGTGCTGCGCGGGACGCCGGGGCAGCGGTTCCGGTTCGACTTCACGCCGAGCCGGGGCCGGGACGCGATCCCGTGGCCGGAGTGCTACCCGGGGGACGGGTACGTCGACATCGTCGGGCTCGACGCCTACGACCAGCCGGAGGGGCTGGACTTCGCCGGGCAGGTCGCGGAGGAGTACGGCCTCGCGCACCATGTGCGGTTCGCCGCCGCGCACGGCAAGCCGGTGTCGTACCCGGAGTGGGGGCTGTTCCGGAACGGGGACAACCCGGCCTATGTGTGGGGGATGCTCGACTGGTTCGCCCGGCACCGGCCGGTGTACCAGACCCTCACGGACTACTGCCCGCACGGGGTGTGGCAGTGCCCGGACAACCCCCTGTCGGGACGGGTGGTCAGGGGCGTGCTCGGAGCGCCAGGCCGCCCTTGAGGGTGTCGACGGTGCGGCTGAGCAGCGGGGCGAGCGCGTCGGGGTCGCGGCCGTGCTCGGCCCAGTAGACGGTCGCCTCGCGCAGCGCGCCGAGGACGGCCGCGGTGAGGACCCGTACCTCCAGGTCGTCGGCGTCCCGGCCGGTGCGGTGGGCGAGCGCTCCGGCGAGCCGCTGCGCGGTCTCGGCGGTGGTCTCGGTGAGCCGGGTCCGTACGGAGGGGATCTCGACCAGCAGCCGGGCCCGCAGCAGGACCTCCTCGGTCTCCCCGGCCAGGGCGGCGGTCACCGCGTCGGTCACCACGACGCGCAGCGACTCCAGCGGGTCCTCGCCGGCGGGGCGGGCGAGCAGCCGGGCCTCCAGGAGGTCGTCGCCCTCGTCGCTGAGGAGGATGTCCTCCTTGACCGGGAAGTACCGCGCGACGGTGCTGGGGGAGACCTCGGCCTCGGCGGCGATCTGCTCGGTGGTCGTGGTCTCCCACGGCTGGGCGGCGACGAGCTTGTACGCCGCCCGGCGGATCGCGGCGCGGGTCTTGAGCTTCTTGCGCTCGCGCAGGGGGAGCCGGGGCGTCGTCTCGTCGTCGGGCATGACGGACATTCTGCGGGTCAGGCGTGCTGGTAGGCCACCAGGGAGATGCCGACGTAGTGGACGACGAAGGCCGCGAGGGTGAAGGAGTGGAAGACCTCGTGGAAGCCGAACCAGCGCGGGGACGGGTTGGGGCGCTTGATCCCGTAGATCACGCCGCCGGCGCTGTAGAGGACGCCGCCGACGATCACCAGGACGAGGACGGCGATGCCGCCGGCCCGCATGAAGTCCGGCAGGAAGAAGACGGCGGCCCAGCCCATCGCGATGTAGCAGGGCGTGTACAGCCAGCGCGGGGCGCCGACCCAGAAGACCCGGAAGGCGATGCCGGCCGCGGCGGCCGCCCAGACCGCCCACATCAGGGGCCGGCCGGTGGAATCGGGGAGGAGCAGCAGCGTCAGGGGGGTATAGGTGCCCGCGATGATCAGGAAGATATTGGCGTGGTCGAGGCGGCGGAGCACGGCCTCGCCGCGCGGGCCCCAGTTCCCCCGGTGGTACAGCGCGCTGATGCCGAAGAGCAGGCAGGCGGTGAGCACGTAGATCCCGCAGGCGATCCGGGCCCGGGGCGAGTCCGAGAGCGCGACCAGGGTGAGCCCGGCGACGAGCACGGCGGGGAACATGCCGGCGTGCAGCCAGCCGCGCAGCCGCGGCTTCAGCGGCACGTGCGGGGCCTGCTCCATCTGGGTGTGCTCCGGCGTCGCTGCAGTCATGGGCCGAATGCTACCGACGCGTCCGTAGTCTCCGGGCAGGAGTGGCGATGCTCACGTGTGCGGCCCTCTGGACATATGGGCACACGTGTCGGATACGATCAAATGAGTGTGGTCGGCACCGGATGAGCAGCTACGACGCATCCGGGTCGCAGCCCCCACGGGGCATACATCTAAAAAACCCCTCATCAAGGAGCAATCGTGGCGCGCGACAACGCGGCTCCCACCACCGTCCCCACCCAGCACCAGGACCTGGTCGCCTGGGTGAACGACATCGCGGCGATCACCCAGCCCGACGACATCGTTTGGTGCGACGGGTCCGAGGCCGAGTACGAGCGCCTCTGCGAGGAGCTCGTCGCCAAGGGGACCTTCAAGAAGCTGGACGAGATCAAGCGCCCGAACTCGTACTACGCCGCCTCCGACCCGACCGACGTCGCGCGCGTCGAGGACCGGACCTTCATCTGCTCCGAGAAGGAGGAGGACGCCGGCCCGACCAACCACTGGAAGGCCCCGGCGGAGATGAAGGAGATCTTCGCGGGTGAGGAAGGCATCTTCCGCGGCTCCATGAAGGGCCGCACCATGTACGTCGTGCCCTTCTGCATGGGCCCGGTCGGCTCCCCGCTCTCCGCCATCGGCGTCGAGATCACCGACTCCGCGTACGTCGCCGTCTCCATGCGCACCATGACCCGCATGGGACAGGCCGTCCTCGACGAGCTGGGCGCCGACGGCTTCTTCGTGAAGGCCGTCCACACGCTGGGCGCCCCCCTGGAAGAGGGCCAGGAGGACGTGCCGTGGCCCTGCAACTCCACCAAGTACATCTCGCACTTCCCCGAGACCCGCGAGATCTGGTCGTACGGCTCCGGCTACGGCGGCAACGCCCTGCTCGGCAAGAAGTGCTACGCGCTCCGTATCGCCTCGGTGATGGCCCGTGACGAGGGCTGGCTCGCCGAGCACATGCTGATCCTGAAGCTCACCCCGCCGCGGGGTGAGTCGAAGTACGTGGCCGCCGCCTTCCCGTCCGCGTGCGGCAAGACGAACCTCGCCATGCTGCAGCCGACGATCCCGGGCTGGACCGTCGAGACCATCGGCGACGACATCGCCTGGATGCGGTTCGGCGAGGACGGCCGTCTCTACGCGATCAACCCCGAGGCCGGCTTCTTCGGCGTCGCGCCCGGCACCGGCGAGCACACCAACGCCAACGCCATGAAGACCCTGTGGGGCAACTCCGTCTTCACCAACGTCGCGCTCACCGACGACGGCGACGTGTGGTGGGAGGGCATGACCGAGGAGGCGCCCAAGCACCTCACGGACTGGAAGGGCAACGACTGGACCCCGGAGTCCGAGACCCCGGCTGCCCACCCCAACGCCCGCTTCACCGTCCCGGCCGCGCAGTGCCCGACGATCGCCCCCGAGTGGGAGGACACCAAGGGCGTCCCGATCTCCGCGATCCTCTTCGGCGGCCGCCGCGCCTCCGCCGTGCCGCTGGTCACCGAGTCCTTCAACTGGAACCACGGCGTCTTCCTCGGCGCGAACGTCGCCTCCGAGAAGACCGCCGCCGCCGAGGGCAAGGTCGGCGAGCTGCGCCGCGACCCGTTCGCCATGCTGCCGTTCTGCGGCTACAACATGGGCGACTACATGGCGCACTGGATCAAGGTCGGCGCGTCCGCGGACGCCGCCAAGCTGCCGAAGATCTACTACGTCAACTGGTTCCGCAAGAACGACGCCGGCAAGTTCGTCTGGCCCGGCTTCGGCGAGAACAGCCGCGTCCTGAAGTGGATCGTCGAGCGCCTGCAGGGCACGGCGGAGGGCGTCGAGACCCCGATCGGCGTCCTGCCGACCGCGGACTCCCTCGACACCGACGGCCTGGACCTGCCGGCCGAGGACCTGGAGTTCCTGCTCAAGGTCGACCGCGACGTCTGGCGCGAGGAGGCCGCCCTGGTCCCCGAGCACCTGAACACCTTCGGCGACCACACGCCGAAGGAGCTGTGGGACGAGTACCGCGCTCTGGTGGAGCGCCTGGGCTAGTCCCCGCCCCGTGACTCGTGGCGGGTTGCCCCGAACACCGCCCTGACCAGTGGGGTCACGACGGCCCGCCACGATGCGAACGGCCCCCGGAAGCCAACCTCACCTGGCTCCGGGGGCCGCAGCATGTCCGAGTCGGATCGCATCGAATCGCGTCGGATCCCTTCGGACTACAGGCGGTCCTGACGGTCCTCCGTGACGATCGTGTGCGCTTCCTGGCGGCGCTCCTCGGCGTCCCTGAGGGCGCTCGCGATCGAGGTCGTCTCCCGGTGCAGCGCGGTGAGCTGGCGTTCGAGATGCCGCTCCGGCGGCTCCGTGCCCGGGGCGACCCGCGACCACCAGCGGGTACGGACGTACGAGTCCACGGCCTCCGGGATGTCCTGGCGCACAGCCCGGGACAGCGCGTGCACCGCCTCCGGGTCCTGCGCCAGCACGTCCGCGACCCAGCGCGGGTCGAGCAGCGCCTCCAAAACCCCGTCCAGCTCGGTGAGCCGGCCGGCCGCCGCCGGAGGCAGGTCGACCTCCGCCAGATACGTCCGCAGGGTCGCGAAGTTCTCCCGCAGCTCGTCCAGTTCCTCGGCCGGGTCCGGGAAGTCCGGGGCCGGCGGCCGTTCGGGCGGGGCGATCAGCGCGCCCGCGCCGTACAGACCGGCGACCACCACGGGCCAGTACGCGCCGGCCAGGCCGGTGAAGGTCGCCACCAGACCGACCAGGCCCGCGGCGGAGCCGGTCAGGTTCTTGCGGGACTCCAGGTAGCGGAGCACCCGGCTCGGGGAGCGGTCACTGGTAGCCACGGATCTCCTCGAAGGCGCCGTCGAGCGAGCCGGTCGTCGCGTCGAAGAGCCGGCCGCCGGTGAGCGTGGCGATGCCCTCCAGCTGGGCCCGGTCGGAGTCGCCGAACAGGATCGGGAAGACCGGGGTGCGGCGGCGGTCCTCCGGCAGGGCCTTGTAGAAGCTCTCGAAGCCGGAGGCCGGTGCGCCGGCGGTGTTCTCGCCGTCCGTCATCAGCACGATCGAGGTGAACGCCGAGCGGGAGTCGCCCCTGCCCAGCACCTCGTACGCCTCCTGCAGACTGCTGTAGATCGCGGTCTCGCCGGAGGCCGACAGCTTGCCGGCGTCGGCGCGGATCGCGCTCAGCGCGGTGTCCGGGGACTTCGGGTCGACGGTGTGCGTACGGACCTGGTCCTGCTTCACCGACGAGCCGAACGGCAGCAGCGTGACCTCCTCCCGGTCCCGGAAGTCCTTCGTCAGCTCGCTCAGCGAGGCCTTCAGCCGCGCCAGGCGGTCGCCCGACATGGAGCCGGAGGTGTCGAGGACGTAGACCGTACGGGAGGGCCGGCGCAGCCGGTTGTCGTACGCGTCGAGCAGCCCGTCGGCGACGGACCGGCTGCCGGGGAACGGGAGTTCGCGGCGCGGGTCCGTGGCGATCGAGGCGGCCGGCTTCACCCCGGGGACGACCGGGCGGCGCAGCGTCTTCTCGGTGATCAGCCGTTGGGCGTCGGCGCCGCGCAGGTGGGTGGTCAGCCTGCGGGCCGCGTCCTTCGCCTCGGAGGGGGCTGAAGTGAGGGCGGTGAACGGGTAGTCGGCGGTGACGACGCCGTCGCTGGGGCGTACGACGGTCAGCTTCTCCGGCATCGAGAGCAGCACCGACTCGTAGTTGACCAGCGCGTCGACGTCGGAGCGACGGGCGTACGCGGCGGCCAGCCAGCCGGATGAGCCGGAGGTCAGCGTCTGCCCCGCGAAGAACTCCTTCAGCCGGGGCGTCGCGCGGGCCACGTCGGCGTCGGTGAGCGCGGACTGCGCGCCGGACAGCCCGGACGCGATCGAGACCAGCGCGGAGAAGCCGGAGTTGGAGCGCACCGGGTCCGTCATGCCGTAGCCCAGCTTGCCGTCGGCGACGGCGCGGTGGACCTGGGCCCAGGTGACCTTCTTCGGGACCCAGCCGAGCCGGGCGACCGCCGCGGGCCGCAGGCCCAGTGCGACCGGCGAGGTCATGATCGGCGTCTCGCCGGTGATCCGCGCGGCGGTCTCCGGCCGCAACCGCAGATAGTCGTTGGACGACAGCCACACGGCGTCGTACCGCCCGTCCGCCTTGCCGGACGCCACCTGCTCGACGGCGTCGAGCGTGCCCGCGTACGTCGGGCGCACGGTCACGCCGGTGGCCTTCTCGGCCGCGTCCAGTACCGGCTTCATGTCGGCCAGCTCGGAGGAGGCGAGGACGCGGAGGGTGCCGGGCTTGTAGGTGTGGTCGTCCTTGTCGTCGGTGCCGCCTCCGCCTCCGCCTCCGTCGCCGACGCCGCATGCCGCCGTGCCGGCGAGCATGAGGGCGGCGGCGAGGAACGCGCCCGCGCGCCGGAGTGCTCGTGGGCGCCGGAGTGCTCTCGGGCCGGTCATCCGAGGCCGCCTTCGAGGGCGCCCGTGCGGCGGGTGCGCTCCAGGTACGTGCCGGCCGTCTGGAGTTCCGCGGTCAGGCTCTCCACCGTGGTCGCCATCGCCTCGGTGGCCTGGATCTTGTACGAGTCGATCGTGTCGAGGGTGCGGTAGATCTGCTGGAACGCCGTGCGCAGCGTGTCCACGGCGACCGCCGGGTCCGCCGCGATCCGCTGGATCTCACCGGACTGCTCGGCGAACATCGCCGCGTTGTCGCGGATCAGCGCGTCCGTCGTCGCCGTCAGGGCGTTGATCTGCTCGGTCACCTTGCGCTGGTTCTCCAGCGCGGAGGCCAGCATGACCGCGATCCGCAGCGCCGACACCGTGGTCGTCGCCGCCCGGTCCACGCCCTTGATCAGCTCGTCGTTGTTGCGCCGCACGACGTCCATCGCCAGGTAGCCCTGGGCGCAGACGGCCAGCTGGGTCAGCAGGTCCTGGTGCTTCTGGCGGACCGGGAAGAGCACGTCCGCGCGGAGCGCGTCGGCCGCCGCCGGGTCCGGGGTGCCCGCGATGTGCTCCTCCACGGCCGCGTCGAGGGCGTCGGTGAGAACCGCGTACTCCTGGAGCTTGCCCATGGTCTCCCACAGCCGCGCCCGCTCGGTCTGCAACGCCGCGTTGTCGCGGCGCAGCTCGTCCTGGCCGCCGCGCAGCCCGCCGACGATCTTGTTGAGCGTGGTCTGCGAGGAGGCGTACTTGGCGATGTGGTCGCGGGCCTTGTTGCCGCCCGGCAGCCGGGACAGCAGTTTGCGCGCGCCCTTCGCGGGCGTGTCGCGCGGGTCGAGGTCCTCGATCGTGCGGCGCAGCTCGACGAGGGACGAGCCGACCCGGGACTGCGCGTCGCCGCCGCCGTCGGACAGCGAGCGGACCGTGCGGTCCAGCATCCGGTTCGTCTGCTGCGTGGCGGTGCGCATGTCGCCCGCGCCGAGCGAGGTGATCTCCCCGATGCGGCCCGCGAACTCGGGCGAGCGGGGGTCGATGCCGGCGAGCGAGCCGACGTAGTCGGCGGCGCGCCGGGTCATCTCGGTACGGACCGAGTCGTCGAGCGGGACGAGCCCGGACGCCTGCTCGCTGCGGACCGGGGCGACCGGCTCGGGCGGGGTCAGGACGAGCGGCGGATCGTTCTCCGGCGGCGTCAGAAGCGGGCCCTGTGGCCTGGTGGTCATGCGGTCCCCCTAGGAACGGGCCCGCCGCGCCATCTCGTGCAGCACCTCGCTGGTGGGCACGGGCGCCTGGCGGACTCCGGTGAGTGTCTGGTTGATGCGGCCCTTGTGGGCGGCGGTGGCGGCGGTGAACTCGGCGGCGGCGCCCTGCGGGCGGAAGCCGTGCCGGACCACGAGCCTCCGCAACTCCGGGTCGGTGGCGAGCAGTTCGCCGAGCGTCCGGCCGTTCTCGCTGAGCGGTACGACGGTGTGGTCGCTGTTGACCGTGGTGTCCGGGTAGAGCAGCACCAGGTCCCCGAGGTCCTGCTTCGCGAGCAGCTGCGAGGCGACCTGGGACTCGTACACGAGGACCAGCGGATTGCCGACGCCGCTGATGAAGTCCCTGAACGGCGCGTCGGAGCTGGACTGTTGGGCCCCCTGCACCTGGGTCATCTTGCGCAGCAGCGGCGCCGTGCGGTCCACGGCCGCCTTGTCGCCGGCGACCTTGCCGCCGTCGGCGACATAGCTCGCCGCGGCGAGGTACAGCGCGCCCGAGTTCGAGGCCGACGGGTCGGTCGAGGTGATGAACAGCGTCCCGCTCAACTCCGGGTGCGCGGCGGCCCCCTTGAGCTGCTGCCAGGTCCGGTCGGCGCGCGCGGCCTCCAGGTACGGGCCCATCCGCAGGGTGCCGCTGGTCGGGCCGTTCAGCACGGCGAGGCCGTTGCCCGCGAGCACCTCGGCGGCGGCGCGGTGCGCGACGACGACGAGCGGCGAGTAGAACGGGCGCTGCGGAGCGCCCGTCGCCTTCGCCTTGGCCCGCAGTTCGTCGGCCGGCGCCTTGGACGACGGGAACGCGAAGTCGTACCCCTTGAGGGGGAGTTGCTCCATGTCCCAGGACCCGGAGGTCTCCGTCTTCACGGTGAAACCCTTGGCGGCGAGGGCCTTCACCACATCCGGGTCGGCGAAGAACTCCGCCTTCTCCGACCCGATCACTCCTCGCACGGTCTTCGTTGCCGTGCCTGTCCCACTGTCGCGGCCTGCGACGACGGCTGCTGCCACTCCGCCGATCAGCAGCACCGCCAGGACGATTCCCACGATGCGTCTCACGGGAGCAATCTGCTCCCGGAACTCCACATTCCAGGGGGAGTTGGGTGGACGGGGAGTGAAGTGCCGATCGCGGTAGTGAACCGGAGTGGGGGGTTTCGGCAGGGGGTGCTCAGGGTGGGGTTTGCTCGGGTCGGGGGTTACTCAGGTTGGGGGTTGCTCAGGTTGGGGTTGGCTGAAGTCGTGGGCCGCCTCGTGGGTGGCACCCGGTCCGCGGACCTCCCCGGCTCGCGGACCGGGGCCGTCAGGGGGCGCCGACCAGGTCCTGGCCGGCCAGGGCCGCGCTGTGCGCGTCCATCCGCTGGGCCGCGAGGATCGCGGCGGCGGTGTCGGCCCGGGATGCCGCGACGAGCAGCGCGCGGCCGGCGAGGGCGTGCGCGCGCCGGTGGAGCG
>NZ_DATCVQ010000097.1:0-10864 GCF_036566765.1 Streptomyces sp.
CGCGCCATCGACGACTACCGCCACACGCCGGCCCGCCGCGCCGACGGCGCGTTCGTCGCCCGCCCCGGTCTGCCGATCCTCGCCCCGGACGCCCGATGAAGCCCTACGCCGGACCCGGCACCCCCACAAACCCGCTGCCGATCACCACGAACGCGTGCGCGGTCCGCAACCACGCACGTTGCCCCGGGCCGACCGTCACCACCTCCTACGGGGACAGGGACCGCACCATGCGCTGCGTCTGCCCCTGCCACGGAGAGGGACGCCGGTGAGCGAGTGGCAGCGGCAGGCCGCGTACTGCGCGATCGTCCTCGGCGTCCTCGCCGCGATCGTCTACGGCATCACCACCTAGACCCCTGCCCGTGCCTGTCGCCGGCCAGGTGCGGGCAGGTGCTCGACGGTCGCCCGTCTGGGTGACCGCTGCCGGTGAGCACTGCGCGCCATCGGTGCGCGCACCACGCTGGACCACAACCCCTGAGGAGCCCACATGGTGCGTACACCGCCGACCTGCCCCCAATGCCCCACGCGGCCGATGCTGTGGAAGGACACCGAGCACATGCGGTCCGACGCCCCCGACCGGTGGCGCTGGTACTGCTCCGGCTGCGAGAGGTACTGGGAGCCCACTGCGACCCAGAAGCGGGAGTACTCCTATGGGACACCGTGAGGACCACGTAACACCGTGCGGCCGCCAACTGCCCGACGGCGGCCAGTGCCCCGGCACGAGGAGCACCGTCTACGAGTACGACGACCACGGGAACGTGGTCAACCAGACGATGTTCAACTGCAATACCTGCGGCTCGTAGCCCACTGACGGCCCCGGCCGGTTCGTACCCCCGGCCGGCCGGGGCTACCTCACCAACTCCGCGAGGGGGACGTCGAGCACCCGGGCGATTCGGATCAGGGTGTCGATGCGGGCCGACGCGAGCGCGCCCTCAATTCGTACGAGGGTGGGGCGTTCGATCCCGGCGGCGAGCGCTACTGCCTCTTGGGAGAGCCTGCGGGACCGTCGAATTGAGCGGATGTTGTCGCCGATTTCCCGGCGGCGGGTGAGTACCCACTCTTCGGGCTGGTCTTCGGGCGGCACAGATACAAGCTGGTCGCTCGAAGATCGTTTGTCTGTAGCGTATACCGTACATTTCTGGGGAAGGAAACAGTGACGGACGCCATCCACCCGGTTGAATGATCGTTCGCATATGCCCTTGAAACGTGCCCACGGCGCGTGATTGGTTGACTACGCAACCGCCCCTCAGTCCCCGCTCGCCTGCGGCCCACGCGCCGAGCGGACCACCCGCCGCCCCCACTTGCGGCTGGGTGCAGCCGCGCCCCGGCCCCTCGTCTCCGCAAAGACAGGGCCGGGGCGCAGGCTTTTCCCCAGGCCGGCACTACACCCTTTGGGATGGTCTCTGAGCGACCACTATCCCAATGTGGGGTACTCGGCCGCAGCCGAGTAGACCACGCCTGACCTGGCTACTCGTCCGGCTGGTCCTCGGGCACCCACACGGGGACCACCCGGACGATCTTCTCTGGACGGATCTCCACGCGCCGGATGAGGCTCGCCAGGATCAAGCGCTTGGATTGCACGCTGATCGAATCCCACTCGTCCAGCAGACCCCGCACGACATCCTTGAACGCGGCGGGACTGATGGGCGAAGCCTGCTCCTTCGGCAGCGCGTCGGCTTTCGCCTGCAACTCGCGAAGCTTCACAGCGAAACGATCACGCGCGCGGAGATAGGCGTCACGCGGGATATCCCCCATAGCGTGCCCCTCCGTCGCACGGTCGATCGCCGTGGTCACCTTCGAGATCTCCACCTCAAGGGCTTTCCGCTGCCCCGCGACGTCCGGGCCCTTCCGCGGCTCGGGCACAACCACGGTTCCGGCCGCGATGGCATCGATCTCGTCGCGTACGTCGAGCAGCCACTCGTGCACCTTGCTTTCGACGAGCGGCCGGCGGATCCATACGCTGTCGTGCTCGACCGCATGCCGGGCGCGCGCGCCGCAGAGGTAGGCGTAGCACGATCCCCGGCTGTTGTCGTTCACCGGGTAGGCCCCACACTCCCCGCACCGGATCAGCCCGCTGAGGGGGTAAGCGGGGTTGTGGCTGCGCGGCGCCGTCTCACGCCGCTGCTGCCGGCGCTCCTGGTACTCGTCCCACTCGTCGCCGCTCCAGATGCTCTCGTGCTCGGCAGGCAGGTGCGAGTAGTGGGGCGGCCTCTGGCATCGGCCGGGGTCGGAGCACTGCACGTCCCGCCGGTGGGTGACGAGCAGCCCGGCGCCGAACCCGCTGTCGTAGTACCAGCGGACCGTTTGGTCCTGCCAGGGGCGGCCGCGGGTGTTCAGGACACCCAGCTCGTTCCAGCGGGCCGCGATCTTGCCGTATCCGGTCTTGCCCGCGATGTACGCCTGGATCCCTTCGAGGGACAGCTCGGCCAAGTCGGGGTCAACCTCGTAGCGTTCGTCCTGGACGGTGACGCCGCCGGTGCCGTCGGGGATCCGACGGGGGAACCACTTGTACCCGAATCGTTTGCCACCAGTGGCGGGCAGCCCCAGGCCGCGGCGGAGCTCGTGTGTCTCGCGCCATTGCTCGCCGGCGCGGTCGCTTTCGAAGGCGGCGAGTTCGAGGAGCATGCCGCGAGTGAAGCGGCCGACGGCGGTTCGTACGTCCACGTCCTCGGTGGCACTGACCAGTTCGCCGCCGACGTCCTCAACTCGGGCAATGTTGACGGCGTTGCCGTGGCGATTGCGGCCGAAGCGGGAGAACTTCCAGCACCACACCTCGCGTTCGGGGCGGCCTGGGTCCTCGACGATCTCGATCGCGCGCATGACTTTGCGCTTGAAGTTGCGTCCGGTGGCGTCGGGGTCGACGATCCACTCGGCTACGTACCGGCCGCGTCGTGTCGCGGCTTCTTCGACGACGTTCCGCTGGATGTCGACGGAGATCATTTCTTCTCGCCACGTGGAGACGCGAGCGTATCCGATCACAGGGATCGGACCGCTCGCGCCAGTGTCACCGTGGGCTGCCTGCATACGCAGAGAACCGTTTTGCATGCGTCCCTACTCTTAGGCGCTTCCGTCCCGCCTCACGTAGGGAGTGGGACGCTGAACAGGGAGGGGCACTACGTCCCCGTGGACGGCGGGCGCCTGCTCCGGCTGAGTGTCGAGCTGGGCCGCCTTCCAGCCGAGCTCGGTGTACAGCTGACGCTCTCTGATCGTCAGTCTTGCGGTCTGTGCCTGATGGGCGATCAGCCGCATCGTGTCCAGGCTGCTGCGGGCGCTCAGGTAGCCGGCCAGGCCGCAGAGCAGTAGTACGAGTCCGACTCTGAATTGGGCGGTGTGATCGGTTACCGCCGAGGCGATCACGAGCGCAGCCCCCACAGCTGCTGCCGATCCTGCGACGACGACTCCCTTGGGAACGTGCATGCATTCACCCTTCCGCGGCAGCACCCCCCGCGGCGCTGTCATGTGCGTCGCCCTGCTTGCGCAGGCGTCTGACCATCGTCACGAACCAGTCCCGGTCTTCCCTCGGCACGCCTGCGAGAGCGGCCAACTCTTCAGGCGTCAAGGGTTTTTCGGACGATACCGCACTCTGACCAGATTCGATCTGTGGATGATGGAAGTCCGTTTTCGCTGCCTTACCCGTTCGGATAAGAAGCTCATCCAGCGAGACCCCGAGGAATCGCGAAAGGGCGATCTGGAGGTCAAGGTCGGGCACCTTGCCGGACAGGATGCGCGTCACTGAGGACGGCGCGATGCCGGCGTCTTGGGCGAGGCGTGCCTTATCTCCGCCGCGGGCGGATGTGATGTCGTACCCGCGTTCGGCTAGTTGTCCCTGTAGCCACGTAAGCCACCCCACTTGCTCGCGTTCGTGATCTTCTCGTCTCCGCATAACCGCAGGCTACCGCCCATGGTGGGAAGTTAGAACAACCTTCCACCCATGGAAGGGCAGGTCAACGTTTGTAGCGGGCAACCTTTTTGCGTCTCGGCAGTCTACGGCCATCTTCGAACGTGCGCTCGAATAAATCAATCACCCGTTCAGGTGGCCTTCCTTCCTTCCCGGGAAGGAAGTGGTGTGCTAAATTCCTTCCATGGCTCGAACTTCCGCCGATGGAAGGAACCATTGATGCACATCCACCTGCGCCGAGACGCCTACACCGCACTCGCGGCGGCCAACGGCCACTACACCTACGAGCAGCAGGCCAACGCCACCGGCCTCGGCATCGCGACGATCCACCGCATCCGCAGCGGCGGGCCGGTCAGCTCCTCCAGCGTCGCGGCGATCTGCTGCACGTATGGCGTCGAGTTCGCCGACCTCTTCGTCATCACAACCCCCGCCAAGGCTGCGGCATGAGCCGGCACCACACCGCACGCGCTACCGCGGTGCAGGCCGCCGCCCGAGCCCTCGTCGCGGCCGTCGCCGAGCGTGCCGCCCAGAGCCCGCACGACGCTGCCGCCGCGGCCTACTACCCGGGCCACCCGCTCGGGTCCATCGCGGCCATCGAGGCGGAGATCGTCCGCCGCAGGCGGGCCCACGTGGCTCCCGCGCTGACGCAGCGCGCCGCCTGACCAACGAAAGCGGGGCCGCCCGGACCGGGCCTGGTCCGAAAGCAGCCCCTCGGAATCCCACGTACCCCAAGAAGGAGTGGAACCCCGTGAAGACCAACCCTACAGATCTCCCCGGCCAGACCGCGTTCACCGGCCATCTGCCCACCCCGCTCCCGGCACCGCCGGTCGAGCTGTTCGTGTCGGAGGACGGACGGCAGTGGCGTCTTGCTGGCCACGACGCGGACGGCGGACGGCTGTTCGTCCCGGCGCACCTGGACCCGGCGAAGATCGCGCGCTTGTGGTGGGCCGGCGAGGCGTACCTGGCGGAGTCCTGCGGCGCGCTGCACCCGCTGGAGCGTGCGGCATGAGCGCCCACGACCCGATCATCGTGCCCCGGTTTGACGTGGCGGTGGAGCCCGCGCCGGAGGAAGAGCCTGTCCTGATCGTCGGCGCAGTCGCTGATGACGGCCAGCCCGTGGCGCTGCTGCTGGACCGCGAGACGCGGGCGAAGGTCGGCGGGTGGCTGCTCCCGGAATCGGAGATGACGAGCCGCGAACTCGCTGCCGCGCGGACCGAACTGGTCGAGCTGCGGACCCGGATGGCCGAGCTGGAGGCCGAGACCTACGTGGCCCCGTCGCCTAGTTGCACGCGCTGCTACGGGGCTGATGCCGCGCGGTTCGTTGCCAAGGGTGGTGCCACATCGCCGTGCCGCGTTTGTGGTCCGTCGGAGGTCGATCTGCTGCGGGCGCGGGTGGCCGAGCTGGAGGCCGGCCGCGTGAAGGTGCTGCGGGAGGCCGCCGACGCCATCGTCGCCGACAACGACCGGAAGCTCTGGGCGTCCAAGCCCGGCAAGCACTGGGCCGCTGACCTGCTGCGCCGAATGGCCAACGAGGACCCGCACGACTCGGACCTCCACCGCGACTACGTCACGCCGCATGACCTCCCGCCCGCCCTCGACACCCCCGGGAGCCTCCGGTGAGCAACGAGTCCACGAACCCCCAGCTCTCCTTCTACAGCCGTTCCGACTGGCTCGCCGGGTTCCTGCGCGCCGACCGCATCCGCGTCGACACGCTCGTGTCCCTCGTCGCCTCCTGGGGCGACCCGGACGCCCGCGACAACGTGATCGCCGCCCTCGACGCGCTCGCCGAGGTCGTGCAGTCGCCGCGCACCGCCGAGGGCGCGCTCGACGCCGCCGCCGAGGCCGTCGAGGACGCCGCCGGCATGGACTACGCGCAAATCCCGCTCGACAAGACGGACACGCTGCGGCTGCTCGCGGAGCTGACGACCGTGGCAGACCACCTGTCCCGCTTCGGCCCGAACCGGCGCACGGCTGGGATCCCGGGCCAGCAGGACCGGAGGGCGTCATGAGCGTCCTAAACCGCGCACGAACGGCTGCGGCCGGTGCTCTCCCGGACTGGACCGGTGCCATCGCCCCGCACCTGCCCGAGTGGCGCGTCTGCTTCAGCACCGACGGCAGCCCCGAGCCCACTGGCATCGCCCCTGTGTGCCCCGACGAGGACCACGAACCGGCCGACGGCAGCGTGTACGAGTGCTGCTCGACGCCGGTCATCGAGGTCGAGTGCACGGAGCTCGCGGAGTACCTGGTTGTGCTGCTGAACGCGGATCGCGGTGAGGCCCGATGACCAACACCGTGCAGGCCGGGGCTTCGGCCCCGGCCGCCGGCCCGGACCGCATCCCCCGCCCCTCTCAGGGCTGGTATCGCGATCCCGAGACCGGCGCCAAGCTCCGCCGCGTTACCACCATCCTCGGCCAGGGCTTCCCCAAGCCCGAGTTGGTGTTCTGGGCGGCGAACCTCACCGCGGCCGACGCCTTCGCCACGCTCCCCACTCTCGTCTCCGCCTCGCTGCGGCCGGCCGAGCGGGAAGCCGCCTACGACTGGCTGCGCAAGGGCCACATTCGGAAGAAGGACGAGCGCGGTGACATCGGCAGTGCCGTGCACGACCTGGTCGAGGCCCACGTCCTCGGCGAGCCGCTGCCCGAGGCGCTGCTGCACGACCCCGAGATGGCCCCGTACCTGGAGAACTTCCTCCAGTTCGTCGCCGACTGGGAGGTCGTCTTCGAGGCATCGGAGATGACCGTCGGGAACTTCGCCGACGGGTGGGCCGGGAAGCTCGACTACCTGTTCCGCTCCCGGCTCATCGCCGCCGCGCTGCGGGTGCCCGCCGACACGCTGTTCATCGGCGACACCAAGACCGGCGGCGAACTCGACGAGAAGGGCGTCTACCCGGAGGCCGGTCTCCAGATGTCGGCGTACCGCCGCGCCGAGGTGGCGTGGCTGCGGGACGGCTCGAAGGTGCCGATGCCGGCCGTGCACTCCACCGGGATCGTGCTGCACCTGCGGCCCGAGGGGTACCGGCCTCACCCGCTTCTGTGCGGCGACGACGTGTACGAGGCGTTCCTCCACGTCCAGCAGGTCGCCGAGTTCAAGCGCGTCTTGTCCAAGTCCGTTGTCGGCGAGGCCCTCGCACTGCCCGCCACCGTCACAGAGAGGGCTGCCTGATGCCCATCATCGACCTCCAGCGCCGCATGCGGCAGCTCGGCGAAATCCGGATCGGCCGGGTTGTCGACACCGGCCGCGTCTCGCAGAAGACCGGTAAGCCGATCCTGCGGCCCGAGAAGCTGAACCACTTCCGCTTCACCTCCCCCTCGCGGGAGATCCTCGCCTCGGTCGCCACGCTGTACGGCGGCGAAGTGCAGCCCTGGACCCCCGCGAACGGCGGCCCTTCCGAGTTCGAGGTGTACTCCACCACCAACCGGCTGCCGGTCCTCATCCCCCCGCAGAACGCCGTGTCGCAGTGGTACGAGCTGTACGCCGGATCAAAGTGCCAGCGCCGCTGCGACGGCGTCACCGAGCACAAGCAGGACCGGCCGTGCATGTGTAACCCGGAGAAGCGGGACTGCTCCATCACGACTCGGGTCAACGTCATGCTCCGCGACGTCCCCGCCCTCGGCCAGTGGCTCCTCATCTCCAAGGGCTACTACGCCGCCGTCGAACTGCCCCCGGCGGCTGAGCTGCTGGCGCAGGCCGGCGGGTACGTCGCGGGGTGGCTGGGCATGGAGGAGAAGCTCGTCCAGCGGGCGGACGGACCGGCCCGGTTCATGGTGCCGACGCTGGACGTGGAGATCACTCCGGCGGCGCTGATGGAGGGCAGCGTCACCGGTGCCGCTGCGGTTTCCTCTGGACCCGAGCGGGTCGCCATCTCGGGTGGCCGCCCAGACTATGCGGCGCTCGCCGCCGAAGCGCGTACCGCTGAGGCGGTCGGGGAGCTCTGGACCAGCGCGAACCGTGCTGGGCACCTCGACGATGCCTTGGCCGCCACGCTGAAGGCCCGTGCTGCCGAGCTGAAGAAGCCCGCGCCCACTCAGGGACCGTCGACGGCACCCGCGGCGCACCCGGACGTGATGCCCGACGAGGACGGCGCGGTCGATGCCGAGATCGTCGAGGACGACGACGTCGAGGGGATCTGGTTCCAGATCATCGCGGCAGCCGGGGCGCTGGGCCTGACCACCGAGCAGGTCGAGGCGCAGTTCGCGGAGCAGAACAGCGGGCTCCACCCGTCGACCGCGAAGGCCGACCGGCTGCGGGAGTTCCTCGCCGCGCTGAAGGCGGTGCGGGCATGAACTGGCACCTGGGCCGCCTGTGCGGCTTCGACCTGGAAACCACCGGCATCGACGTCGAGTCGGACCGCATCGTCACCGCCTGCGTCGTCGGCTGCGGCGGCGGCCAGCCGACCGATTCCCGCACGTGGCTCGCCGACCCCGGCATCGAGATCCCGGACGGCGCCGCGAAGGTCCACGGCATCACCACCGAGAAGGCCCGCGCCGAAGGCCGCCCGGCCGCCGACGTCATCGCCGAGCTGGTCACCGCCCTCGCCTCCGCGGCCCGGGACGGCGAGCCGATCGTGGCCATGAACGCCGCCTACGACCTCACCCTCCTCGACCGCGAATGCGCCCGGCACGGCGTCAAGAGCCTGTGGGACTACACCGACGCCATCCCGCTGGTCGTCGACCCGCGGGTCCTCGACAAGCGCGTCGACCGCTTCCGCCGCGGCGGCCGGACCCTGACCGACCTGACCAAGCACTACCGCGTCCCGCTCGACGGCGCGCACACGGCGGACGCCGACGCGATCGCCGCGTGCCGCGTCGCGTGGCGGATCGCGACGCAGAACGGCCAGATCGCCGACCTCGCCCTGCCTGACCTGCACGAGCAGCAGGTCGAGTGGGCCCGCGAGCAGGCCGGGAGCCTCCGCGACTACTTCGCGAAGACCCCCGGCAAGGAGCACCAGGCCGCCAGCGTCCGCACCGAGTGGCCCCTCATCCCCCGCCAGCAGAACGGAGCCGACCAGTGACGCTCACCGAGACCCCCGCGGCCGGGCTGACCACCCGCCCGGCCGCGGGCTCCACCCGCCCCCTCGTCATCGGCCTCGACCTCTCCCTCACCTCCACCGGCGTCGCCGGCGAAGGCTGGACCGGCCACATCCGCACCAAGACCCGCGGCGACTTCCGCCTTCACTACCTCGCCGGCGAGATCGGCAGCTTCATCAAGCGCGCCGACCTGGTCGTCATGGAAGGCCCCTCCTACGGCCACGCCGCCCTCGCCGGACACGAGGACATGGCCGGACTGCGCGTCCTGGTCCGCCAGTTCTGCTTCCGCCACAAGATCCCGTACGCCGTCATCCCGCCGTCCACGCTCAAGTTGTACGGCACCGGCTACGGCAAGGCCGCCAAGGGGGAAGTTCGGAGTGCGGTCGCCGACCGGTACGGCATCCACACCGAGGGCGCGGCCCGCTACGACGAGGCCGACGCCTACGTCGCCATGGCCGCCGGCATGGACTGGCTCGGCTACCGGCTCGCGGAGGTCTCAGAGCGGTGCGCGGCCGCGCTGAAGGGCGTGGCGTGGCCCGAGCAGACACCGGCGGTGGCCGCATGAACAACGACCACAACTGGCGCAGCGCTGCCGAATGCCTCAACACCGACCCCGAGGTCATGTTTCCCGACCCGAGCGACCGCAAGGGCAACGAACGCGCCAGGTCGATCTGCGCCACCTGCCCCGTCCGGAAGGCCTGCCTGGCCGCCGCCATGGACGAGGAAGGCGGCAAGGCCAAGGAGTCCCGCTGGGGTGTCCGCGGCGGCCTCACAGGCGGACAGCGGTACTACCTGCGGACACGAAACCGCATGCCCCGCGCGAACGGCGAGAAGCCCCGCGCCAAGCAGCCCAGCACCCGGCCCCTCGCGCCGTGCGGAACGGGCGCCGCCTACGACCGTCACGTCCGCAACCACGAGCCGGTCGACAACGCCTGTCGCGAAGCCCACAACGCCGAACGCCGAGCCGCCCGCGCCCGCAAGAAGGCCGCCGCCGGAGAGCCCGTCGCCGGACCGGTCGTCTGCGGCACCCGCCGCGGCTACCGAAAGCACCACAGCAACGGCGAACCCGCCTGCGACGCCTGCCGCCAGGCGAACACCGACGCCGACAACCGGCTCCGCCGCACCGGCACGACATTGGCTGCGGCATGAACGGCCCGCAGCAGGTCGTCGGCGCCCTTTACGTCGACTGCGGACGCCCGCTCCGCAACGGCACTTGGGCCCAGCAGCCCCGCGCCAAGTACGAGTGCCTGATCTGCCACACCGTCGAGGGCCCGGTCGTCGGCGAGCACGCAGTCAAGGCGTTCGTCGCCACCATCCGCACCACTCACCAGCACAACACCCAGCAAGGAGCAGCAGCATGACCCTTCACATCGACGCCGACGTCAAGATCGACTCCAAGGTTCTCACCGACGTCGCCGAAGCCCTCGAACCGTTCGCCGAGCAGATGTTCAAGCAGCGCCAGGGACGGTGGATGGCCGTCATCGAGCTGTCCCACGTCGAGCGGACCGAGCCGGGCCCGGAGGAGGACAAGCACCCGTCCGTCAAGGTCCGCATCACCTCCGTCGAGGTCGCTGCCGACGCGTTCACCGCCGACCGGCTGCGCAGCCTCCAGCGGGACATGTACCAACGCCGCACCGACGCCGGAACCCTCGACGAAATCGACGCGGCCTGATGAGCCGGCCGCGCGCGACGGGCGCCGACGACTCCCGGTGCCCGTCGTGCTCGGCCCCGGTCCTCGCCCAATGGGTCGGCCACACCGCGGCCCTGAGGATCACCGCGGACCTGACCCCGCTCACCCCCGAACAGCAGACCGCAGCACGCGAACCGAACCGGCTCGTCTGGTGCCTCTACCGCGCCGGCCCCCACAGCCCGCCCCGACTCCGATGGGCCACCCCACCGCACCCCCCGGACTGCGGCCACCCGCACGTCACCGAACACCACT
>NZ_DATCVQ010000098.1:0-7656 GCF_036566765.1 Streptomyces sp.
GGCCGCGGTGCCGTGCCTGGCCGCGGCGGGCGTGCTGGACGCCGTACGCAGCGCCGTGGCCCGTCGCACGGACGGCGGCAACGCGTACCGGCTGCTCGCCCGCAAGGAGTCGCGGTGAACGCCCCGGCCGCGGCGGCGGGCGTGCCTCAGCCGCTGTCCCACCGGGCCACCGCCGACCCGCTGTTCCGCCTGGTCGCCCATGCGCTGGAAATCGCGCACGGCCGGCCGCCGGCCGCGGTGTGGAGCGCCCCGCACGCCTTCCACCTCGGCTCGCCGGGCCTGGTGGCCGCGGCCGGCTGGCCGGTCGCGGCCGCCGCGGCCCCGCGCGAGGACGGCTTGGTGCGGCTGAGTTCGCTCAGCCATCCCGCGCAGAGCTGCGATCTGGCGCTGGCCGGCCCCTACCCGGACACCCCGGACTGGGCGGCCCGCCCCTACGCCCTGCTGCGGGCCCTCGCCCGGGCCGGGTACGGCCGCGCCGGCACGGACCTGCACGTCCAGGGCACCCTCACCGAGGCCGCCGGACTCCGCCTCCCGGAACCGCTCGACTGCGTGGTCGCGCTCGCCGTGGCCGACGTGCACACCCCGGAGGGCGAGGCACGGCCCGAGAGGGAGCGACTCGCCGCTCTGATCCGGGAGGCGGCTCCGCGGGACGACGACGCCCTGCGCAGCGCCGTGCTGTTCGCACGGCCCGGTACGGCCCTGTGCATCGGGTCGGGCGGGGCTCGGCGAACTGTGCCCTTCGACCCGCCCTCCTCGGGGACGTGTCTGGTCCTCATGGCCGTACGGGGATCCGCGGAGGACCGCAGGGACAGCCTGGCACGGGCCGTGGAGTGCGCCCGACGGGCGGGCGCGCTCAGCGCGTGGCCGCCGGGCAGCCGGCCGGGCCGCAGCGTCCTGATGCTGCTGCCCGGGGACCGGCGGACGGCGGTGCGTGCGGCGGTCGCGGACGAGTTCCGCGGCCTGGACCGGCCCGTGCCGCGCTTCGTGAACATCGCCGTGGCCGGAGCGGCCCGGCGAGAGGAATGACCGAGCACCCGAGAACGCGGGAGGAATCAGTCATGCGAACCGGACATCTGGGACCGGACATCCCGGTCACACCACTACGCGGGCGAGGCAGGAGGTGGCGGGCCTCCGCGACCGGCCTTGCCTGCGCCCTCGGCCTGGTCGGCGCCATGACCATCGGCGGCTCCGAGGCTGCCGACGTCGCTGCCGCCCCGGCGGCCGCGGCCGCCGAGGCCCTGCCGAGCTACGACCACGTGGTGGTGGTCGTGTTCGAGAACAAGCAGTACGGCGAGATCATCGGCAGTGCCAATGCCCCGTACGTCAACCAGCTGGCCAACGCCGGCGCGAGCCTCACAGCGATGAAGGCACTGACCCACCCCAGCCAGCCGAACTACTTCAACCTCTTCTCGGGCGGCACCCAAGGCATCACCGGCGACGGCTGCTACACGCCGCAGTCGATGACCGCGCCGAACCTCGGCCAGGAACTCATCGCGGCGGGCAAGACGTTCGCCACGTACAACGAAGACCTGCCGAGCGAGGGGTCCACGGCCTGCACGAACGGCCAGTACGCGCAGAAGCACAACCCCTGGTTCGCTTTCAAGAACGTGCCGCTCAACACCGGCAAAACCTGGGCGCAGTTCCCGCGGACCGATTTCAACGCACTGCCGCACCTGTCGTTCATCGTCCCGAACCAGTGCAACGACATGCACTCGTGCTCGGTGAACACGGGCGACACGTGGCTCAAGAACAATCTCGACGCGTACGCGCAGTGGGCGAAGGCCAACAACAGCCTCCTGGTGCTCACCTGGGACGAGGACAACTTCCTGGGATCGAACCAGATCGCCTCGGTCTTCTACGGCGCGCACGTCAAGCAGGGCCGGTACGGCAGCGCGTACAACCACTTCAACCTGCTGCGGACCTTCGAGGACCTGTTCGGGACGGGGCACGCGGGCAATGCGGCGAGTGCCCAGCCGATCGCTGAGGTCTTCGGGGACGGCGGTGGGGATCCGCCGCCGGGCGGCGGCCCGGTCGTCGTCAACCCGGGTGCGCAGACCTGCAAGTTCAACCAGTCCTGCACGATCCAGGTCACGGCCACGGGCGGCTCCGCCCCGCTGCGGTGGACCGCGTCCGGGCTGCCGTGGGGTCTGACCATGGATGCCTCGACCGGCCGGATCAGCGGAAAGCCGTGGGGGTCCGGGACTGTCCAGATCACCGCCTCGGTCACCGATGCGGCGGGCAAGTCGGCCGGCGCCACGTTCCCACTCACTCTCAACTGGTTCTGACGGAACCGGAAGGAGGCATCCGTGTACCTGTCGGCCAACCGCGCCGCCGATGCTGCTACTGGCCCACCGCGCCCGGCGGCCGGCCCGGCCGTCGCGGGGAACGTGCTCGTGCTCGGCCTGGTCAGCCTGGTCACGGATGTCTCCGCCGAGATGGTCACTGCGGTCCTGCCGCTCTACCTCGTCGTCGGCCTCGGCATGTCGCCGCTGGCCTTCGGCGCACTCGACGGGTTGTACCAGGGCGCAACCGCCCTCCTGCGGCTGGCCGGCGGCCAGATCGCCGACCGGACAGAGCGCCACAAGCTCGTGGCGGGCACGGGCTACGCCCTGTCCGCGGTCTGCAAGCTGGGGCTGCTCGCGGTCTCCACCCCGTTGGCGGTGGCGGCGGTGCTGACCGCCGACCGGACCGGCAAGGGCCTGCGTACCCCGCCCCGCGACGCGCTGATCTCCCTGTCCGCAACGCCGGAGGGGCAGGGCCGGGCCTTCGGAGTGCACCGGGCCATGGACACGGCGGGCGCGCTGCTCGGCCCGCTCGCGGCCTTCGGAGTGCTGTGGGCGGCGCACGACGCCTACGACGCCGTGTTCACGGTGAGCTTCTGCGCGGCGGCCTTCGCGGTGCTGCTGCTCGCGCTGTTCGTACGGGACGTCCGCTCCCGGCCGGCCCGGACTCCCGCCGCGCCCGGCGCACGGGGGCTGACCGCCGTGCTCCGCGACCGCGGTGTGCGGCGCCTCGCGCTGGCGGCAGCCCTGCTCGGCGTGTTCACGGTGGGGGACTCCTTCGTCTACCTGCTGCTGCAGCGGCGGCTCGACCTGCCCGCCACGGCCTTCCCCCTGCTGCCGGTGGCGACGGCGGCCGGCTTCCTGCTGCTCGCCGTCCCGTTGGGCAGGCTCGCGGACCGGGCCGGGCGCGGCCGCGTCTTCCTCGCGGGCCATGCCGCGCTGGCGGCGGCGTACCTGCTGCTCCTGTCCCCGCTGGGCGGCGCGGCCCCGGCCGTGCTCGTCCTGTTCCTCCTCGGTGCGTTCTACGCGGCCACCGACGGCGTCCTGATGGCGGCCGCGGGACCGCTGCTGCCCGTGCGGCTACGGGCGAGCGGCCTGGCCCTGATCCAGACGGCGCAGGCGTTGGCCCGCTTCGCGGGGGCGCTGCTCTTCGGCGCCGGCTGGACGTACGCGGGCCCCGGCGCCGCGCTGGCCGGCGCGGCCATCGGTCTCACCCTGTCACTGGCGACAGTCGGGGTACTCGGCAAGGGAGCTCTGCGATGACGCACACCCTGCGGAAGGTCCTCCTCCTGGTCCTGTTCTCCGCCCTGCTCGCTGCGACGGCCGTGGTCTCGGTGGTCCGGGCCTCGGACCGGGTCGACGACCGCGAAGCAGCCCGACCGGGCGAGCCCCGGGCTCGGTCCGGCCCGATGAGCCTGAAGCAGCCGGGCCGGCTGCTCTTCCGCAACCTGGCGTGGGGACCGGGCCGCGACATGATCGCCTCGGTGCCGCTGACCGCGCCCACGGGTGCGCGTACCACCGCGCTCCAGGACTGCCTGCGCTTCCACGCGGCCGCGGGCACGGGCGTCTGCCTGCGCCGCGCGGGCGGGGTCGTCCCCCGCTACGAGGCGCTGGTCCTCGACTCCGCGCTCCGGCGCATCCGTTCGTTCGACGTCCCGGGCACGCCCACCCGCGCGCGGGTCTCCCCCAGCGGGCGGCTGCTCGCCTGGACGGTGTTCGTCGGCGGGGACTCGTACGCGGGCGGCGACTTCTCCACCCGCACCGCCCTCTACGACACCCGGTCGGGCACGTACGTCCCGAGCCTGGAGGACTTCGCGGTGTCCGACGGGGGCAAGCGCCGCCGGGCGGCCGACCACAACTTCTGGGGGGTGACCTTCGCCGCCGACGACAACCGCTTCTACGCGACCCTCGCCACGGAAGGCCGAACCCACCTGGTGGAGGGCGACCTGCGGGCTCGCGAACTGCGCGTGCTGCGCGCCAACGTGGAGTGCCCCTCCCTCTCCCCCGACGGTACCCGGATCGCGTTCAAGAAGCGGGTGGCCGGCCTGCCGGCCGAGGCCCCTTGGCGGCTGTACGTCCTGGATCTGCGCACCGGCGCCGAAACCGCGCTGGCCGAGCAGCGCAGCGTCGACGACCAGGCCCTCTGGTACGACGACCGGACGCTGCTCTACTCGCTGCCGGGCGATTTCGGCGGCGACCTGTGGTCAGTGCCTGCAACGGGCGGGGGAAGCCCACGCCTGCTGTTGAGGTCCGCCGTCTCCCCGGCGGTTCAACCCTCGTGACGGCCCGGGCCCGGGACTCGGCCACCAGTGGGCCATCACCCACGTGACGAAGGTCGAGGATTCGAGCCCGAGCGCGACCATGACACTCTTCAGTACACGGGCCGCCAGGTCGCGCCGACCTCCAGCTGAATCACGAGTCGTGTGCCAGCAACACACGAAGAACCTGATGGTGCCGTACTCCCCGAAGAAGCTCGGCTTCTCGGGCCGGTGGTACGGGTTCCGGGACACGATGCCGGTGACCACTTCGCCGGCTGCACCCCGCGGGACTCGCTGCGCCAAGAGCCCGGCTTCCCGCCCCCACCGCTCAGGTGCGGGCACCGTCGGCCTCAGTCGAAGCGCAGGTCGGCGAGTTGCCGTTCGAGGGCGGTGACGTCGTCCTCGGGCTCGGCTCGGCGCGCGCGGGCCGCCATGAGCGCGGCCAGTTCGCCGCCCGCCCGCCGTACGCGCGCGGGCAGGCCGTCGGTGTACTCGTCTCCCCCTGACCCCCAGTCCTCGGACGACGCGTACACCCCAGTGGGAACGACGACCGCGCGCAGATAGGCGAAGAGCGGGCGCAGGGCGTGCTCCAGGACCAGGGAGTGGCGAGCGGTACCGCCCGTCGCCGCGACCAGGACCGGCTGCCCGGTGAGGGCGTCCGGGGCGATCACGTCGAAGAAGGACTTGAACAGCCCGCTGTAGGAAGCCGTGAACACCGGAGTCACGGCGATCAGGCCGTCGGCGCCCGTCACCGCGTCGATCGCGGCGGCCAGTCGCGGCGGTGCGAAACCGGTCACGAAATGGTTGGCGACGTCCCCGGCGAGTGTGCGCAGCTCGACGACCTCGATCGACACGGTGAGGCCCTGGTCGGCGAGATCGTCGCGGGCCGCATCGGCCAGCCGGTCGGCGAGGAGGCGGGTGGAGGAGGGCGTGCTCAGGCCCGCGGAGACGACGGTCAGCTTCATGCGGCGGTCGCTCCTCGCTGCGTCGCGCCGGCGGTGACCCGTGCCGCGTGCGTCGGCGCGTCCGGAACGTCGGCGGGACGCCCGTTCGCGAACTCCTTGCGCAGCACGGGCACGACCTCCTCGCCGAGGATGTCGAGCTGCTCCAGGACGGTCTTCAGGGGTAGGCCCGCGTGGTCCAACAAGAAGAGCTGGCGCTGGTAGTCGCCGACGCTCTCCCTGAAGGTCAGGGTCCGCTCGATGACCTGCTGGGGAGAGCCCACCGTCAGCGGGGTCTGCTCGGTGAAGTCCTCCAGCGACGGGCCGTGGCCGTAGACGGGCGCGTTGTCGAAGTACGGGCGGAACTCCCGTACCGCTGCCTGGGAGTTCTTCCGCATGAAGACCTGCCCGCCGAGGCCCACGACGGCGTCCTCCGGGCGGCCGTGGCCGTGGTGGGCGTACCGCCGCCGGTACAGGCGGACCATGCGTCGGGTGTGGTCGGCCGGCCAGAAGATGTTGTTGTGGAAGAAGCCGTCGCCGTAGAAGGCGGCCTGCTCCGCGATCTCCGGAGACCTGATGGAACCGTGCCAGACGAACGGCGGGACGTCGTCCAGCGGCCGGGGTGTCGAGGTGAAGGCCTGCAGGGGCGTGCGGAACGTGCCCTCCCAGTCCACGACGTCCTCGCGCCACAGCCTGCGCAGCAACGCGTAGTTCTCCTTGGCGATCTTGATGCCCTGACGGATGTCCTGTCCGAACCACGGGTACACCGGGCCGGTGTTGCCCCGTCCCAGCATGAGGTCGACCCGGCCGTCGGCCAGGTGCTGGAGCGTCGCGTAGTCCTCCGCGATCTTCACCGGGTCGTTGGTGGTGATCAGCGTCGTGGCGGTGGACAGGATCAGTTTCTCGGTGCGGGCGGCGATGTAGCCGAGCAGGGTGGTCGGGGACGAGGGGACGAACGGCGGGTTGTGGTGCTCGCCGGTCGCGAAGACGTCCAGGCCGACCTCTTCGGACTTGAGGGCGATGGCGATCATCGCCTTGATGCGCTCGTGTTCCGACGGAGTACGGCCGTCGGTGGGGTCGGGGGTCACGTCCCCGACGGTGAATATGCCGAACTGCATGAGGTCTCGGTTCTCCTGGTCATGTCCGGATCCTGCGGGGCTGGCCGTGGAAGGCGGGGTGACGGCCGAGGTTTCGGCATCACCCACCGCGGCAGCCGGGCCGGTTCCCCCGGCTGCCGCGCGGCGATGCGCTCACCTCGTGTGAACCGGCGGGTGCGGCGTCACTTCGCGAGGAAGGCGAGGAGGGCGGTGTTGACCTCCTCCGCGTGGGTCCACAGCAGGCCGTGCGGGGCGCCCTCGATCTCGACGTAGTCGGAGGAGGGGAGCGCCTTGTGGAAGGGGCGCCCGGTGCCCTCGGCGGGCAGGATGCGGTCGGCCGTGCCATGCAGGATCAGGGCGGGCACGTCGACGGCCGGGATGTCGGCGCGGAAGTCGGTGTACCAGGTCGACGGGGCGGCGGACGCGGCGAAGAAGCCGCCGCCGGCCGCGGTGTTCCAGCTGTTGCGAACCGCCTCCTCGCTGATCCGGGTGCCCAGGTTCTCGTCCAGGTTGTAGAAGTCGTTGAAGAAGGCGGTGTAGTAGGCGTAGCGGTCGGCCTTGACGGCGGCGACGATTCCGTCGAAGAACTCCTTCGGGGCGACGCCGGCCGGGTTGTCCTCGCTCTTGAGCAGGCAGGGCTCCAGGGAGGCCAGAAAGGCGACCTTGGCGACGCGGGCGGAGCCGTAGGTGGACACGTAGCGGGCGACCTCGCCGGTGCCCATGGAGAAGCCGACGAGGACGGCGTCGTTCAGGTCGAGGGTCTCCATCACGGTGTTCAGGTCGGCCGCGAAGGTGTCGTAGTCGTAGCCGGTCGTCGGCTGCGAGGACTGCCCGAAGCCTCGGCGGTCGTACGTGATGACGCGGTGGCCGGCGTCGAGGAGCGCGGCGCTCTGGCGCTCCCAGGAGTGGCCGTCGAGCGGGAAGCCGTGGATGAGGACGACCGGCTGCCCGGTGCCGTGGTCCTCGTAGTAGAGGTCGACGGGGGTGGTGTTCTCCTGGCCCACGGTGATGTACGGCATGGGGCGCTCCTCGATTCGAAGTGGCTGGTCCGCACCTCGGTGCGGTACGGAACGCCGCC
>NZ_DATCVQ010000099.1:0-5337 GCF_036566765.1 Streptomyces sp.
TGTCCCGGCCCACAACCCGCACTGGGACGACGGAGTAACGATCGCCGACCCGGAGGGCTACCGTCTCGTGCTGTGCTCCCGCACCTGGACCTGAGTAGAGAGCGGCGGATGGTAAGCGCAGCCAGAGCCGGATCGCGGCGACGCTGACAGTGCCGTGCCAGACGCACAACGCCCGCTCCCCTCCCCGGTCGTGGGTGGGCGCGGCTTCAGCCGGGCCCACTCGCCGTTCATCAATCTCCCCGTCGTCCCATGCTCGTGGCGCCGACCCGGACCCAAAGGCGGTCACTTGACCGCCGGACAGGGCCTATTCACCTCACCGCTGCCGCCCCCCAACCACTCACCCGATCGAAAGAACAACATGAACCTCACCGGCCGCCGCGTGGTCATCACCGGGGCGGGCCGCGACTTCGGCCGCGCGCTCGCCCACCACTTCGCCGGCCTCGGCGCCGAACTCTTCCTCGCCGCACGCAGCCTGCAAGCGGCCGAACGCCCCCGCAGCGAGATTCGCGACCGGGCCACGACCGCGTGCACGCCTTCGCCTGTGATCTCGCCGACCCCGCCTCGATCCGTGAGTTCGCCGCGGCGGTCGGCCGCCGCACCGACCACGTCGACGTGCTCGTGAACAACGGTGCCCTCTGACTGGAGGGCCCGGACCTCTTCTCGGTCTCCGACGAGGACGTGGCCGACACGGTCGCCTCGGGCAGCACCGGCACCATACTCGTGACGAAGAACCTCTTGCCGCTGCTTCTCGCCTCCGACCACCCCGACGTGGTGACGATGGTCTCCGTCTGCGGTGTTCCCGGAGCCCAGCACCCCGTGGCGCACGAGGCCTACTACGCGGCCAAGCACGGCCAGAGGGGCTTCACCGAAGCGCTCTCGCGCCGTCTGCGTCCCCAGGGTGTCCGGGTGATCTCCCTGTTCCCGCCGGACTTCGACAGCGGCCGTGACCCGCTGTCCCCGGAGTGGGACGCCACACCGCGCGGAGCTCAGGACCCGCTCGCGGCACAGTCTGTGATCGACTGCATCACCTTCGCGATCCGGCAGCCGCGCGACTGCTACATCAATGCCTTCCACTTCGAGTCCCTCAACCCCTCCGCCACGGCCGGCAGCACGTCGCCGCTCTGAGCAGCCCTGCCCTGTCCCCAGAACTTGGCTTCGTGGCACCGGATTCGTGTGAACGTTGCGCCCATCATGAACATCACCAAACCGAGGGCAGCCAGCGGCACCACAACCGGTGCGATGTCGAGCACAGCGGGCAGGACCAGCGCCACCGTAGCCAGGACCTCAAGGATCCGATGGCCTTGCCTTCTGGGGTGTCGCGTGGCCCCGCTCCGCATGCAGCAGTCAGACCGGCTGACGTCGGATTCGGCCCGGTCAGCGAGCCCCCCTTTTCGCCCGCACCGACGCAGCATCGGCGATCGCTGACGTCCAGTCCAGCTCGCCCCTGACACCAAGCTCGTCCAGCACCGCCCGGTGCAGCCGCCGCCACAGCCCGGCCTCGGTCCACGCGGTGAGCCGACGGTGCGCCGTGGCCGGCGAGACACCGAACGACTCGGGCAGACACCGCCACGCGCACCCGCTCGTCAGCACGTACACCACGGCAGTGAACACAGCCCGCTCGTCCACCGGAGCAGTACCCCCGCCCTGCGGACGGGACGTGAACCCCGGCAACAACGGAGCTGTCAGCTCCCACAGTTCGTCCGGAACCAGCCGACGCGACAGATCAACCCTCACGGTGCAGCATCACGCTCCATCCCCGAAACGCCACGTGAGACATCCTCTAAGAACTCCTAACGAAATGATCTTCGATGCGGTCGGATCGCTCCGCGACCGAGGATCTGGGCGTAGCGACACGGAATCGTCCCCATCACCCGCTCGGAAGTGGTGTCCCGAAGACGGCCAGGTCGTCCGTCACCCTGAGGCCCGGCGGCGGCGAAGGCTCGGTCCGACACATGCGCTGCCGAGCGGCAACGAGCCGCTGGATCCTGCCTGGCGTCCCATCGCCCCTGAACGCGACGGATTCGAAGCGCGTGGCGTCGTAACGGCACCGTGGCCGGATGATCGGACATTATCGTGATCAGCGGTTTGCAAGGCAGTGGGCCGGCCCAGCGCTGGCCCGGGTCGTCACGGGAAGAACCTCTCCGGGCGGAAGTCCGCAAGCATCTCATCTCTCTTCCCGCTCAGGATCTCCGCGGCGAGCAGCCCGCCGATGACCGGCCCGAGCGTGATTCCGCTGTGGGTAACGGCCTCGTAGTAGCCCGGCACAGAGGGTAGGGCTCCCACCGAGGGGAATCCGTCGGCTGGGATGGGCCGGTTGGATACCCGTGTCTGGGTGATGCGGGAGTTGCCGAGCTCGGGAATGACGCGTCGTGCCGATTCGTGGAGTAGCCGTGCGAGTTCCGCTGGATCTTTGCCGGTGTCGATGAGTGCGTCGATCTCGCGGCTGTGGAGAGCCACCGAAGTGTCTCCGTCAGGACGGATCTCAATGTGAGGCGCGTGTATGGGGCGGTGAACCGGGACCTGAGCACACTCGATCCGTGTGACAGCGCCGGGTTCCCAGCGCATCGGCAGATGCCGTCCGACGAGCCCGGCGACGTGGGAGGCGCTGGGGCCCGCTGCGTTCACGACGACGTCGACGTCGAGATGGCTCCCATCGGACAGAACGACTGTCCGAATGGCCCCGTCGGCACGGGTGCCGATGTCACGGACCGCAGTGCCGAATCGGTGCTCGGCGCCGGCTGCGACAGCCAGGCCGACCAGGCGGCCGACGAGATGACGTCCGTGCACCCAGGCTTCGTCGGGATAGAACACGACCGGAACCTCGTCGGGCACGGCGAGAGCAGGTTCGAGGCGGCGGCGTACCTCGGCCCCCGTGCACACCTCGACCCGGTAGTCCCAGCCGGCCAGCAGCTCGGCTGTTTCCAGGAGCTTCGCCTCCGCCGCCGGATCGTCTGCCCAGCCCAGGTGGCCGCGGGGATGCCACCACGAGTCCGGCCCGATGGTTCTGGCGAGCTCTTGGTAAGCCGCCATGCTCGCGACGTTCAGGTCGAAGTAGGACTTGCGCACAGTCTTGTTGCTGGCGTTGACCCACGAGAAAGACCAGTTGGTGACGCCTTCGCCCGGCTGACCCGCGTCGATGAAGACCACCTTGACGCCGTGCCGAGTCAGGTTCCAGCCCACACTGGATCCGAGGATGCCCACTCCGATGACAGCAACACGTTCAGGCCGCTTCATGGATCCGATCCGCACGAACGCCCTCTCCCCAGATCACGGGCATTGCAAACTCCCACCGCCAGCACGCGGCGCCCGACGGAACCCACTACGTGAGGCTGACCTTATGGAACAGCCTGTCTTACCCCCGGAAGCCCGCGTGCTGAACCTGCTGGACGTGCTTCCCGACGGCTTCATCCCACTGTCGAGGGTGACGCTCACGCGAAGATGGGAGGCAAGCCAACCAGCTCCTTGACCGTGCTCCTCGGTCAGGTAAGGGCTACCAGGGCCAGCTGTGACAGGCGTCGCCAGCAGATGAGTGCGCATCCCAGCGTGAGGAAGGCTTCGTGGATGTCGTCGCGGATCTCCCAGCGGATCCGCAACCGGCGGAACCAGTGCAGGTGGGCGAAGGCGCGCTCGACAACCCAGCGTTGAGTGCCGAGACCTGAGCCATGTTCGGTGCCGCGTCGCGCGACCAGTGGCTTCACGCCGAGCGCGCGGACGAGGGCTGGGTGCCCAAGGAGCAGGACAGCGACTGGACCTACTGCTACACCTACGACAGGCTCTGACCGATCCGATCCGATCCGATCCGGTCCGGTCCGGTCCGGTCCGCTCCGGCCAGGTGAGCCGCCGGCACCGCATGGCGCCCGAGGAATCCGGGCCTGCGGACGACGTGCGCGAAGGTAGCCGGGACCTGCGGCACGGTGAAGCCGACCGGGACCTCGTTCTTACGAACGGCGGCCTCACCACCCCGGGACTGCTTCGTCCAGGACGTCTGATCCACTGAACCGTGATCTCCACCCACCGGCAGCCAGCGCCGGGCTGACCCTCCGGCAGGGCCCTGCCAGCCTCCAGATTCGACCAGTCTTCCGTCCCGCCACCGGCATTCGGACGAATCGAGGAACGGGGAGATCGCCCACCTCGAACACCGAACCAGCGCGGCAACCCGAGGCAGCCAGCTCTGGTGTGGGCAGACAGTCAAGGGGCGAAGCCCCCGTCACCACCAGAGCCCCGTCGCTCTGACGCCGACCCGCCAGCGGCGGCGTGACCCACCCGACCTGCCGCGTGCTCTGGTCGAGTGGGTCACGATGCTCATCGTCACCCGCGAGGGTGGCCGGCGCTGCAAGCTTCCGCCGCACCGGCGTGCGCTGGTCGCCCTGGTGTACCTGCGCCGTCACGACACCCTCGCCCGCATCGCGGCCGGCTTCGGAGTTTCCGTCGGCACCGCCCACGCGCCCCCCGTCGGCTTGGATCGGGGGCGCGGTGCATCGAGGCAAGGCGCCCCGCAGTTAGCTACTCTCGCGGGGTCGGGCGGAGCCGGTCAGCGCCACTGCTGCCAGACGCCGCAGTTGCAGCCGATGACCCGCAGGCCGTAGGTCCGGCTGTCGTCCAGGCACATCCCGGTGGACTTGTTGCGGAAGAAGACGTTGCCGCTGTTGTTCCACACTTCCCACTTGAAGTCGTTGTTGTTCCACTCGCACGGTGCGGCCTGGGCACCGCCCCACCAGGTCTGGAAAACGCAGTCGGCGGTGGCACGGTTCTGCACCATGGCGTAGCCGTTCCCATCGCCCCATAAGTTCCACTGCTGCCACACGTCGTCGCGCTCAAGCCGCACCGCGTCCGCCGCGTCCTGTCCGTGGTCAGGCGCGTTCCTGGATGTGCAGCGGCTCGAAGTGCCAGATGAGGTCGCCGATGTAGCTGAACCAGTCCTGGTGCCAGCCGGGCGGGGCGTCGAACCCGGCGAGCAGCGGCCCGTAGCGGTATCTCGTGTCGTCCTCCAGGCGCGGCCGCGGACCTCCTGGCCGTCAGGGGAGCGGGAGGCCCTCGGCCGTTCGGCGCGCGGTGCGGTCCTGCTGCCATTGCTGGGCCGCCTGCAGCATGGCCTGTCCGACGTGCTGGAAGAAGTCGCCGATGTCGTTGAGCCGGGCGCCGGCGGGTGAGGTGGTGCCGAGGGTGTCCGCTCCGGTGTGGGCGAAGTCGGCCAGCGCGGCGTTCTGGCGGGCGCTGGCCATCCAGCCGCGGAACCATGCGTCTGCGTCGATGACGTAGCGTTCACGACGCCGGCGGGGGTCGCGTTCGCGGCGAATGAGTTCCTGCTCCTCGAGCTGGCCGATGGCCTTGGAGACC
>NZ_DATCVQ010000100.1:0-14837 GCF_036566765.1 Streptomyces sp.
TCCGAGGGCCCGAAGAAGGGTCGCGGCACGGCGGCCCGCGGCGGTGCCAAGGGCGGCCCCAAGGCCCCCCAGGGCGGCACCCCGCCCCGTCGCGGCCCGCACGGGCAGCGGCAGGCCCCGGCCCGCTCGCGCGAACTCGACGCCACGATCGAGCAGCGCAACCGGGACCGGTACGCGGGCCGGCCGGAGATCAAGACCCCCAAGACCTTCCCCGGCGCCGAGCAGGAGGGCGAGCGGCTGCAGAAGGTGCTCGCCCGCGCCGGCATGGGCTCGCGCCGCGCCTGCGAGGAGCTCATCGAGCAGGCCCGCGTCGAGGTCAACGGCGAGATCGTGCTCGAGCAGGGCAAGCGTGTCCAGCCGAGCGACGAGATCAAGGTGGACGGCCTGACCGTCGCCACCCAGTCGTACCTGTTCTTCGCGCTGAACAAGCCCGCCGGCGTCGTCTCCACGATGGAGGACCCGGACGGCCGCCAGTGCCTCGGCGACTACGTCACCAACCGTGAGACCCGGCTCTTCCACGTCGGCCGGCTGGACACCGAGACCGAGGGCATCATCCTGCTCACCAACCACGGCGAGCTGGCGCACCGCCTCACGCACCCGAAGTACGGCGTGAAGAAGACCTACCTGGCCGCCATCACCGGCCCGCTGCCGCGCGAGGTCGGCAAGCGGCTCAAGGACGGCATCGAGCTGGAGGACGGGTACGTGCGCGCGGACCACTTCCGCGTCGTCGAGCAGATCGGCAAGAACTACCTGGTCGAGGTGCAGCTGCACGAGGGCCGCAAGCACATCGTGCGGCGCATGCTCGCCGAGGCCGGCTTCCCGGTCGAGAAGCTCGTCCGCACCGCGTTCGGACCGATCGCGCTGGGCGACCAGAAGTCGGGCTGGCTGCGGCGGCTGACGAACACCGAGGTCGGCATGCTGATGAAGGAGGTCGGCCTGTAGGCCGACCGCCCCGCGACAGCGAAGGAGCCCGTGACCGCCACCCGGCGGTCACGGGCTCCTTCGTCTGTGCGGGTTCCTAGGTGCGGGTTCGTACGTGCGGGCTCATAGGTGTGGGTTCGCACTTGTGGGCGAACGCCTGCGCCCTTTATAGTCAAGGTGACTCTTAAAGAGCTCGGTGTGTCGTGCGATGCCGGGCCGTCTGGACCCACGGGGGTGGATCAGACGGCGCCCGGCAGCACGGCGCCCGAAGGGCACTGGGGCGGAGGTGTCGGGCATGAAGCGCTACGGGCACGGGCTGGTCCTGGGGAGGTTCTGTCCGCCGCACGCCGGCCACCACCACCTCGTCCGCACCGCCCGCGACCGCTGCGAGCGGCTCACCGTCCTCGTCTGCGGCTCCGCGCCCGATCCGCTCGGCCTCGACGCCCGGGTCTCCTGGCTGCGCGACGTGCACCCGGACGTGCGGGTCGTCGGCGCGGACACGGCCGCCCCGTCCCAGGCGCCCGTGGCCGTTCTCAGAGCCCTTGTACCGGAGCGGATCGACGCGGTCTTCAGCTCGGAGCCGTACGGGGACGAGCTCGGCCGGCGGCTCGGCGCGGAGGCTGTCTGCGTGGACCCCGGGCGCAGCGTGTTCCCGGTCTCCGGCTCCGCCGTGCGCAAGGACCCGGTGGGCTGGTGGGACTTCCTGGAGCCGCCCGTGCGGGCCGCACTGACCCGGCGGGTCGTCGTGCTCGGCGCGGAGTCCACCGGCGCCACCACGCTGGCCCTGGCCCTCGCCGACCACTACCGGCGGCGCGGCGGGGTGTGGGCGCGCACCCGGTGCGTACCGGACTACGCGCAGGAGTACCGGGGCCGGCGGCCCGTGCGGGAGCTGCGCTCGGAGGAGTACCCGCTGATCGCGGGCGGCCAGGCCGAGGGCGAGGAGGCGGCGGCCCGGACCGGTTCGCCGGTGCTCTTCTGCGACGCGGACGCGTTCACCGCGACGATCCGGCACGAGCGGTACATGGGCGGGCCCAGCGAGGAGACGGCCCGGGTCGCGGCGCGCGGCCGCCAGCACCTGTGGCTGCTCACGGACCACCGGGGCGTACGAGAGGCGGATCCGCCCTCGGACGACCGCGCCTCGGACCGGGCCGTGCTGCGGGCCTGGACGACCGCGCGGATGCTCACGCAGCTCGCGCACACCGGGCGGCGGACCGTCGTGCTCACCGGGCCGCACGAGGAGCGGCTGGCGACCGCCGTCGCCGCCGTGGACGACCTGCTGGCCGAGGGCTGGCACCTGACCCCGGAGATCCCATGAGCACCGCCCGGGCGCCCGAGGGCTACGACCCGTACGCCTTCGCGCCCTTCGCCGTCACCGTCGACCTCGCCGTCCTGACCGTCCGCGAGCAGCGGCTGCACGTGCTGCTCGTCGAGCGCGGGCAGGAGCCGTACGCGGGGGCCTGGGCGCTGCCCGGCGGGTTCGTGCTGCCCCGGGAGTCCTCCGAGCAGGCCGCGCGGCGCGAACTCGCCGAGGAGACCGGTCTGTCGGACGCGACGGTCGCGGGGCTGCACCTGGAGCAGCTGCGGACGTACAGCGAGCCGGACCGGGACCCGAGGATGCGGGTGGTGTCGGTCGCGTACACCGCGCTCGTGCCGGACGACCTGCCGGAGCCGCGCGGCGGCGGCGACGCGGCGCAGGCGCGCTGGCTGGCGTACGGGGCGCACGGACCGCTCGCCTTCGACCACGACCAGATCCTCGCCGACGCCCGCGAACGGGTCGGCGCCAAGCTCGAGTACACGTGTCTCGCGACCGCCTTCTGCCCGCCCGAGTTCACGCTCGGCGAGCTGCGGGAGGTGTACGAGACGGTCTGGGGCGTCGAGCTGGACCGCCCCAATTTCCGGCGCAAGGTCCTCGCCACGCCCGGATTCGTCCGGGCCGTGGAGGGACCGCCGCGCCTCACCGGCGGACGGGGGAAACCGGCCGCTCTGTACAAGGCGGGGAGCGCGACCGCGCTGCACCCGCCCTTGCTGCGACCGGAAGGACGGTCATCCACGTGATCAGTTCACGGACCATCACCAAGCAGGCCGCCACGGGAACGCTGGTCGGCCTGGCGCTCGGAGACGCCCTCGGCTTCCCGACCGAGTTCAACGACGTGCCGGCGATCCTCGCCAAGTGCGGGCCCTGGCGGCAGATGGAGCTGCCCGGGGGACGCGGCAAGGCGTACGTCACCGACGACACCCAGATGACGCTGGCGGTCGCGCGGGGCCTGCGCACAGCCGTGGACCGGGGTGTTCTGGCCCCGCTGCAACTCGTCCGTCCGCTGCGGGACGAGTTCGTCTCCTGGTACCACTCCCCGGACAACAACCGCGCGCCCGGCCGCACCTGCATGGTCGCCTGCCGGCTGCTCGACGGTGACCGGCCCTGGGCGGAGGCCAGCCAGATCGGCTCCAAGGGCTGCGGGGCCAACATGCGGGTCGCGCCGGTCGGCCTGGTGCCGGGCCTGAGCGACGAGCAGCGGGCGGGCGCGGCGCAGCTCCAGTCGGCGCTGACGCACGGGCATCCGACGGCCCTGGCCGCCTCGGACCTGACGGCCCGCGCGGTGTATCTGCTCACGCAGGGCGCGGAGCCGCTGGGCCTGGTCGGCCGGCTGCGCTCGTACGCGTACGAGAACCGCTCCCGCTACCACCACAAGTGGCTCGGCGACCTGTGGACCCGCTCGCACGACGCGACGCCGGAGTCCTTCATCGAGCGCGGCTGGGACGAATGCCTGGCGGTCCTGGAGAAGCTCGTGGAGGTGCTGCGCACGGCCGACCCGGAGGTCGACCCGTGCGAGTACACCGGCGACGGCTGGATCGCCGAGGAGTCCCTCGCGACGGCCCTGCTCTGCTTCCTCCTCTTCCCCGAGGACCCGGTCACCGCCCTGCGCCGCGCCGCCTGCACCCGAGGCGACTCGGACTCCCTCGCCTGCCTCACCGGCGCCTTCGCCGGCGCCCACCTGGGCGCGGGCGCCTGGCCGAAGGAATGGGCCGAACGCATCGAATACCGCAGCGAACTCCTCACCCTGGGCGCTCTTTGGGACGCCTGAGAAAGTCCCTCTCTGGGACGCTTGCCCCATGACGACCGCTCTCAGCGCCGCGCTCGGCCCCGACGTGGATGCCTCCGGCCTCCTCGACGTCGTGGCCGAGCAGCCCGATCCCCTGATCTTCGCCACCGTCTCGGGTGCGCATCTGTACGGCTTCCCCTCCCGGGACTCGGACGTGGACCTGAGGGGAGTCCACCTGCTGCCGGTGACCGCGCTGATCGGACTGCGCGAGCCGGAGGAGACCCGGACCCGAGGGGGGTACCTCCCTGGCGGCGTCGAGATGGACCTCGTCACGCACGACCTGCGCAAGTTCGTCCGGCTGATGCTGCGGCGCAACGGATACGTCCTCGAGCAGCTGCTGTCCCCACTGGTGGCGCACACCTCGGACGCGCACGCGGAGCTGGTCGCCCTCGCGCCCGCGGTGCTCACCAGCCAACACGCGCACCACTACCGGGGGTTCGCCGGCACGCAGTGGCGGCTCTTCGAGAAGACGGATGAGCTGAAGCCGCTGCTCTACACCTTCCGCGCGCTGCTCACCGGCATTCACCTGATGCGGTCCGGCGAGGTCCAGGCGCACTTGCCGACGCTCCTCGGGGAGGTGCCCGAGGCTCCCGGCTACCTCCCCGAGCTCATCGAGGCGAAGGCGGCGGCCGAACACGGGGCCGCGGACGTGTCCGTGGAGCGGGTCAAGGACGACGTGGAGGCGCTGCACGCCGTTCTGGACGAGGCCCAGGCGGGGTCGGCGCTCGCAGACGCGGCCGGTGGGCTGGACGCGCTGCACGACTTCGTCGTGCGTACGCGGCTAGACGTGGCTCAGGGCTGACGCGCGGCGGGCGTGGGCGAGGAAGGTCTCGATGCGGGCGGCGTCGGGGGATTCGGGGAGGGGGGAGTGGGCGGCGGCGGTGTCCGACTCGTCGTGGAGGCGGGTCATCCAGGACTCGATCTCGGGCCAGGGGACCTCGCCGCGCTTGACCGCGAGGAGGCGGTCGCGGTTCGGGCCCGCGTCCAGGTCGAGGGCGCCGGTGCGCAGGAGGTCGCGGCAGCTGGTCAGCAGGCGCAGCAGGTGCATCGCGTGCTTCCAGCGCGGGGCGCCGTACTGGCGGACGTCGGCGTCGAGCTTGCGGCGCTGGCCCGCCGCGTAGCCGACGAAGGTCCGGTGGACCCGGCGGGAGAGGAACGCCCCGCGCAGCGCGAGCAGCTCGCGGCCGGTGTCGTCGACGTGCTCGACGATCGGGGAGTGCAGGCACTCCAGGATGTTCGGATTGGCGCGCAGAGCCAGTTCGCAGAAGCGTTCCAGCTCCCAGCTGAACTCCTCCTCGCGCGGGCCGTCCACATGCGCCGGCGGCTTGTCGAAGCGCCAGAACAGCGGCGTCGGGGCCAGGAAGACGCCACGGCGGTCGGTGTCGCTGCCCTCGGTCGCCAGACCGAAGGCACGCGACCCCATGACGCAGGAGTAGATCGTGTGGTCGCGCACCAGTTCCTCGGGGGTCATGCGCGACAGGGTAGCGCCGGGTCAATCCAGCGTGATCGTCTCCCCCGAGACGGTGATCTGCTCGGCCGGGAGCGGCCGGGGCGCCGGGCCCGCGGCCACCGAGCCGTCGGCGATGCGGTACTTCGAGCCGTGGCAGGGACAGTCGATCGTGCCGTTCGCGACCTTGTTGACCGTGCAGCCCTGGTGGGTGCAGATCGCCGAGAAGGCCTTGAACTCGCCGGCCTCGGGCTGGGTGACGACGACCTTGCGGTCCGCGAAGACCGTGCCGCCGCCCACCGGGATGTCGGACGTGCGCGCCAGTTCGCCGGCCTTGGGCGTCGGGGCGGTGGTCGGACCCGTGGGCAGGTCGGTGGGCGACGGCTTCGACGTCGGCGCGGCCGTCGTCTGCGGGGCCTTCGTCGGGCTCGCCGTCGCAGCCCCGCCGTCCGAGTCGCCGTCCGAGCCGCAGCCCGTCGCCGCCAGCGCGGCGAACGAGCCCGCACCGGCCATCAGCACGGTACGGCGGGGTGTGGGTTCTGAAGTCATGGCGTACAGCTTGGTCCCGCGCCACTCGGGCGCCCCCGCAACACGCCTAGACCCAGGGCGTCAGCTCCCTCGCACGGCCGTCCGGGTCCCGCCGCACCTCCAGCAGCGCGGTCACCGCCGAGCGCTCGATCGGCCCGTACACATGAGGGAAGAGCATGTCCTCCGAGCCCTCCCAGCGGACCTCCGCCGACAGCCGCGACGCGTCCAGGACCAGTACGAGCAGCGGCCCCGGCACGTCCCGGTAGTGCGCGTCGGCGATCGCCAGCGCCGTCGGCTCGTCCGGCGAGCAGTGCACGAAGCCCTCGGCGGCGAGCGAGGGCGGGGCGTAGGCGGCGTCCGGGGCGGCGGACCATTCGTCCAGGGGTACGACATGCAGCAGCATGCCGACCTTTCTACCCCGTCCGGCCCGGGGCACGTCCCGCGCTCCCGGAACCCCGGGTGGCGGAGCGCACAGGTTCGCGTGAGATTGGGCGTGTTCCGCCGCCCGTCTCGGAGAGCGGTCGGCGCGGCTTCCGCCCCGGCGGGCTGACTAGGCTGATCGGAGCATTCGAAGACCGAAGGAGCACGACGTGGCGGTACGAGCCGTCCGAGGCGCGGTCCAGCTGGACCGCGACGACGCCGGACACATGGACGAGCAGGTCGGAGAGCTGCTCACCGCCGTCCTGGAGCGCAACGGGCTGACCGCCGACGACCTGATCAGCATCTGGTTCACGGCCACGCCCGACCTGCACAGCGACTTCCCGGCCGCCGCGGCCCGCCGGATCGGCATCGTCGACGTGCCCCTCATCTGCGCCCAGGAGCTCGACATCGCGGGCGCGATGCCCCGCGTCGTCCGGCTCCTCGCCCATGTCGAGTCCGACCTGCCCAAGTCCCGGATCGCGCACGTCTACCTCGGCGCCGCGGCCGCTCTGCGCAAGGACATCGCCCAGTGAGAACCGCCCTCGTCATCGGAACCGGGCTGATCGGCACCTCCGCCGCGCTCGCCCTCGCAGGCCGGGGCGTCACCGTCCACCTCGTCGACCACGACCCGGCCCGGGCCCGTACAGCCGCCGCGCTCGGCGCGGGCACGGACGAGCCGGCCGAGGGCCGGGTCGACCTCGCGATCGTCGCCGTGCCGCCGGCCCACGTGGCCGCCACGCTCGCCGGCGCGATGCGCGCCGGCGTCGCGCGCGGCTACCTCGACGTGGCCAGCGTCAAGGGCGGGCCGCGGCGGGAGCTGGAGGAGCTGGGGCTCGACCTGTCCGCGTACATCGGCTCGCACCCGATGTCCGGCAAGGAGCGCTCCGGGCCGCTGGCGGCCAGCGCGGACCTCTTCGAGGGCCGGCCGTGGGTGCTCACGCCGACCCGCGACACCGAGACCGAGGTCCTGAACCTCGCGCTCGAGCTGGTCGCGCTCTGCCGCGCCGTGCCCGTCGTCATGGACGCGGACGCGCACGACCGCGCGGTCGCGCTCGTCTCGCACACCCCGCAGCTGGTCTCCTCGATGGTCGCGGCGCGGCTGGAGAGCGCGGACGAGACGGCGGTACGGCTGTGCGGGCAGGGGATCCGCGACGTGACCCGGATCGCCGCGTCCGATCCGCGGATGTGGGTGGAGATCCTCTCCGCCAACCCGGGGCCGGTCGCGGACGTGCTGGCCGGGGTCGCGGCGGACCTGGAGGAGACGGTACGGGCGCTGCGCGCGCTGCAGTCCTCCGACGAGGAGAAGCGGCGCGGCGGCGCGACGGGCGTCGAGGACGTGCTGCGCCGCGGCAACGCGGGCCGCGCGCGGGTCCCCGGCAAGCACGGGGCGGCGCCCGCGCAGTACGAGACGGTCGCGGTGCTCATCAGCGACCAGCCGGGCGAGCTGGCCCGCATCTTCGCCGACGCGGGCCGCGCGGGCGTCAACATCGAGGACGTCCGCATCGAACACGCGACGGGGCAGCAGGCGGGTCTCGTCCAGCTGATGGTGGAACCGTCGGCGGCGGGGGTCTTGGGAGCGGCTCTGAGGGACCGGGGCTGGTCGCTGCGCACGGCGTAGGCCTTGGGAGCGGGCACTTCCCGGGCGTCCCCGTGCGGGCAGTCGCCCCGCCGCCCGCCCACCCCCGTGTGGGCAGTCGTCCCGCCGCCCGCCCACCCCGTGTGGGCATTCGTCCCTCCCCCAGACGAAATCTGGGGGAGGAACGACTGCCCACAACGGGGGAGGCGGGAGACCGCGCGGCCGAATGGGTGGCTGTGAGTCGGTAACCTTGTGGTGGTCCCCTGCGTCCGCCGGGGCCGTCCCCTGCCATCAGGAAGGTGCCCCACACCGTGGAATCCGTGATCGTCGCCATCGACGGGCCCTCCGGCACGGGCAAGTCCAGCACCTCGAAGGCGGTCGCCGCCAAGCTCGGGCTGCGTTACCTGGACACCGGCGCCCAGTACCGGGCGATCACCTGGTGGATGATCACCAACGACGTGGACGTCGAGGACGCGCAGGCCGTCGCCACCGCCGCCGCCAAGCCCGTGATCGTCTCCGGCACCGACCCCGCCGCGCCCACGATCACCGTCGACGGGCTCGACGCCGCCGCCCCGATCCGTACCCAGGAGGTCACCTCCCGGGTCAGCGCGGTCAGCGCCGTACCGGAGGTCCGCGCCCTCATCACCGACCTGCAGCGCACCATCGCCGCCCAGGCGGACGGCGGCATCGTCGTCGAGGGCCGCGACATCGGCACCACCGTGCTGCCCGACGCCCACCTCAAGATCTTCCTCACCGCGTCCCCCGAGGCCCGCGCCGCCCGCCGCTCCGGCGAGCTCAAGGGCGTCGACGTGCACGCCACCAAGGAAGCCCTGATCAAGCGGGACGCGGCGGACTCCAGCCGCAAGACCTCCCCGCTCGCCAAGGCGGACGACGCCGTCGAGGTCGACACCACCGACCTCACCCTGGACCAGGTCATCGAGTGCGTCGTCACCCTGGTGGAGGAGCGCCGCGCGACCGTGAGCATCGCGAAGCGGGCGGCCGCCCAGTGACCCAGCCCTCCGAGAAGGGCGCCGCCGTCGGCCGTCGCATCGGCATCGGTCTGATGTACGGGCTGTGGAAGCCGCGCGTCCTCGGCGCCTGGCGGGTACCCGCCTCCGGGCCCGTGATCTTCGCGGTCAACCACGCGCACAACATCGACGGCCCCATGCTCATGGGCACCGCCCCGCGGCCCGTGCACTTCCTGATCAAGAAGGAGGCGTTCGTCGGCCCCCTGGGGCGCTTCCTCGAAGGCATCGGGCAGCTCAAGGTGGACCGCACGACCGCCGACCGCGCCGCCATAGCCAACGCCCTCGCGGTACTGGAGCACGGCGGCGTCCTCGGGATCTTCCCCGAGGGCACCCGGGGCGAGGGCGACTTCGCGTCGCTCCGCGCCGGCCTCGCGTACTTCGCCGTCCGCAGCGGCGCGCCGATCGTCCCCGTCGCGGTGCTGGGAAGCACCGAGAAGCCCGGACGGTTGGTCAAGGTGCTGCCCCGATTCCGCAGCGGCGTCGACGTCGTCTTCGGCGACGCCTTCCAGGCGGGCGACGGCAGCGGGCGGCGCACCCGCAAGGCGCTGGACGACGCCACCGTACGCATCCAGGAGCAGCTCACCGCGCACCTGAAAAACGCCAGGCGTCTCACCGGGCGCTGAGCGAGACTCTCAGTAGTGGGCCCCGCAGCCCGGGGACCCACCGACCACGAATGATCAAGGAACGGACTTCATGAACGACCAGCACGACCACGGGGCACTTGGCGACGCCGAGTACGCGGAGTTCATGGAGCTCGCCGCGGGAGAAGGCTTCGACCTGGAGGACGTCGAGGGCGCGATCGAGGAAGCCGGGCACGGCCCGCTCCCCGTCCTCGCCGTCGTCGGCCGCCCCAATGTCGGCAAGTCGACCCTGGTGAACCGGATCATCGGCCGCCGCGAGGCGGTCGTCGAGGACAAGCCGGGCGTCACCCGCGACCGCGTCACCTACGAGGCCGAATGGGCCGGCCGCCGCTTCAAGGTCGTCGACACCGGCGGCTGGGAGCAGGACGTCCTCGGCATCGACGCCTCCGTCGCCGCCCAGGCCGAGTACGCCATCGAGGCCGCCGACGCCTGTGTCTTCGTCGTGGACGCCACCGTCGGCGCCACCGACACCGACGAGGCCGTCGTCAAGCTGCTGCGCCGCGCCGGCAAGCCCGTCGTGCTCTGCGCCAACAAGGTCGACGGCCCCTCCGGCGAGGCCGACGCCACCGCCCTGTGGTCGCTCGGCCTCGGCGAGCCGTACCCCGTCTCCTCGCTGCACGGCCGCGGCACCGGCGACATGCTGGACGCCGTCCTGGAGGCCCTGCCCGAGGCCCCCGCCCAGACCTTCGGCAACGCGATCGGCGGCCCCCGCCGCATCGCCCTCATCGGCCGCCCGAACGTCGGCAAGTCCTCGCTCCTGAACAAGGTCGCCAACGAGGACCGGGTCGTCGTCAACGAGATGGCCGGCACCACCCGCGACCCGGTCGACGAGCTGATCGAGCTCGGCGGCAAGACCTGGAAGTTCGTGGACACCGCGGGCATCCGCAAGAAGGTCCACCTCCAGGAGGGCGCGGACTACTACGCCTCCCTGCGCACCGCCGCCGCGGTCGAGAAGGCCGAGGTCGCCGTCGTCCTCATCGACACCACCGACAACATCTCGGTCCAGGACCAGCGGATCATCACGATGGCCGTCGAGTCCGGCCGCGCGCTCGTCATCGCCTACAACAAGTGGGACGAGCTCGACGAGGAGCGCCGGTACTACCTCGAGCGCGAGATCGAGACCGAGATGCAGCAGGTCGCCTGGGCCCCCCGGGTCAACGTCTCCGCGAAGACCGGCCGCCACATGGACAAGCTCGTCCCGGCGATCGAGACCGCGCTGGAGAGCTGGGAGACCCGCATCCCCACCGGCCGCCTGAACGCCTTCCTGGGCGAGCTGGTCGCCGCCCACCCGCACCCGATCCGCGGCGGCAAGCAGCCCCGCATCCTCTTCGGCACGCAGGCGGGCACCAAGCCGCCCCGGTTCGTCCTCTTCGCCTCCGGCTTCCTGGAGGCCGGCTACCGCCGCTTCGTCGAGCGCCGGCTGCGCGAGGAGTTCGGCTTCGAGGGCACCCCGATCCACATCTCGGTGCGGGTGCGCGAGAAGCGCGGCAAGAAGAAGTGAGCTGAGCGCGCGGGCATGAAGCGCGCGCAGGCATGAACGGAGGGCCGGGGCTGTGTGCCCCGGCCCTCCATTCGTACGGCGTCCCGTCCGGTCACAGTCCCCGGCGCGGGCTCGGCGGCAGGGCCGCCTGCCATGCCCGGGGGTACGTGAACCCGAGCCCGCTGCCGTACCCGCTCGAACCGAAGGTCCGGAAGCTCAGATCCTCCTCGCCGCTCCGGTCGCCCGGAAGCGCCCGGAAGGACCGGAGGTACTCCGAGTACAGCGCGTCGTAGATCGGAGTCTGCGACGGCTCGGCCGCTCCCTCCCGCGCCGGGCGCATGGCAGGGATCGGGCTCTGGTACGGCTGGGGGGAGGGATCGTATGCGTGCACGTAGGTGCCAACGACCCCGCCGTCCGTCGGATGCGGGCGGCTCTCCGAAAGGGGAGCCCGCCGGGGGCGCGGGACGGACGGCGCCCCCGGTACGTACGCCGGTCCTATGCCCGGGCGCACGTCCGCCATCAGGTGCCGGCCAGCGGCATCGCGGCGGCCACCAGGCGGCCGTTGACCGCGGCCTTCTCCAGCGCGTCGCGCAGCAGGTCCTCGCGCGGCTGCTGGCCGATCGAGCCGACCGGGGCGGCGAACACCAGCACCGTGTGCGACTTGTTGGCCGCCGCCCGCCAGCCCTCGGTCACCTGGAGCGGCTGGTGGGCCTGCCACCAGGCCACCTGGCCGGTGCCGCCGGTGCCCGGCTGGAGCACCGAGTGCAGCTGGCCCATGGCCACCAGGACGGACCAGCCCGGCAGCGGGGCCGGCTTCAGGTCGAGGTCCGCGACGGGCCGGAAGCCCTGCTCCATCAGCAGCGGCAGGAACTCGTCGCTGGTGCCGCCCGAGCCGGGCCGGGCGACCGGCGCGGTCGGCTCGACGACGAGCGCGGGGTGCAGCTCGCCCTGGATCAGGACGAGACCGCTGGTGACGCCGAGGACGGCCTGCTCCGGGTTTGCGGCCGACAGCGCGTCCGCCGCGTCCGTGGCGGTGATGGAGCGGACCGCGCCCTGCAGCTGGTCCTCCGCGACCTGGACGACCTGGGAGGGGATGCAGGTGGCGTGGGCGAAGGCGAGCACGGCGGTCTCGTCGCCGACGAACAGCACGGTGCTCGTGCGCTCCTGCTCGGAGTCGCCCGGCGTCCGGCAGGAGGTGCAGTCGTAGCTGCCCGGGGCGTTCTCGCCGGCGAGCAGCCGGTCGGCTTCTTCGTCGCCGATCTCGGCGCGTACGTCCTCGCTGACGTCGAGCATGCGCGGCACGGGGGACTCCCTGGACTCGGTACGTGCGACGCCGGGCGGATCCCGGTTCGTCTCATGCCGAGTTCAACGGGCGATGCGCGGCCGGAGTCACGCGGCAAATGCCGCGCGTTGCGGTCGGCTGCGCGGGTACGGGGCGTCCGGCCCGTACCCGGACGCGCGGGTACGGGGCCCGCGGCCCGTACCGTCCCGGATCCGACGGGCCATCGGCCGACCGGGTGGGGTCGGCACGCGGTCCGCGCGGCGGCGCGGCCGTGCCGGGGGAGCGGTCCTTAGCGTGACCCGATGTCGAAGATCCGATTTTGTGCGGTCGGCGGTCGCCGCGCCGCCCTGCTCGCGGCCGGCGCCCTGCTCACCGGGGTGTGCGCCGCCCCGGCCGCCGCGGCTGCCGTGCCCGCCGCCCCTGCCGCGCCCGCCAAGGCGTCCTGCGTCAACGACCAGTGGCCGTGGGGCTGCGTCGCCGACTGCGAGAGCGGCGGCGACTGGCACATCAACACCGGCAACGGCTTCTACGGCGGGCTGCAGTTCTGGCAGCCGACCTGGGAGGAGCACGGCGGACTGAAATACGCGAGACGTGCCGACCTCGCCACCCGCGCCCAGCAGATCAAGGTCGCGGAGGAGGTGCTGCGCACCCAGGGCTGGAAGGCCTGGCCGGTCTGCTCCAAGCGGTACGGGCTCAGCGGGCGGGTGCACACCGTGCAGCCCGGCGACACGCTCACGTCCATCGCCCGGCGGTTCGCGATCAAGGGCGGCTGGCAGGCGCTCTACGAGGCCAACCGGAAGGTGATCGGGGCGGACCCGAACCGGGTGAGGACCGGTGCGATGCTGCTCATCTCGATTCCCGCGTCGAAGAGGTGAGTTCGGGGGGCTCCCCGCTGAACACGAGGGAGCCCCTTCGCAGTTCGTGGACGAGCGTGCCGCGGGGCAGCCCGCCGGGCGGCGGCAGCCGCTGCTCGGCGAGGACGACGGCCGCCCCGCCGCGCGTCGCGAGCTTTGCGAGCAGTCCGTACGTGCGGGCCGCCACCGGCGGGGACATGCCCAGGGTCGGCTCGTCGACGAGGACGACGCGGGCGGCGGGCGTGAGCAGCGCTCGGGAGACGGCGAGCATCCGCCGCTCGCCGCCGGACAGCGTCCCGGCGCGACGGGCGAGCAGCGGTATGAGGGCGGGGTACGCGTCGAGGGCCTCGGCCGGGTCGCCGGGGGCGAGGGCCAGGTTCTCGGCGACGGTGAGGGTCGCGTACACGGCGCGCAGATCCGGTACGAGGCAGAGCCCGCGGCGGGCCCGCTCGTGGGCGGGCAACCGGGTCACGTCCGCGCCCCGCCACACGACACGGCCGGCGGAGAGCGGGACCGCGCCGGCGAGGGCGCGCAGGGCGGTGGTGCGGCCGGCGCCGTTGCGGCCCAGGAGGACCGTGACGGTCGCGGCGGGGACGGGCAGGTCGAGGCCGTGCAGGGCCTCCAGGGGGCCGTAGCGGACGCGGGCGGCGCGCAGCGCGATCTCGACGGTCATGACACGATCCGGCCCCCCTCCATGGTGTGCACGGTGTGGGCGATCCCGGCGACGAGATCGGGGTCGTGCTCGACGACGAGGATGGCGAGGCCGTCGGCGGCGAGCGCGGCCAGGATCCGGGCGAGGGCCTCGGCTTCGCCGGCGTCGAGCCCGGCGGCGGGCTCGTCGAGCAGCAGGGTGTGCGGCCGGCCGGCCAGGGCGCGGGCGAGCTCGACGCGGCGGAGCGTGCCGGTGGGGAGGCCGGCGGCGGGGCGGCGACGGACGGGGCCGGCGAGGCCGAAGAGGCGGAGGGCGAGGTCGGTGGCATCGTCGCCGGAGCGGTGCGCTCCGCCCTGTTCCGCGCCGATGCGGACGTTCTCCTCCACGGTGAGGGACGGGAAGACGGCGAGCTGCTGGAACGACCGGGCGATGCCGAGGCGGGTACGGGCGTGGGCGGGGCGGCGCGTGATGTCGACGCCGTCGAGCAGCACGCGCCCGGCGCGGGGCCGCAGGCTGCCGGCGAGACAGTCGAAGAGCGTGCTCTTCCCGGCCCCGTTGGGCCCCACGACCGCGGTCACCCGCCCGACCGGCAGCTCGATCCCGACGCCGTCGAGCGCGGTGACCCCTCCGGGGTAGGCGAGGCGCAGCTCGACGGCGCGGAGCCGGGGTCCGGGGGGCCGGCCTGCGGCCGGGCCCTGGTTCCCACCCGTACCGCCTGTGGGGGTGGGTGTGTCGGGTGCGGGTCCGCCAGTGGGTGGTTGGTCGCCGTCGGCGGCTGCGGGTGACCTGGCTCTTTCGGAGCCTGCTGCCGGGAGCCGCTGCGTCGGCTCCGCCGCCTGCCGCAGCGCCGCCGGGCCGCGCCGGAACGCCGACGCCCACTGCCGCGCCGCCTGGCTGCGCCAGAGTG
>NZ_DATCVQ010000101.1:0-9951 GCF_036566765.1 Streptomyces sp.
CCGACTGCAGGACCTGCTGGACCGGCGCGCGAACGCCTGGGCGACCGTCCAGGACATCCGCGACCGGCTCGCCAAGGAGAACCGCGACGCCAACGAGGACGAGGACACCGCGTTCCGGGGCGCCCTCGACGACGTCGAGAAGCTGTCCAAGAAGATCGCCGACGAGGAGCGCGCCGCGCGCCTGGAGGCCATCGACTACACCGCGGCCCACCCGGCCGCCGCCGGCGAGCAGGAGCGCCACAACGACGACGGGGCGGTCAACCGCTACGTCGAGGCGTTCGACGCGTGGCTGCGCGACGGCTCCGAAGGGCTGACGCCCGAGCTGCGCACGGCGCTGCGCGGCGGCGCGATGGATCCCGCCACCCAGCGGGAGCTGCGCGCCCAGGGCGTCGCGACCGGCGCGGCCGGTGGCTACCTGGTGCCGCCCGCGTTCCGTGCCCAGCTCATCGAGACGATGAAGTTCTACAGCAACATGCGGGCGGTGTCGGAGGTCATCACCACCGAGACCGGCGCGACGCTGCCGTGGCCGACCAACGACGACACCGCCAACGTCGGCGCGATCCTGGCCGAGAACACGGCCATGACCGAGCAGGACCTGACCGTCGGCCAGGCCGACATCGACGCGTACATGTACACGTCCAAGATGGTGCGCGTCTCCTTCCAGCTCCTGCAGGACAGCGTGTTCGCGCTCGACCCGTTCCTGGCGCGCAAGCTCGGCGAGCGGATCGGCCGGATCCAGAACACGCACTTCACCACCGGCACCGGCTCCTCGCAGCCGCTGGGGATCCAGACCAACGCCACCGTCGGCAAGACCGGCACCACCGGGCAGACGACCACGATCGTCTACGACGACCTGATCGACCTGATCCACTCGGTGAACCGCGCCTACCGGTCGGCGGACTCGCGGTTCATGATGGCCGACTCCTCCCTCAAGCCGATCCGCAAGCTCAAGGACTCGCAGAACCGGCCGCTGTGGGAGCCGAGCGTGCAGGTCGGGATGCCCGACTCGATCCTGGGCTACGGCCTGGAGATCAACGACGACATGCCGGCGATGGCCGCCAACGCCAAGAGCATCCTGTTCGGCGACTTCCGGCGCGCCTACCTGATCCGCGACGTGCAGGGCGTGCAGCTCATGCGCCTCGTCGAGCGGTACGCCGAGTACCTGCAGGTCGGGTTCGCGGCCTACGCCCGCACCGACGGCACGCTGCAGGACGCCAACGCGGTGCGCGCGTACCAGAACTCCGCGACGTGAGCCTACGCACAGCGTAGGCCCGCACGGTACGGCACCTGATCGTCTCAGGGGGCGCGGTTCCCCGGCCGCGCCCCCTGAGGCCCGCACAGAGAGGATCGTCATGGCCGAGGCCAAGACGCAGAAGACCACCCGGGCGGCGACGCCGGACGCCCCGAAGGTGGAGACCGACGAGTCCGGCATCCTCCGCAAGGACCCCGACGTGGCCGCGGCCGTCGAGCGCGGCGAGGTCGACCGCGTCCAGATGGCGTCCCGCAAGCCCGACGGCACCCCGGCGCAGACCCCCGGCTTCGAGTACATCGACGCCGAGACGGCCCGCAAGGCGTCCGAGCAGCAGCTCACCGAGCAGGCCGTCTCCGTCGCCGACCAGGCGCTGCGCGCCCCCGCCGCGGCCGGTGGTGAGGGTTCGGAGCCCGACCCGACCGTGCAGCGGATCGTCGACGTCCACGCCAAGGCCGCCGAGCAGGCGGTCAAGCGGGTCGACGCCGAACTCGACGAGCACGCCTGATGCCCAGGGTGCGGTTCCTGCAGTCGGTCGCCGGCGATGACGTTGGTGACCGGCATGCCGGGGACGAGGTGGACCTCCCGGCCACGGTCGCCCGTACGTGGGCGGACGGCGTGCGCGCCGAACTGGTGCGCGCCGAGCCGGTGGAACACCCCGAGGGGGCGCGCCCTGAGCGGACGGCCAAGCAGTCCAGGGCCCGCGGGCGATGACCGACTACTGCACGATCGAGCAGCTGCGCGCCGAGCTGGCCGACAGCAAGGACGCCCTCGACGAGACGCTGCTCGACCGTGCGGTCGCGGCGGCGTCGCGTGCGGTGGAGGACTGGTGCGGCGGCCGGACGTTCGGCCTGTCCGATGTCGCGACGCCGCGCCTGTTCCGGCCGTGCGACACCGAGGTCGCCGACATCGACGACGTCGGCGCGGCGGACGGCCTGGTCGTGGAGACGTGGGGTGGCGCGTCGTGGGCGACATGGGTCGCCGACGACTACCAGTTGGAGCCGCTGAACGCCGCGTCGCGGGGGCCGGCGTTCGCGTGGGATCAGGTGGTGGCGCTGTCGGGTCGCTGGCCGGTCGGGGGGCGTCGCCCGACGCTGCGCGTCACGGCCCGGTGGGGCTGGTCGGCGGTTCCGGCGCAGGTGGAGAAGGCGACGATCCTGCGCGCGATCGGGCTGTTCAAGCGCAAGGAGGCCGTGTGGGGCGTGGCGGGGTTCGGTGACTTCGGGGCGGTGCGGATCACCCGCGCGGACCCGGACGTGGTGGACCTGCTGTCGCCGTTCCGGCGCGTGGTGGTGGCCTGATGGCCGAGATCGGTGCGGTCCGCGCCGCGATCTGTGCGCTGTTCGACGACGTCCCGGACCTGTCGGCCTACCCCTACCAGCCGGCGGTCGTGCCGAACCTGCCCGCGCTGGTGGTCGTGCCGACGGACGCGACGTTCCGGACGCCGATGCAGTCGGGCCGGGGCCAGGACGTGTGGCAGTTCAGCCTCACGGTCCTGGTGGCGTTCGGGGACGCGCAGGTGGCGCAGGACGACCTGGACGAGCTGATCTCCGAGACGGGCCCGGTCCGGTCGCGGATCACCGCGAACCCGCACCTGGGGCTCGGGAACCGGACGACCGCGTGGGTCGACGGCATGTCGGCGTACGGGATCACGGTCGGAGATCAGCAGGAGATGCAGAACCTGGGCGCGACTCTGCGCCTGACGGTACGGACAACGGGCTGAGGAGAAGTCGTGCCCCGCAACAGCAATCTGGTGAAGATCACCCACCCGGGCGGCCTGGAGTCCGAGGTGGACGAGCGGTCGCTGCGGCACTGGGAGGGCGCCGGGTGGAGCCGCGCCGACGCGACCTCGCTCGACAAGGGCGGCGAACTGCCTCCGGCCACGGTCGTCGCCACCACCCAGAAGCCTGAGCCCGTCCTCACCGAGGAGCAGCTCAATGACGCGGGCCGGCCGCGTGGCCGCCGCACGAACAAGCAGGAGGACTGACCGATGCCCGCAACCCCGATCGATGTGACGCAGCGGTACTTCGCGCGCGGCATCACCAGGGCCTACTTCCTGACGACTGTCGCGAGCCTGTCGACGGGCCCGACCCGCGTGGAGCTGAACGCGGGCAAGGACCTGTCGCCGGAGATCGCGGCGATCGACGGATGGCAGGTGCAGGGCGACAACATCGAGACGCCCGACCTCGCCACGGAGTTCACGTCGAAGATCCCCGGGCCGACGTCGGTGGACGACTCCTCGATCACCTTCTACGCCTCCGAGGACGGCGTGGACGTCCGCACGCTGCTGACCCGGGGCACGTCCGGGTACATCGTGTGGCTGGACGGCGGCGACGTCGAGGACAACCTGATGGACGTGTACCCGGTGCGGGTCATGTCGCAGGGCAAGGCCCGGTCGCTGGACGACGACGCGGTGACGATCGAGATCCAGTTCGCGATCACCCGCGAGCCGGTCGAGAACCTGTCGGTCCCGGCCGCCGCCTGATGGGTGACCAGGTCCTGCCGGGCGTCCCGGCCAAGATCGGGCGGGCCGACCTCGTCGCGGCTGTGGAGTCGCTCGGCTTCGACCTCCGCAGCGTGGTCGGCCTGGACTTCCACCGCGACGCCGTCTACGCCACGGTGTTCGCCAGCCACCCCGACAAGGGCGACGGATGGAGGTATGCGGTGGACGACGAGGTGGCCCGGCACCGCATCTGTGTCCCCATCGTCAATGAGGCAGCCAGCGCGCCGACCGGCGAGGACTGACCGATGCCCGGCGCGCGGCTGATCACGATCTCCGGCGCCCGGCAGGTCAGGGAACTGGCGGCCGACCTGCGCCGCCAGCGCGCCACCGAGATCAACGACCGGCTCCGGCGCGAGCTGACGGAGACGGCCCGCCCGGTCGCCGCCGCGGTGCGCGCATCCGTGCGGGCGACCCCGTCCAAGGGGCAGACCGGACGGGCCGGACGCCGGTCCCTGCGCGCCAAGATCGCCGCCGCCACCGAAGTCAAGGTCCGCACCACTCGCCGCCCCACGGTGGTGGTGTGGGTCAACCCCCAGCGGATGCCGCCCGGGGAGGGCAACCTGCCCGGCTACCTCGACGGCCGCAAGCCCTTCACCCGGTGGCGCCACCAGACCTACGGGCACCGCCCGTGGGTGACCCAGCGCCCCCACCCGTATTTCGACCGAGCGACCAGCAGCGCCGCACCCGCGGCACAGCGGGCCGGGGCCCGCGTGGTCGACCAGATCAGCAAGGAGATAGCCCGGGGATGAGCACCACCAAGGCACGAGACGACCAGCCGTTCGACTTCAATCTGAACTCGGTCAAGGTCGAGAAGACGCTGAGGCCGTTCCGGTTCGTGTTCGGCCCGAACAACGAGCGGTGGGAGATGGCCCACCGCGAGACGCTCGACAAGATCCCGCTGCTGGAGGCGTACGAGCAGGGCGGCGAGGCCGCCGGCACGCTGCTGTCCCTGCGGACCGCCATGGGCGAGGATCAGTGGGAGCGGTTCCGCAAGCTCGGCCTGCGCGGCGAGCAGCTGACGAAGCTGACGCAGGCCTACGACAAGTTCTGCGGCACCGACGAGGGGGAATCCGAGGGCTCTACCGGCTCCTGAAGGAGCACGGTGGAGCCGTCGACTACGACCTGCGCCACGAGTGGCCCGGCTACCGGCTGCGGGACCTGTGGGACGACGACCCGACCAAACTCACACACCGTGAGCTGATCGAGTTCGTCCAGCACCTGCCGCCCGGGTCGGCGACCGCCCGCTCGATCCTCGGACAGTCAGCCGCCGCCTACACGACCGAGGTCGCCGCGCTCGACGTCATCGCCTTCCACCTCGCGCACGCGAACTGGCAGCGCGGTGGCGGCAAGGGCGAGAAGCCCAAGAAGCCGAAGCCGCCGATACCCAAGCGGTTCTGAGCACAACTCAACAGCGGATCAGGGGGTGGGTCGTGGCCGAGTCGCGGTCGGTGATGCTGAACCTGATCGGCAGGAACAACACCTCCCGGGCGTTCCGTGGCGCGGCCGACGACGCCGACCGGCTCGCGTCCCGGCTGGACCGCGCGGGGGCGTCCAGCGCGAAGACGTCCAAGGCGTTCGAGGTGCTGACCGGCCGCGCCGCGACGATGACCTCAGCGCTGGTCGCCATCGCCCCGGCCGCGGGCGCCGCCGGTGCCGCAGCGGTCGGAGCCGCCGGGGCGATGGCTGCGGCGTTCGCGTCCGCGGGGGCAGCGCTGGGCGCGTTCGGTCTCGCGGTCAAGCCGCAGGTGACCGCGATCGGTGAGCTGGCCAAGGCCAGTGACACCTACGACAAGGCGGTCAAGGCCAACGGCGCCAGCTCCACCCAGGCCAAGACGGCGCTGAAGGCGTACAACCAGCAGCTGTCGGGCATGCCGCCGGCGACGGCGCAGGCCGCCGTCGGGTTCCTGAACCTGCGCGAGCAGTTCGGGAAGTGGTCCGACAGCCTGGCCGGCGACACGATGCCGATCTTCACCAAGGGCATCGGGATCGCCAGTCGGCTCCTGCCGAAGCTGACGCCGCTGGTGAAGACGGGCGCGGCGGCGCTGCGCGACTTCGTCGGGCAGCTCGACACCGACAGCAAGTCCAGCGGGTTCGCCCAGTTCCTGAACCGCCTCAACGCCACGGCCAAGAAGACCCTGCCGCCGCTGCTGCGGTCGGTGCGCAACGTCGCGATCGGCCTCGGCGGGATCGTGGACGCGTTCCTGCCGCATGCCGGCGCGATGGCGTCCGGGGTCGAGGGCCTCACCGCGCGGTTCGCCGACTGGGGGAAGTCCCTCAAGGACAGCGAGAGCTTCAAGGGGTTCATCGCCTACATCCGGCAGAACCTGCCCGCCCTGAAGGAAACCTTCGGGAACCTCGTCCAGATCGTGGTGAACCTGGCCACGGCGTTCGCGCCCATGACGGGGATATCGCTGCTGCTGGTCAAGCACTTCTCGGCGATGCTCGCGGCGCTGCCGCCGCCGGTCGTGACGGCGCTCGCCACGGCGTTCGTCGCCGCGTCCACGGCGGCGCGGATCTGGGTCCCGATCCAGACCGCGCTGAACGTGGTGCTCTCGGCGAACCCGATCGGCCTGGTGGTGCTGGCGATCGCCGGCCTGGTCGCCGGGCTGGTTCTGGCTTACAAGAAGTCCGAGACGTTCCGCGGGATCGTCAACGGCGTCTGGGCCGGAGTGAAGGGCGCGGTCGGGTCCGCCTGGACCGAAACGATCAAGCCTGCCCTGCTGGGGCTGGGTGACCTGTTCTCGCGGGCCGCCCGGATCTGGCAGGACAAGTGGCCGCAGCTGCAGCAGCTCCTCAACGACGCTGCGATGTTCTTCCGCGACACCCTCGGGACCGCAGTCGACACCCTGGCCGGCGGGTTCCGGAAGCTGGGCGGCGCAGCCGAGGGCGCGGGCGGGAAGATCTCCGGCGTCGGCGGGGACTTCCAGGTCGTCCAGGACGACGGCAACCGATTCTTGACCTGGTCGAACATCTTCAGCATCGGGCTCGGCGCCGCGCTGCTCGGCCCGGCCGGCGGCATCCTGGGCTACTTCACACGCCAGTTCTGGCCGCAGCTGAAGACCTCATGGACCGAGGGGTTCAAGCTCCTGGGCTCCAAGACGTCCCAGTTCGCGACCTGGCTGCCCGGCGCGCTGGGCCGCGGCATGTCGGCCGCGGCGTCCGGGCTGAAGACCTCGCTCGCCCGGATCAAGCAGAACCTGTTCGACGGGCTCCCGCCCCTGCGCCTGTCCTGGTCGGGGTTCTGGAACTGGACGTCGGCGTTCGCGCACCGCCTGCTCGACCAGACCGTCGGCGGGATCCGACGCGCGATGTCGGCAGCCAAGCAGGCGTTCTCCAGCGGCGTCTCCGGCATGAAGTCCTCCTGGGACCGGCTGCCCGCCGCGATCCGCGGCCCCATCAACTGGGTGATCAACCGCGGCTACAACGACGGCATCAAGCGCCTGTGGAACACCGTGATCGGGTGGCTGAAACTGCCGGGCGGTCTGAAGCTCGGCAACATCGCCGCGCTGGAGACCGGCGGCACGCTCGCCAACCCTGCCCAGGCCCGCCCGATGAAGACCAACGGGCCGATGGCGATCGTCGGCGAGGGCCGCAAGCAGTTCCCCGAGTACGTGATCCCCACCGACCCCCGGTTCCGCGGCCGTGCGCAGGCGCTGTGGGCGTCGGCGGGCGGGGACCTGCAGATGCTCGCCAAGGGCGGCGTCCTCGGCGGCCCGTTCGGCGACGTGCTCGGCGCGGTGAAGAAGGCCGCGGGCAAGGTCACCGGGATCGGCAAGACCGCGATGGCGATGCTGGAGAACCCTAGGAAGTACTGGGACTCCCTGGCGTCCAAGGTCATGCCCCGCCCTGGGGAGATCTCCGGCGGCGGCAAGTTCGGCGCAGGCATGTCGGGGGTGCCCGGCAAGCTGCTGGCGCATGCGTGGGCGTCCGCGCAGCAGGTCATCAAGACCTTCGCCAAGGCTTACGGCGGCGACTCCGCAGGGGTCGTCAAGGCCGCCGAGCGCATGATCGGGATGGGCGACGACCGGGGCGAGAACAACAACTGGCTGACCCGCGCCTGGGGGATGCCGGGCGCGCCGTGGTGCGCGATGTTCGTGTCCGAGGCGATCAAGAAGGCGGGCGCGACCAAGAAGTACCCCGGCTACCCCTCGGCCGCTGTCGCGTCCTACGTCGGCGCGATGCGGCACGTCGGGCAGGGTGAGGGCCGCCCCGGCGACCTCGGCGCCTACCGCGGCACCGGGCACATCAACGTCATCGCCAAGAACCTCGGCGGCGGCGTGTACGAGACGATCGGCGGCAACGAGGGTTCGGTCGTCCGCCGCGGCACGCGCGGCGGCCAGTCGGCGATCCTGCGGCCGATGGCCCGCGGCGGCATCATGGACCAGCGCCGCAAGGATCTGCGCGCCTACCGGGAACGCAACCTCGACCCGGGCGACCGGAAGTCGCCGCTGCTGCGCTACATGCGGCACGCCACCTACGACCGCGGCGGCCTCCTGCAGCCCGGCTACACCCTGGCCTACAACGGCACCGGGCGGCCGGAGCCGGTGCTGTCGCTCGCGCGCGGCGGTAAGGTCTCGGCCGGCCGCTCGACCGCCACAACCACGAGCCGCGCCGCGCGCCAGTCCGCCGGCACGTCCCTGGTGAAGGCGCTCACCGGCTCGGTCATCGGCGACGCCGGCAAGCTCGCATCCTGGTTCAACAAGCTCGACGCCGCGATCCGCAAGGCGTTCGCCGGGGGCACCGAGCGCAAGCTGATCGCCTGGTCGAACTCGATCCAGAAGGCGATGAGCACGGCCGCGACCAAGGCCGCGGGGATCTCGACGCAGATCGCCCAGGCCAAGGAGTACGCCGGCACCGTCGCCCAGTCCGCCAAGGACTTCGCGTCCCTGTCGAACCTGCGGACGCGCGGTACCGGGCAGCAGGTCGCCCTCGGCCTCACCGAGCGCGCGTCCCAGATCACGAACTTCGCGTCCCAGATCACCCAGCTCAAGAAGCGCGGCCTCGCTGGCGGCCTGCTGTCCCAGGTCATCGGAATGGGTGTGAACGACGGCACGGTCCTGGCGCGGACGCTGCTGTCCTCCGACGCCGCCACGCTGAAGAAGATGAACGCCGCCCAGGGCGTCATCGACAAGGCGTCGGTGAGCCTCGGGCAGACCGCCGCGAACGCCCTCTACGACGCCGGCAAGGGCGCCGGGAAGGGGCTCCTGTCGGGGCTGTACGCGCAGCGGGCGGCGCTGGACAAGGAGATGACCCGGCTCGGCCGCAAGCTGGCGACCGGAGTCGGCAGGACCTTCGGTGTGAAGCCGAAGGTCGTCGCCGCGCAGGCCGTCAAGTACGACTCGGGCGGGATGCTCCAGCCCGGCTTCACTCTGGCCTACAACGCCACGGGCCGCCCGGAGCCGGTGCTGACCAGCGGCCAGTACGCGGCGGCGACGAGCGGCACGAACGGGGGCCCGCTGGTGAACATCGAGCACATGGAAGTGCGGGAGACGGCCGACGTGGACCTGCTCGCCTCCAGGCTGGGCTTCGCCGCCCGGGCGGCGGCGTTCTGATGCTGACCTCGGTGAAGCTGGTCGACGGTGACCGGCAGATGCTGCTGCTGCCTCGCCGCGACGAGGGCGTGTTCTTCCAGAGCTTGGAAGCTCCGATGCCGGAGGTGCGGGAGGTCGCCGAGAACCGCACCGACGACGACGGCACCCGCGACACAACGTCGCTGTTCGGGGCGCGGGCATGCTCGATCGAGCTGCTCGTCACGGAGAACCCGCGCGCGATCGAGGACGAGCTGACCCGGTTCCTGCACCCCCGGTCCCGCCCGTACCTGGTGGTCGAGGACGACGGCTGGTCGTCGTCGCGGCGCCTCCGGCTGCGGGTCGACCAGTTCGCCGCGCCGCTCGGTCTCGACCTGGCCCGCGTGGACGCCCGGCAGATCTCCGTCGGGTGGAAGGTCCCGACCGGCATCTGGGAAGCGGTCGACGAGGTCGAGGTCAACGTGCTCGCCGACGTCGGTCCGGCGACCGGCCGCACCTACCCGAAGACCTACCCGTGGTCGTATCCGGTGACGATGTCGTCCGGCGCGACCGTCATCGGCAACATCGGCTCGATCCCGTCGCACTTCACGGCGCGGCTGTACGGCCCCTGCTCGGGCCCGTCGCTGCTCAACACCGCGACCGGCGAGGAGATCACCTTCACGACGTCGCTG
>NZ_DATCVQ010000102.1:0-2078 GCF_036566765.1 Streptomyces sp.
CCAGGGTGAGTGCCACCGCGAGCAGGGGCCACAGCGCGAAGCCCGTCCAGGCCTCGGCCGCCGAGGGCAGGGCGGCAACCTCCTGGGGGTGCAGTTGGGACAGGCAGCTGCGCCAGCTGTAGTAGGGGAAGTAGCCGAACAGCTCGTTCGCCCATTGATGGACGGTCGGTTTGAAGAAGCCCGGCAGTACGACGAGCACCCCGCAGGCCGAGACGACGGACATGGCGGTATGCCGCAGGAGCGCGCCGACGCCCATGCCCACAAGGGCCGAGACCGGCGCGAGTGCCGCGTTCGCCGCGAGGACGCCCGGGACACCGGGCTCACCCAGCGAGATGCCGATGCCGCGGCCCGACAGGATGGCCTGGCTCACGAAGAACGTGCTGAACGAGACGGCCGTGCCGACGGCCAGCATGACGGCCGCGACGACGGCCGCCTTGGCCAGCACCACCCGGCTGCGGGCCGGTACCGCGGTGAACGTGGTGCGGATCAGACCGGAGGCGTACTCACCGACGATCGTCAGGGCACCGACCGTGCCCGCGCCGATCATGAGGAGGGCGACGCCGGCGCCGCTGAGTGCCTCGCTCATCGGGTCGTAGTGGGATCTCTCCTGGGGGCCGAAGTCCGGCCAGTTGTCGTACGTGTCGAGGCTGCTCTGCACGGCGAGCGCGATCAGGATCAGGACGCCGAGCCCGAGTACCCAACGCGTGGAGCGCAGGGACCACAGTTTGATCCACTCGGCGGCGATGAGGTCGCGCCGGCGGACGCGTGGCTCGGCCGGCGCCCGGGTGCGGGCGGTCTCGGCCGTCCGGGGTGTCATGAGCGAGGTCATCGGCGGTCACCCGCGAGGTACTCGGCGCGGCCGGTGGTGAGTTCCATGAACGCTTCCTCCAGCGATGCGCTGTGCGGTGCGAGCTCACGCAGCATGATCCGGTGCTCGAAGGCGAGTTCACCGACGCGGTCCGCGGTCAGCCCGGTGACCGTGAGCGTCTCCTGGCCGTCCGGTTGTACGCCGGCGCCTTCAGGGGTCAGTACGGCCGAGAGCCGGGCGGGGTCCGGGGTGCGCACGGTGACATGGGTGCGGCTGCGGGTGCCGCGCGCGGCGAACTCGTCGACGCTCTCCTCCGCGATCAGTTCGCCCCGGCCGATGACGACGAGACGGTCGGCGGTGTTCTCCATCTCGCTCATCAGATGACTGGAGACGAGCACCGTGCGACCCTCGGCGGCCAGCCCTTTGAAGAGGCCGCGCACCCATCGCACGCCCTCCGGATCCAGGCCGTTGACCGGCTCGTCGAACAGCAGCACGGGCGGGTCGCCGAGGAGGGCGGTCGCGATGCCGAGCCGCTGCCGCATTCCCAGGGAGAACCCACCGGCACGGCGGCGTGCCGCGCCCGCCAGACCCACCTCCTCCAGGACCTCCCGTACCCGGCGGCGGGGCAGCCCGTTGCTGCGGGCCAGCGCCGACAGATGGGCGGCGGCGCTGCGGCCGGGGTGGACGTCCCCCGCGTCGAGCAGTGCACCGACGTGGTGCAGGCCGGCCTGCCGCTGGGGGAACGGGCGGCCGTCGATGGTGGCGGTTCCGGCGGTCGGCCGGTTCAGGCCCAGGATCATGCGCAGGGTGGTGCTCTTGCCGGCGCCGTTCGGGCCGAGGAACCCGGTCACGGTCCCGGGCCGCACCGTGAAGCTGAGGTCGTTGACGGCGAGGACGTCGCCGTAGCGCTTGGTCAGTCCGTTGACTTCGATCACATGAATCACGGTGCCGCGCGCCGGGGGCGGGTCGCATCGCCCCAGCGACAGGGATCGGCGCCGCGCCTCGGCCCGGAGGCATACGTCTGTGGTCTGATGCCCGTCGAAGGGATGCCGCCTACGCTCGGCCCGTGTCCGAGACCACGCCGTACGCGCCCCCTCCGCCCCCGATGCATGGCCTTCCGCGCGGTGCGCGGGCAGCGGTGACGGGGTGCGCGGTGGCCGTGCTGGGGCTGCTGCTGTACGCGGCGATCGCGGGCGGCGCGGCGCCAGGCGGCGGGCCCGACAGCGAGGGCGGGGGCCTCGCGGCGGCATCGGTCGTGATGGCCGCACCG
>NZ_DATCVQ010000103.1:0-2167 GCF_036566765.1 Streptomyces sp.
TCTTGTCCTTCAGGCTGTCGAACGTCGGGCGTACGGCCTTGGTCCACAGCCACCTGATCGCGGGGATCAGGATCCGGCTGACGTAGGCCCACCAGAGCTGGAAGATCGGCCGGATCACGTTCTGCCAGGCGAACTTGATCACGCCGCGTACGAACCCGAAGTAGAGCTGGACGCCCCTCCACAGCCCGCGGATCGCTGGCATCAGGTACTTGCCGAAGAAGCCGGCGAACGCCGAGAGAGCAGGCCGGATGAAGCCGTGCCACGCGAACGAGACCGCCTTGCGAATCCCTGCCCAGGCGCCGTCGACGATGCGTCGGAAGGTCTCGGACTTCTTGTAGGCGATGACCAGCCCCACGCCTAGGGCGACCAGCGCGCCCACGATGAGGCCGATCGGGTTGAGCATCATGGCCCGGTTGAGCAGCGTCTGGGCAATCGCTTGCCGCTGGGTCCACATGGTGTGCAGCGCGGTCCAGCCCTGGGAGATCTTCACGCCCAGCGCGTAGCCACCCCATAGAGTCGCGCCGACGGCCAGGGTGATGCCGAGCACCTTGAAGGCGGTTGCGTTCTCCTGCACGAATGGGACCAGCCCACCCATCGTGTCAGCGAGGAAGTTAGCCCCCACGATCACGCCAGGGGCGAGGGCTTTGCCGATCTGCAGGCGCAGAGTCTCCCATGCACCGGAGAGTCGTTCGAGCGCCCCGGGAAGCCCCTTCAGCGCGGCGTTGGCAGCGTCCTGCGCGGCCTTCTGGTTCCTGGTCGCCCGGACGTACTTCCCGAGCCCCTTGGAACCCTCGTTCATCAGGACCGTCGCAGCGCGCGTGGCGTCCGATCCGAAGATCGTCGTCAGGGCACGAGTGCGCTCGGACTCCGATAGACCGCCGATCTTGTCCTGCAGTTGCTGGGAGATGTTGCCGAGCGAGCGGAAGTCACCGTTGCGCTTGGTGAAGTTCAGGCCGAGACGCCTCATCGCCTGCTCAGCCGCGTCGGTCGAGGGCACGAGACGCGCGAGCATCGTCTTCAGCGACGTACCAGCGTCGGAGCCCTTGATGCCTGCCGAGTCGAAGGCGGCCAGGGCGCCCACAGTCTCGTTGATGTCTAGGCCGGCGTTCTTCGCGCCGGGCCCTACCTGCGAAAGCGCCTGCCCCAGGGACTCGACCGACGCCGTGGACGCGTTGGCGCCACCGGCCAGAGCGTTGGCAACCTTGTTCATGTCGCGGCCCTTGAGGCCGAAGGTGTTGAGTGCATTCGAGGCGATCTCGGCCGCGGTCGCCAGGTCGGTTCCGCCTGCCGCAGCGAGAAGGAGGGTCCCCTTCAACGCGCCGGCGCGCATGTCGGCCACCGAGATGCCGCCCTTGGCGAGTTCGACCATCGCCTTCGCGGCTTCGTTCGCGGAGAACACGGTCGAGTTGCCCATGTCGATGGCGGCCTTCTCGAGCGCCTTCATCTCCCCGCGGGACGCCCCAGTGACCGCGCCGACGGTGTTCATGGACTTCTCGAACTCGGCCCGCAGCTTCACGCCCGAGGCGGCAACCCCGATCAGGGCTGCACCGATGCCGGCCGTCAGTGCCTGCTTGAATCCGCCCATGTTGGGCAGCACCGTGATCCAGGCGGTACCTGCGGGAGCGGCCATCAGGAACTACCTCCTTCCAGCCAGTCAGCAGTCTGGGCGAGCGTGTGGTGGGCGGGTGTGTCGTCCGACCCGTGCTCGATCGCGGCCGCGCCCTCGTCGTCGTTCACCAGTCGCGCGCCCTCCCCGTCGTCGTCGACCCGAAACGAGGACCGGAACGCCCCGGTCTCCACCGGGGCGATCGACTCCGCGTACACGCGACCGGTCTCGGCGATCTGTGCCATCGCCGCGTCCATCTCCGCAGTCGCCGCCAACGCGGCCAGTGCAGTGGACGAGGGTGGCTCGAAGCGCACATTGCTCGGCATTCACGCCCCCTCGGGGAAAAGTTGGGTCACCATGGCGTCAGCGGCCTCTCGAGTCCGCTTCGCCCGCGCACGGTCGAACGCAGTCACCGGGCGCGGGTACGGACGGACCCGAGACGGCTTGCCCTTGCCGCTGGGGTGATTCACGACCACGGCGTTGACGAGGTCGGCAAGCCGGTCCACGACCGCGGCGAGCGCCTGGACCTCGGGAGTCCACTCTGTGAGGGGTGGAACGTCG
>NZ_DATCVQ010000104.1:0-5603 GCF_036566765.1 Streptomyces sp.
CAGGATCGAAAACGCCCTCTTCTGCTATGAACATGTCGATCCCCTATGCGCTGGTGCCACTTCTCAACGTCAACTCGACACCACACACTTCGGGCACGTCAAGATCGATTACTGCCGGACCTGGCCGCGGCTCGCTAGGAGCGTGTCTCAGTAACGGGCAACTGACCGGGTGGTCGTGATCGGCGGGATCGCTCGCGGTCGCCAACATATCCTGCGGTGATCGGTGATCGGTGATCGGTGGCCGGTCCTGCCGGTCTAGAAATCGGCCCGGACAGGGCCGGTGGCTGCGCCGGTCAGGCGATCACTGCGGCGAGTCCTGCGGTTTGGGCGTGCTGGAAGGCTTTGCGGAAGTTGTGGCAGGCGGCCAGCAGCCGCCACTCTCCTCGGGCTCCGTCTTCGCCGCGCAGGAGGAGCTGACGGCCGTTCTGGCAGGTCATGATCTGACCGAAGACGGGTTCGACGATGGCCTTGCGGCGGCTGTATGCCTTCCGGCCGGGCTTGGTCCGCAGCTTGCGGGCCATGCGTTCCTTGAGGGTGGCGTTCTTGGGGATGCGTCCGCGTGGTGCGGGCGGGACCTGCTCGTCGTGGGCGAGTCGGCCGGTGGCCATGAACGTGTCGGTGCCGCAGGCGAGTTGGCACTCCCGGGCGGCCTCAAGGTTGGTCTCGGAGCAGTAGCCGGCGTCGACCAGGGCCTGCTTGGGGTGGACGCTGGTGTTTGCCGCGGACTGGTCGAGCATCGTGGTGTAGTTCAGCGCGTCCGAAGGGTTGGTCGTCACGTCGGCGGCGGTGATGACCTGGTGTTCTTCATCGACGACGGCCTGGGCGTTGTAAGCCTGGATGTAGGCGCCGTCGCTGTTCTTCATGATCCGGGAGTCGGGGTCGGTGAAGTTGGCCTGGGCCTTGGGCTTGGGCCGTGCGTTGGCTGCTGCCTGCTCGCCGGCGTCGGCGACGGCCCGCTCGTCGCCGGTGCCGGCACGCTCCTGGCGGCGGCGTTCCTTGTCTTCGGCGTGAGCGCGTGCCTTCTCGGCGGCCTCGGCCTCGATCTGCGCGCGGGCGGCCTGCAGCTTCGCCACACGCTTCTCGCGTCGGTCCAGCTCGGCGGGCAGGTCCGCTTCCTTGCCGTCCACGCCGAAGGTCTCGTCCTCGGCCTTGTCGGCGGCCTCCGCGTCGGCCAGCAGGCCCTGGGCCTTCGCCTCCAGCCAGGCGATCTCGGCCTCGATGCGTTCTTCCTTGTCGACCAGGCGGCCGTAGCTCATCGCCTTGTGCTTGGAGGCACTGGCCTGCAGTTTCGTGCCGTCCAGGGCGACGCGGCCCATCTTGACCATGCCGAGCTTGGTCGCGAGGTGCAGGGACTGGGTGAAGAGGTCGGCAAGGGCGTCCAGGTGGCGGCGGCGGAAGCGGGATATCGAGCGGAAGTCCGGGGCCTGGCCGGCGGCCAGGTAGCGGAACGCGATGTCGTCGGCGCACTTGCGCTCGATGGCGCGTGAGGAGCGGACGCCGGTGGTGTAGCCGTAGATCAGGAGCCGCAGCATCAGTCTGGGGTCGTAGGGCGGGTAGCCGCGCTTCTCGGTGTAGTCGGCAAGGATCGGCCCCAGGTCCAGCACCTCGTCCACCAGGTCAGCGACGAAGCGGGCCAGGTGGTCCTCGGGCAGCCAGTCGTCCAGCGATGGGGGCAGCAGCAGGACCTGGTGCGGGTCGAACGCACGGAACTGCTTGTCGACCGCCACCGCACGGCCCTGCGGCTGCTTCTTCTCGACTGGCTCGACCTCGAACAGCCCATCCCCACCACGCATACCGTCATCATCCAGCATGAATGATTACGAAACGCAGGCGGGTTGTCGGTTGCCGGGACACATTCCTATGCCACCAGGACTGAGACAATTGGGGTCGGTCGACGCACCGTGACCGGCTGTGGCCGGGGCCTCGGTGAGGCTTCGCCAACTTCGATCGCGATTATGCTGGGCGCGTGGCTGAGTCGTCGTCTTCCGTGGTCGCGGGCGCGGCTGCGGGTCGGTGGCGGCTGGGGGCCCGGTTCGCGGTGCGCTTGGGACGCCGCACGCTTCTGGACTCGTTGTACCTGCTGACCGCGCCGGTCAGTGCCGCGTTCGGGCTGCTGCTGGTGCTAAGCGGCCTGTTCGTTGGCACGGTCGGTCTGCTGTTGCCGAGCGGGTCGCCGGTCATGACCAGTGCTACGGAACTGGCGCGGTGGTCCGCCGACGTGGAACGGTGGCGGATCGCCAAGGTGCGCTCCCAGGCCGACGGGGCGCGGGGCGCGCGTCGGCGTCCGAGGCCGAGGGGGACAGCCGCCGCGTCCGACCCGGGGCTGTGGCTCGACGTGGCACACACGGTGCTGGTACTCCCCGTCGTCGTGGTCACGTCGGCGGTAACGGCGCTGTGGTGGTTCGTCGGCGTCGCCGCTGTCACGTCTCCCCTGCGCAGCCCGTATGCGACGCCCGGGCCGCTGCGGCCGATGAACCTGTACGTGGGCGGTCCCCAATCCCACATCGCGTTGAGCCTGGGGCTGACGTCGCCGGACGAGCGGGTCGCCTTCGCGGTCACGCTCGGCCTCCTCGTGCTGGCCACCGTGCCGCTGGTGACCCGGGTGGGCGTCGCCGCTCAGGCCGGGCTGGGGAAGGCACTATTGTCCGACCTGTCGGCACTGCACCGCAGGATCAACGGGCTGGAGCAGGAGCGGGACACCGCCCGCGCACAGACCCTCGCCGCGGTGACGGCCGAGGCTGCCGCCCTGCGCCGACTCGAACGCGATATCCACGACGGCCCCCAGCAGCGTCTGGTCCGCCTGGCGATGGAGCTGGGCCGCGCCGAGCACCACTTCGACAGCAGGCCGGAAGCCGCCCGGGAGGCGCTCGCCGACGCGATCGTCCAGACTCAGGAGACGCTGGAGGAGCTACGGGCCCTGTCGCGCGGCATCGCCCCGCCGATCCTCGCCGACCGCGGCCTGCAGGCGGCGCTCGCCGCGCTTGCCGCGCGCTGTGTCGTATCCGCTGAGCTCGACCTCGGCCCCCTGAACCGTCGGCCGGACGCCGCAGTCGAGACGGCCGCGTACTTCGTGGTCGCCGAGGCCCTGACCAATGTGGCCAAACACAGCCACGCCCACCGGTGCGCCATCGGAATGCGCCACGGCGATGGAATCCTGCGGGTCTGGGTGACGGACGACGGCGTGGGCGGCGCGGCCGTGGCCAAGGGATACGGCCTGCGGGGCCTGGACGACAGACTGCACGCGGTCGGCGGCCAGCTGCGGGTCGCCAGCCCCGACGGCGGCCCGACCACGATCACCGGGGAACTGCCATGCCACTGACCTCGGCCGAAACAGATGCCGAAGCACCGCGGGATCGCGCGGCCCGCAGTCCGCTGCGGATCGTCGTGGCCGATGACGCGGTGCTGCTGCGTGAAGGCCTGGTCCGACTGCTCACCGAGGACGGGCACCATGTGGTCGCGGCGGTCGGTGACGGCCCCGCCCTGGTCGAAGCGGTGCTCGCCCACCGCCCGGACGCGTCGGTCGTCGACGTACGGATGCCGCCGACCCACACGGACGAGGGCCTGCGTGCAGCGATCAGCGCCCGCGCACAACTGCCCGGCACCCCCGTACTGGTACTCAGCCAGTACGTGGAGGTGTCGTACGCCGCCGAGCTGCTCGCGGACGGCTCTGGCGCGGTCGGCTACCTGCTCAAGGACCGGGTCGCCAGAGTCGAGGAGTTCCTGGACGCCCTAGACCGGGTCGCCGGTGGCGCGACGGTGCTCGACCCCCAGGTCGTCTCCCAGCTACTGGCCGGCCAGCGCCGACAGGACCCGCTGCAGGCACTGACCGCGCGTGAACGGCAGCTCCTGGCGCTGATGGCCGAGGGCCACTCCAACACCGCCATCGCCCGGCAGTTGGCGCTCTCCAACAGCGCGGTGGAGAAACACATCGGCAACGTCTTCGCCAAACTCGGCCTGCCGCCCGACGACGCCCAGCACCGCCGAGTCCTCGCCGTCCTCGCCTACCTCCGCTCCTGACCGGGCCCGTCCGCCGATCAGCCGCGAGGCGTCACAGGCCGCCCTTGTAGAAGCCCAGGAGGGCCGGCGCCGGGTCTGCCGCGGTGTCCGTGTTGGCCAGTGCGACGACGATCACGATCAGCGCGAGCACGGCCGAGAGGACGCCGAACGACCTCATCGTGCGCCGGGTCCGCCCGTTCGACCTGTCCGCCGCAGCGAACCTCCGCCACGCCATCACGCTCAGGCCGATCAGGGCGACCGCTACGACGGACGCCAAAGCGGCGAGCACCGCGTGGTACCGGCCGAAGTCGTCGACCATCACCTTGAGGGCGACCGCGTTCTCGTCGCTCGGGCTCGGGTAGTGGGCCAGGCCCTGCTTGATCTGATCGATCGCACCGGCGAGTTGGCCACTGGGTGCGCCGAGTGGGAGCAGCGCGGTCGCCGAGGAGAAGGGGGCCATCGCACCTTGGACATTCGCCATCAGCGCCGCCAGTGACACCAGCGCAAGCACGCTGACGAGGATGGCAGCCGAGGCGAGGCCCCTACCTCCGGCTCCAGGACCGCTGGACCTCAGGAACGCCTTCCAGAGCCGGACGGCGAGGGCGACGAACACGATCAGCAGGGCCGCGGCCAGGACGCCCTTGACCACGTGGAAGCGGAACCAGCAGTCGACAACCCGCTGCAGGTCCGGGGGGAATCCTTGGTCCCCGGACGTCCAGTACGTGACGAACGCCGGGCTCAGGGCGTCGACGAGGTTCCGCTGCGAGGAGAGGCCGCCCTCCGTCCCGATCGCCGCCAGCCTGCTCGGGGCTAGGACGAAGGCGGCACCGAGTGCCACGGCGAGGGCGACGAGCACAGCCAGTGCCCGCCCAGGCAGCTCCGCTGATCGCGACAGGGCCTTATGAGTGCGCATGGAGGGTCCTTCGGCTCGATCGGGCATGGGGCAGCGCCCGAACCACGTGGTGGGCGGTCCCCTCGTCATGCCGATCACGATGTCGCACGGTCGATCGACCGGTCACTGAGGTACGCCATCCATCTGGGGTGTGGCCTGCCACACCCCAGCCGAGCAGGGCGGACGGGCCGCACACCGCTGCACCTGGTCCCGTGTCGGTGTGAGTCCCGCCTTCATCTCGCAGAGTCCACCGGTGGCCAGTTGCGGCTGATCGGTTCGGGAGCAGGACCGAAGGAGGTGCCGACCTGGTCGCCGACCTGTGCGGCGGCGTACCGCCAATCGCCCGAAGTTGCTCGTTACTGACCCACACTCCTAGGGCCTGTCAGGCGGATCATGGCCGGGGTCGCGACGCCTGGCACGGCGCCTCGCCGCGTTGCCGAAACGCCCCAATAGCTCCTTCCCCAAGCTCTCGGCTCCGCTCGAGCAGGGGAGACCCCATCCGAGGCGCTCCGACGCCTTGCGATGCACCGCACCAGACGCCGCGACCTATCCGACCCTGATCCGCCGAACAGGCCCTAGCGGGCCGGAGGGTTTCGCGTCCGGGTTTCGCGTCCGGACATGGCAAAGGGCCGGTTCACCGAGGTGAACCGACCCTTCAAGGCAACCGCAGGGGCTGCGCTACGACGAAACGTCGGCGTTAGCGCGAGACCTTGCC
>NZ_DATCVQ010000105.1:0-6175 GCF_036566765.1 Streptomyces sp.
GCGGCCCCGCGGCCTGCCGTCGGCGCCGGCCGCGGCTCCGCCGCCCCGCCGCTCCGGCCTCAGCCGCGCAGTATCAGCGGCTGGCCCGCCGCCACCAGGAGGATCTGTTCGCACTCGTCGCCGAAGGCGGCGTTCAGGCGGCCCAGTTCGTCGCGGAAGCGGCGGCCGGAGGGGGTGGCGGGGACCACGCCGGAGCCGACCTCGTTGGTGACCGCGACGACCGTGCGACGGGTCGCCCGTACCGCCGCGACCAGTTCCGCGACCCGCTCGCGCAGCGCCTCGCGGCCGCCCGACGACCAGCGCTCGTCGTCCCACGCGTCGATCCGGTCCATCGCGTCGGTCAGCCACAGGCCCAGGCAGTCGATCAGCAGCGCCGGGCCCTCGTCGGCGAGCAGCGGGACCAGGTCGCAGGTCTCGGCGGTCCGCCAGGAGCCCGGCCGGCGCTCCCGGTGCGCCCCGACCCGCTCCGCCCACTCCGGGTCGCCCTCCCGCTTCCCGGCCGTTGCCACGTACAGCACCTCCGGGAACGTCTCCAGCCGTCGCTCCGCCTCCAGCGACTTGCCCGACCGAGCCCCGCCGGTCACCAGCGTGCGCCGGGGCGGTTCCGGGACGGCGTGGTACTCGCCGACCGTCAGCGTCGTCCCGTCCGGCACCGCCCGCGCCCCCGCCGCCGCGAGCAACCGGTCCAGCTCCGGGCCCGGCGGAACGTCGTGGTCCAGGTGCACCGCGACCACGTCCGTCGTCGGCCCCACCGCGCCCGACGCCCGCAGCCGCGCCAGCGTGTCCGGCCGCCCGATCACATCCCCGAGCACCATGTCGTACGGAGGCCGCCCGTGGTCCGGCAGCCCGGCCGGCCCGCCGCCCGGTGGCAGGTACAGCACGTGCTCCCCGTCCGGCGAGGTCACCTCGTACCCCGTCCCCGGCGCGTCCATCGGCACCGCGCGCACCGTGTGCCCGCTGATCAGCGTCAACTCCCGACCGTCCGGCACCCGCCCCGCCGTCGGCAGCCCCGGCGGCAGCTCGACCGCCGGCCCGTCGTGCGGATGCGTCAACAGGACCTGCCGCACGCCCACCAGCGAGTGCCCCGCCCGCGCCGCGGCCAGCGCCGCCCCGGGGGTCAGGTCGAGCAGCAGCGCCCCGTCGACGAGCAGCGCTGTGGCGGCCCGTACGTACGGGCCACGGGAGACGGCGCAGCGGGCGCAGGGGCAGTCGGGGCGGGGGAGCCCCTCGGGGGCGCCGGTGCCGAGCAGAGTCAGTTCCACGCTCACGATCCTCCCGCGTCCCCTCCGCGCGTGCGCGCCCGGCTACGCTGCGGGCAGGAAACCGATCATCCGGTGAGCTCCGGGAGGCGCGCATGGCATGGACGTGGCGGTTCGAGAAGACCGACGGCAGCGAGGTCGAGCCCTCGGTGGTTCCGGAGGAGTTCACGACCCAGGGGGACGCCGAGTCCTGGATCGGCGAGTACTGGAAGGACCTCCTGGCGGGTGGCGCCGACCAGGTCGTCCTGTTCGAGGACGCGACGAAGATCTACGGCCCGATGCCGCTGAACGCGGAGGGCTAGGACGGGAGGGGTCGGGGGCGGTGCGGGTCGTACGCCCCGCCCCCGGCCGCCTGTCCGGGGCGTACGGCGTCCCGCCGCGCGACCCGCGCCCCTAGGGCCTGTCCGGCGGATCAGGGTCGGACAGGCCCTGGGGGGTGTCTGACGATCAGGGCCCTCGGCCCCCAGGCCCCCGCCCCTCAGCCCGCGTTCGCCGCCAGGAACTGCGTCGCCGCCAGCTCCGCGTACAGCGCGTCCCCTGCGACCAGCTCCGCGTGCGTGCCCACCGCCCGTACCCGGCCGGCGTCCATCACCACGATCCGGTCCGCCAGGGTCACCGTCGACAGCCGGTGGGCCACCACCAGGACCGTCGTCTCGCGCGCCGCCTCGGTCACCGCGTCCCGCAGGGCCAGCTCGTTGACCGCGTCCAGCTGCGAGGTCGCCTCGTCGAGGAGCAGCAGCCGGGGCCTCCGCAGCAGTGCGCGGGCGATGGCGACGCGCTGGCGCTCGCCGCCGGAGAGCTTCGAGCCGCGGTGGCCGACGACCGTGTCCAGACCGTCCGGCAGCCGCTCCACGAGCGCGTCGAGGCGGGCCCGGACGAGTACGTCCCGCAGCTCGGCCTCCGGCGCCTGCGGGGCGGCGAAGAGCAGGTTCTCGCGCAGGGTCCCGGACAGCACCGGCGCGTCCTGCTCGACGTACCCGATGGCCGCCCGCAACTCCGTGAGGGGCCAGTCCCGTACGTCCGTCCCGTCGACCAGGATCCGCCCGCCGGTCGCCTCGTAGAACCGCTCGATCAGCCCGAACACCGTGGTCTTGCCGGCCCCCGACGGCCCGACGAAGGCGGTCATGCCCGCGCCCGGCACCTCGAAGGAGACACCGTGGTGCACATGCGGCAGGTCCTCCCGGTAGCGGAACGACACGTCCTCGAAGACGACGGACGCTGAGGAGGCCGAGGAGACGGAGGCGGGGGAGGCAGGGGAGGAGGAAGGCGAGGCGGAGGCCTGAGCCGGGATCTTCGGCCGCTCGCCCGACGCCGCCGACTCCCGCCCCTCTCCCACCCCCTCCGTCTCCAGCCTCTCCGCCTCCAGGATCCGGGCGATCGCCGCCGACCCCACCTGGTACTGCGTCGCCGCCTCCACCAGCTTCGAGACCGGCTCGATCAGGTAGAAGAGGAACAGCAGGAAGGCGATCAGCGAGGACACGGATATCGCCCCGGACGCGACCCGCGCCCCGCCGATCCCCAGCACCGCCAGGAACGACACCTGCACCGCGAGGCCGATGGACGAACCCGCCATGGACTGCCACTTGGCGGACTTCACCCCGTGCCGCCAGGCACGCTCGGCCGCCGCCTCGACGACGGCCGTCTCCCGCGCCTCGGCCCCCGACGCCTTGATCGTGCGGAACGCCCCGAAGGCCCGCTCCAGGACCGTGGAGATCTCGCCGACGGCCTCCTGCGAGCGCTGCGTGGCGGCGGCGATACGCGGCATGAGGAGCGCGACCGCGCCGCCGATCACCACGATCACGCCGAGCGTGACGCCCAGCAGCACCGGGTCCATCAGCGCCATCATCACCAGCGTCGCGAGGAACGCCAGGCCGCCGGTCGCCGCCGACACCACCGACTGCGTGGTGACGGCCCGCAGCAGCGTCGTGTCGGAGGTGACCCGGGACATCAGGTCGCCGGGCTGGGTCTTCTCCACCTCGGGCAGCCGCAGCCGCAGCAGCCGGCCGATCAGCGTGCGGCGGGCGGCCAGGACCACGGACTCGGCGGTGCGCTCCAGGAGGTACGAGCCGAGCGCCTCGACGGCCGTGCCGAACACCACGAGCGCGGTGAGCACCACCAGTACCGAGGTGATCGACTGGTTCTCGCCGAGCCGGTCGACGAGTTCCTTCGCCGCGAGCGGCTGCGCGAGCCCGCTCGCCGCGCCGACCAGCGCAAGCGCCGCGCCCAGCGCGACGGCCCCGCGGTGCGGCCGGAAGTGTCCGTACAGCGCGCGCCACACCTCACGGGCGGGCACGGCGAGGTCGGCGGAGGGGTCTGCCTGTGCGGATTTCCCGGGATTCCCGGCGTTCTCGATGCTCACACGCCTCAGGACGCAGAACCCGCCCCGTCGCCTGACCGCGCGAGCGGCCGGTTTCGTGAGGCGGGTTCCAGCAGGTACCAGCTGAGGGGGACAGGCCCTAGCCGCGCACGCCGCACAAATGCAGGAGCGCCGCCACCCGGCGGTACGGTTCCGTCCGGCCCGCGCGGTCCTCGGCGGCGAGCAGGCGCTCCAGCTCGTCGACGGCTGGAAGCCCCGCGTCGTGCGGCACGCCTTCCGTGAAGACATGCACGCCGTACCAGGCGTGCAGCGGCGCGGCGATGCCCGCGAGGGTCGAGGTGAGCGCGTCGAGGCGGTCCGCGCGCACCTTGGCGCCGTACCGGTCCTCGTACGCGTCCGATTCGAAGCCCGCGAGCGCCCCCGCCCAGTTCCCGGACAGGCCCGGCCGCATCGCCAGGGAGTCCGCGTTCCGTACGACCAGGGACAGCAGGCCGCCCGGCGCCAGCATCCTGGCCAGACCGGCGAGCAGCCCGTCCGGCTCGGGCACGTACATCAGCACGCCGTGGCAGAGCACCACGTCGAAGCTGCCGGGCAGGAAGTGCACGCCCGTGTCGCGGCCGTCGCCCTCGATCAGCCGGACCCGCTCGCGGATCCCGGCCGGCTCGGTGGCCAGCGACTCACGGGCCGTCTTCAGCAGCTCGGGGTCGGACTCCAGGCCGGTCACCGTGTGTCCGGCCCGGGCCAGGCGCAGCGCCTGCGCGCCGTGGCCCATGCCCACGTCGAGGATCCGCAGCCGCTGACCCACCGGGTAGCGGGCGGCTATCTGCTCGTCGAGCTGGCGCGCGATCACCTCGTGCCGGATGGCGTCGCGCAGCCCGGCACGGCCGGGTGCGGCCGTGCTCGGGTCCGGCTGGAACGCCTCCGCGCTCAGGGCCGCTCTCCGCGCTTGACCTGCGGCTTCGGCAGCCGCAGTCGGCGCATCTGGAGGGTGCGCATCAGGCCGTACGCGACGGCGCCGCGCTTCGGCTCGTTCGGGAAGCGCTCGTTCAGCTGCTTGCGCAGCCGGATCGTCAGGCCGATCGAGTCGATCACGATCATGACGATGACGCCGAGCCACAGCACCAGCGAGATCTGCTGGAGGTTGCCCGCCCGGATCATCGACAGGACGAGGATCACCACGGCCATCGGCAGGAAGAACTCCGCGACGGCGAAGCGCGAGTCGACGAAGTCGCGCACGAAGCGGCGGACCGGACCCTTGTCGCGGGCCGGCAGGAAGCGCTCGTCGCCGGTCGCGAGGGCCTCGCGCTGCTTCGCCAGGTCCGTGCGGCGGGCCTCGCGCTGCCGGCGTGAGGCCTCCTTGCGGTCGAGCGGCGTGGTCTGCGCACGGCGGCGCTGGGACTGGGCGTCACTCCGCTTCGGGGTCGGGCGGCCCTTCGGGGCCTCGGGGTCGCGGGGCTGCTTGGAGAGGTCCGCCGTCACCTGATCGGTGGGGGCCTTCTCTTCCTTCGAACGGCTACGGAACACACAGCCAGGGTACGTGGTGGGAGGTATGAACCCCAGTGCGGGCGGGAACGATCCGCTAACGGCGTGCGTCTTCTTAGCCAGGTCCGGACGACACGCACCGGTCCCCTGAGGCCCGTCTACTCCCTGGGCCGGAGAAAGGGGCCCGCGCAGTCGTCCTTGGGGAGGAGCGCATCCGGCCCCGAACAGTGCGGTAATGGAGACAGGAACCGTACTGTGGGTTCTGTTGGAGTGCTTGAGCCGAAGTCCGTCAGAAGGGGGCGCGCGAAGCCCATGAGCGGTGTCATGAAGCGTATGGGGATGATCTTCCGCGCGAAGGCAAACAAGGCCCTTGACCGGGCCGAGGATCCGCGCGAAACCCTCGATTACTCGTACCAGAAGCAGCTGGAGCTGCTCCAGAAGGTGCGCCGCGGAGTCGCCGATGTGGCGACCTCCCGCAAGCGGCTGGAATTGCAGCTGAACCAGCTGCAGGGACAGTCGACCAAGCTGGAGGACCAGGGCCGCAAGGCGCTGGCGCTCGGCCGTGAGGACCTGGCGCGCGAGGCGCTGTCCCGCCGTGCCTCGCTCCAGCAGCAGGTCACCGACCTCGAGACGCAGCACCAGACGCTGCAGGGCGAGGAGGAGAAGCTCACCCTTGCGGCCCAGCGCCTCCAGGCCAAGGTGGACGCCTTCCGCACCAAGAAGGAGACCATCAAGGCGACGTACACCGCGGCCCAGGCCCAGACCCGTATCGGCGAGGCGTTCTCCGGCATCTCCGAGGAGATGGGCGACGTCGGCCTGGCGATTCAGCGGGCCGAGGACAAGACGGCACAGCTCCAGGCCCGTGCCGGCGCGATCGACGAACTGCTCGCCTCCGGCGCCCTCGACGACCAGTCCGGCATGCACAAGGACGACATCCAGGCCGAGCTGGACCGGCTCTCCGGTGGTACGGATGTAGAGCTGGAACTGCAGCGCATGAAGGCGGAGCTGGCGGGAGGGTCGTCGTCGCAGCAGGCCATCGAGGGCGGCACCGGCCAGTCGCAGTCCCAGCAGCAGCCGCAGGACACCCCACGCTTCGACAAGCAGTAGGGCCCACGCC
>NZ_DATCVQ010000106.1:0-2320 GCF_036566765.1 Streptomyces sp.
GCGGGCCGAGGACGGCGGCGCATGGCACCGGTACGACATGTCCACCTCGGAGTTCCTCTACCGCATCCTCGCCGATGCCGATTTCCAGCCGTTCGGGATCGCGCGGTACGCACTCGACCCGACCTTCGGGCCCGGCTCCGGCGACGAAGAGTGACGGTGTGTTGTATCCGGAACCGAGCAGGGAAGCGGGCGTCCTCATGGCGGAGAAATCCATCGACTGGATCCGTCTGCAAGGCGGGACAATCAGAGCAGCATCACGCCTCTGCCACCTGGCTGGAGAACCAGGGCCTGTCCGGCGGGTCGGATATTGCCGGACAGGCCCCGGGTCTGGAGGGACTCAGCGTTTGAGCGAGTCGCCTGGCAGCTTGCCGCTCAGGCGGACCGTCGATACGAGGTTCCCCTCGGCCGGCAGTCTCTCGACTCGGCTCGCGGAAAGCCGACCCCTTCGGCGATCAGTCGCACCGGCCGCGCAGGCATCCGCGCCGCAAGGCGGGCCGGGACCTGGCCGACACCGGCACGGGCGCCCACCGGCCGCGGTGCGCCCGGTGCGGCGGCGGACCGTACGGCGACTGCCAGGCCGGCCGCTCGGTTCGACCCGAGCCGCCCACGTTGCCGAGCCGTACGACCGGGGCCTGGAGCGGTTCGGCTACCGAGCCGGGGTCGTTGTCGCGCAGCAGGTTCAGGAGCTCGGGTTGTACGGAACGCACGTGTGTCCGCTCCGGGACATCGAGCTTGGTGGTGTTCCCGCACCCGGTGCACAGCGTGACGGTGACGGGCCAGGCGTCGAGGAGCTCGTGGTTCGCATGGACGCGGAATTTTCCGTTCGCCCCGAAGCGCCCGGAGGCGCACCTGTGGCAATGGCGGAGAACGATCGGCAGGCAGGTGGGCATGGCCACCCAGTTCTTGGACACAGAGATGTACCGGTTCCAGTGAGAAGACCGCAGCGAAAAGGAGCGCGGCGCAGATGTGCGACGCGCGACGGATCAGCGCTCGGGGGGTCTCACTTGGTGTACAACGGCACGTCCTTGACGGGGGACTGGGGCGGGAGCACGGTAACGGCACACAGGAGTGCGGCTCCACTGAATTTCTGGGCGGGTGGGCGGGCGACGGTGACGGTGCCGTGAAAGACGTAGGCACCGGTTGATCGTCCGTTGGCCTTCGTCCCTGCGCGCTGGCCACCGCGGCTGGCCGGCCCCCGGCGGTCGGCCAGCCTGCGTCGCCCCGGTCACGTGCCGGGCGGGCCGGCCGGTGTCAGACCTCGCCGCTCCGCCACTGGGTCGTCAAGGGGTGTCGCATGTCGGGTCGTCGATCGCGCTCACGGTGTACGGCGGACGGCCCGGTGGCTGGTTCAGCTGGCTGTTGACCACGTAGAGGCGGCAGCCGTGGCGTGCGAGGGTGGTCGGCAGGTCGAAGAGCTCCCCGGTGATGCGGTGGGTGACCGCACCCGTGCGCAGGTCGTCGTCCAGTTCGGCGATGTAGACGCCGTGCGGGGCACCGTAGTTGAGCACGGCGTAGAGGGTCCTGCCGCGCAGGACCATGCCGTCGGGGCCGAAGGACTGTTCGCCGAGGCGGAGTTGCTCGACCTCTTTGTCGGCCGTGCCGATCCGCCAGACTGCCTCGGTTCCGTTGGACGCGACGAGGAGGGCGGTGCCGTCCTCGTTCGCGACGATGCCGTTCAACAGCCAGTACTGTGCCGGGAACTGCGGGAACGCGCCGCGTATGTCGAGCCAGGGCTCCAGTGGGCCGAGGGCGCCGTGCCGGATCTCCGCCCGGTGGATGACGGGGTTGGCCCAGTCGGTCACGTACACCGCGTCGTTCGTCACGACGAGGTCGTTGAGGTGGGGCGCGCCGAGCGGTCCGCTGCGGGCGGTACGGGTAGTCAGCAGCCGGCCGTGGCGATCGTGGACGGTCAGGGTCGCGCCGCCCACCGAGTGGACGCGTCCGCGGCGATCCGTGTGGACGCCCAGAGAACTGGGGCGGTCCTCAAGGCCGCGCGCGGGGAAGGGGCGCAGGGCCGGGTCGCCGATGTGACCGCGGTACAGGGCGCCGGTGCCGTCGGAGGAGACGTACATCGTGCCGTCCCGGGCGATGGTGATCCCCTCGGGCAGCACACCGGGTTGCCGGGAGACGACGTAGGTGTCGGGCAGGTCCCTGGCGGCGGCCGGGCCGGGCGCCGCGCACAGGGCGGTGAGCAGGACCGCGGCGGCGAGGCCGGCGTTACGGACATGACAGCGGCGCATCGATGCGTACCTCCGGTGACGTGGGCCGATCGGCTGGGCGGATCGGCTCGACGGACACCCGGAGCCTGGCCTGTCGTTCC
>NZ_DATCVQ010000107.1:0-8205 GCF_036566765.1 Streptomyces sp.
CACGCTTTGTGCCTTACGACGTTCTGGGCTCTTCCAGGGAGGCGCTTGCCGTGAGTGAGTTGCGGTTCGTCCGCATGGGATTCGGCGCGGAGGCCGTCGAGTACCAGCAGGCGTGGGACGAGCAGCGCCGGGTGCACGCGGCGCGGTTCGCGGACGAGATCTCCGACACGGTCCTGCTGCTCGAACACCCTCCGGTCTACACGGCGGGCCGGCGCACCGACCCCAGCGAGCGCCCGCTCGACGGCACCCCCGTCGTCGACGTGGACCGCGGCGGCAAGATCACCTGGCACGGCCCGGGCCAGCTGGTCGGCTACCCGATCCTGAAGCTGCCGCGCCCGGTCGACGTGGTGGCCCACGTCCGCCGCCTGGAGGAGGCGCTGATCCGCACGGCCGCGGAGTTCGGCGTGGAGACTTCCCGGGTCGAGGGCCGCAGCGGCGTGTGGGTGCTCGGCGACCCGGTCGAGCAGCGTCCGTCCCTCGGCGGCCTGTCGCTGGACTTCGACCCGCGGCTGACCGACGACGAGTTCGACCCCCGGCTCAACGGCCCGGAGTACGCCCCGTCCAACGCCGGCCAGCGCCGCGAGGACCGCAAGCTGGCGGCCATCGGCATCCGGGTCGCCAAGGGCGTCACGATGCATGGCTTCGCTCTCAACGTGAACCCGGACAACACCTGGTTCGACAAGATCATCCCGTGCGGCATCCGCGACGCGGGAGTGGCCTCGCTCGCAAACGAGCTGGGCCGGGACGTCACCATCGAGGACGTCGCGCCGGTCCTGGAGAAGCACCTGCGGGACGTGTTGGAGAACGCGGAGCTCAAGCCGCGCGAGATCGAGCGCGAGGCCGTGCCCGCGTCCGTGCCCGCGTCCGCCTGAGCCTGAGGAATGCCTGGCGTTGGCCACAGGTTGGCCACACGTAGGCGTACGAAGCAAGGCAAACGAAATAACGGGCGTACTCTGGTGTGCGCCGAAGAATCGAAGCTACAGGGAGCCGATGTGTCCGCAGTCGCACCCGACGGACGCAAGATGCTGCGCCTGGAGGTCCGCAACAGCCAGACCCCCATCGAGCGCAAGCCCGAGTGGATCAAGACCCGGGCGAAAATGGGCCCCGAGTACACCAAGATGCAGAACCTCGTGAAGAGCGAGGGCCTGCACACGGTCTGCCAGGAAGCCGGCTGTCCGAACATCTTCGAATGCTGGGAGGACCGCGAGGCCACCTTCCTCATCGGCGGCGACCAGTGCACCCGGCGCTGCGACTTCTGCCAGATCGACACGGGCAAGCCCGAGGCGCTGGACCGCGACGAGCCCCGCCGGGTCGGCGAGTCCGTCGTCACGATGGACCTGAACTACGCCACCATCACCGGCGTCGCCCGCGACGACCTGGAGGACGGCGGCGCGTGGCTGTACGCGGAGACGGTCCGCCAGATCCACGAGCAGACCGCGGGCCGCGCCGACGGCCGTACGAAGGTCGAGCTGCTCGCCCCCGACTTCAACGCGGTGCCCGAGCTCCTCGACGAGGTGTTCGCCTCCCGCCCCGAGGTCTTCGCGCACAACGTCGAGACGGTGCCGCGGATCTTCAAGCGGATCCGCCCCGGCTTCCGGTACGAGCGGTCGCTCGAGGTCATCACCAAGGCCCGCGACTACGGTCTGGTCACGAAGTCGAACCTGATCCTCGGCATGGGCGAGACCCGCGAGGAGGTCAGCGAGGCGCTGCGGCAGCTGCACGCGGCCGGCTGCGAGCTGATCACCATCACGCAGTACCTGCGCCCGTCGGTCCGGCACCACCCCGTGGAGCGCTGGGTCAAGCCGCAGGAGTTCGTGGAGCTGAAGGACGAGGCGGACGAGATCGGCTTCTCCGGCGTGATGTCCGGCCCGCTGGTCCGTTCCTCGTACCGCGCCGGCCGGCTGTTCCAGCAGGCGATGGAGCGGCGCGGCGCGACGGTCTGAACCGACGCCGTGAGAGCGGCCCCCAGGGTCGTGTGAATCCACTCACAAGTCACTACTGACGGGTAATGGCCGAATCGACGCGGCCCGTACACCCTCCGCAGGTCGGAGCGGGGTACGGGCCGCGTCGTCGTCGACGGGCTCGTACGGCCGGTCGCATCAACGATTCACCAGTGTTTGACCCCCGGCTCACACGCTGGTAACACCAGTCAGTGAGCCTGGTACTACTCACCGCCACAGCTCCTCGCGCCCCCCACCTCGTCTCATCCGCTCTTGAGGGAGGACCCCGTCATGCAGGCCGCGACGCACGTCCGCGCCACCGCCATCCCGTCCGTCACCGATGCCCTGCGGGCCGTGGAGGCCGTGCTGCTCCGCGGCGGGCAGCGCACCGCCCGGCGCAACGCCTGGACCTCCGTCCTGGAGGACCGCCGCCGGGCCAAGGACCGGGTCGAGGCCCAGCATGTGCTGGAGGCCGTGTCGGGCCGCGCTTCCAGCGGCACGTAAACTTCAGGACATGGCGAGGAAGGCAAACACGAACACCGCTGGTGCCGCTGAGAACCCCGGGCGACTCAAGCAGATCGTTCTGACGTACAAGATGACCCGAAAGGCCGACCCGAAGGTCGGTCTCGTCGTCGCGGGTGTGGGCATCGTCGTTCTCGGCGTCCTCCTCGCGATCGGCTTCGCGATCGGTCACCCCCTCTATCTCGGCATCCTGGGATTCGTCCTGGCGCTGCTGGCGATGGCCGTGATCTTCGGCCGGCGCGCCGAGAAGGCGGCCTTCGGGCAGATGGAGGGCCAGCCGGGCGCGGCGGCTGCGGTACTGCAGAACATCGGCCGGGGCTGGACCACCACCCCCGCGGTCGCGATGAACCGCAACCAGGACGTCGTGCACCGCGCGGTGGGTCGCGCGGGCATCGTGCTGGTGGCCGAGGGCAACCCGAACCGGCTGAAGACGCTGCTCGCGGCGGAGAAGAAGAAGATGGCCCGGATCGTGGTCGACGTCCCGGTCAGGGACATCATCGTCGGCAACGACGAGGGTCAGACTCCGCTCGGCAAGGTCCGTACGACCATGCTGAAGATGCCGCGGGTGCTCTCCGGCCCGCAGGTGACCGCGACCAACGACCGACTCCGGGCGATGGGCGACCTGATGAGCAACATGCCGGTGCCGAAGGGCCCGATGCCGAAGGGCATGAAGATGCCGCGCGGCGGAAAGATGCGCTGACGCGCGTACGACGGACATGAGAAGGGCGCCCCGGCCATCGCGGCCGGGGCGCCCTTTCTCGTGCCGTCACGCGGCTTCTCGCGCCGTCACGCGGTCAGATGCGGACCTGGACTGTCACGCGGCTCAGATGCGGACCTGGACCGCGCGGGCGAGGCGGTCGTGCAGGCCGCGGCCGTCCCGGTCCCAGATCAGCGCCGGAACCGCCACGATCAGGAGCACGCTGCGCACGAGTACGCGCAAGACCCCGAGCCGCCCGCCGTCCTCGGCGACCACGCGGAGCCCGAAGAGGCGCTTGCCGGGGGTGGAGCCGACGGTGCCGACCGTGAGCAGGCTCACGACCAGCAGCACGCCCAGCGCCCAGGTCCCCGTCTCCGTGTTGTAGCCGTCGGTGATCAGGCCGTATGCGATCAGCATGCACAGCGCCCAGTCGACGCAGAGCGCCCCGATCCGCCGGCCGGGGCGGGCGATGGAGCCGGGTCCCTGCTCGGGCAGACCGAGCTGCTCCCCCCGGTAACCGAAGTCGACGCCTGCGTCCTCGGCCGCCGCGCGGGGGCCGGACAGCCATGATCCGAGTGCTTGCCTGTTGTCCACCCGACCACGGTACTGCGCCCGTTTTCGATCACTTCTGCCCGGGTCCCGACGGCAGGGCGTAAGGACCGATGGACCCCGGTCCGGTTAACTTGGGCGAAACAAATGGGTCATGCTTGAGAAATCCCGTCTGCCTATGGTCGGGTCCAGCGTGTGCCACCGCACTGGCCGCACGACCGAGCTGCAACCCCGCCCAAGCCCGGGTCGGGAGTAGGAGGAGTTGGATGTTCCAGAACGCCGACGAGGCCAAGAAGTTCATCGCGGACAACGACGTCAAGATGGTCGACGTCCGGTTCTGCGACCTTCCGGGCGTGATGCAGCACTTCACGATCCCGGCGACGGCGTTCGACCCGTCCGAGGAGCTCGCGTTCGACGGTTCGTCGATCCGCGGCTTCCAGGCGATCCACGAGTCGGACATGGCCCTGCGCGCCGACCTGTCGACGGCCCGCCTGGACCCGTTCCGCCGCGACAAGACGCTCAACATCAACTTCTTCATCCACGACCCGATCACGGGCGAGCAGTACAGCCGTGACCCGCGCAACATCGCCAAGAAGGCCGAGGCCTACCTCGCGTCCACCGGCATCGCGGACACCGCGTACTTCGGCCCGGAGGCGGAGTTCTACGTCTTCGACTCGGTCCGCTTCGAGACCTCGGCGAACCAGGGCTTCTACCACATCGACTCCGAGGCCGGCGCCTGGAACACCGGCAAGGAGGAGAACAACCGGGGCTACAAGGTCCGCTACAAGGGCGGCTACTTCCCGGCCCCGCCGGTCGACCACTTCGCCGACCTGCGCTCGGAGATCTCCCTGGAGCTGGAGAACGTCGGCCTGCAGGTCGAGCGCCAGCACCACGAGGTCGGCACCGCCGGCCAGGCCGAGATCAACTACAAGTTCAACACGCTGCTCGCCGCGGCCGACGACCTGATGCTCTTCAAGTACATCGTGAAGAACGTCGCCTGGCGCAACGGCAAGACCGCGACCTTCATGCCGAAGCCGATCTTCGGCGACAACGGCTCGGGCATGCACGTCCACCAGTCGCTGTGGGCCAACGGCGACCCGCTGTTCTACGACGAGACCGGCTACGCGGGCCTCTCGGACACCGCCCGCTACTACATCGGCGGCATCCTGAAGCACGCCCCGTCGCTGCTGGCCTTCACCAACCCGACGGTGAACTCCTACCACCGCCTGGTGCCCGGCTTCGAGGCCCCGGTCAACCTGGTCTACTCGCAGCGCAACCGCTCCGCGGCCATGCGCATCCCGATCACCGGCTCGAACCCGAAGGCCAAGCGCGTCGAGTTCCGCGCGCCGGACCCGTCCTCGAACCCGTACCTCGCCTTCTCGGCGCTGCTGCTCGCGGGCCTCGACGGCATCAAGAACAAGATCGAGCCGGCCGAGCCGATCGACAAGGACCTCTACGAGCTCGCCCCCGAGGAGCACGCGGGCGTCGCCCAGGTCCCGACCAACCTCGAGGCCGTCCTCAACGCCCTGGAGGACGACAACGAGTACCTGCAGGCCGGCGGCGTCTTCACGTCCGACCTGATCGAGACGTGGATCGACTACAAGCGCACGCAGGAGATCGCCCCGATCCAGCTGCGCCCGCACCCGCACGAGTTCGAGCTCTACTTCGACCTCTAAGCCGCGGGACCGCGCACCTGCCGCGGACGACCGTCAAAGGCCCCGTCACTCTCCTTCGGGAGGGCGGCGGGGCCTTCGGTGTGCGGCGCCGGTGTGCTTCGGTGCGGGTGCGCTTCGGCGCCGGTGTGCGTCGGGGTCGGCGGCCCTAGCCGATCAGGGCGCGGACCATGCGGCAGGTGGTGTCGGACGGCGGGTGGACTCCGAGGCGGTCCGCCGCGGCGCGTATGGCCCGGTTGTGCGCGCGGGCCGTGTCGTAGACGCCCGAGTCGAGCAGGGCGATCGCGAGGCGCATGGCCTTCAGGCGGCGGTTGTGGGTGATGTACCACTCGCGGGGCAGGCCCGCCGGCAGCGGCTTCTTCGTCAGGGGCTTCCAGGGTTCGAGGGGCAGCGTCGTGATGGTGGCGACAGCCATGCGGCGACCTCCTGGCGCAGGTGACAAGGGCCCTCCCCGGGACCCTCGCTTCTCCCCCTATTTTAGTGCCGACCACTGACAATCGTCCCTGGCCAGACGGGCTTTGAGGGCGCGGGAGCGGTACCGTGGCGGGCATGGAGATCTGGATCAATCCCGCCTGTTCGAAGTGCCGCAGCGCCCTCACCCTGCTCGACGCGGAGGGCGCCGAGTACACCGTCCGCCGCTACCTGGAGGACGTGCCGACCGAGGACGAGATCCGGGCCGTCCTGGACCGGCTGGGGCTCGAACCGTGGGACATCACCCGGACCCAGGAGGCCGCCGCCAAGGAGCTCGGGCTCAAGGAGTGGGCGAAGGACGCCGACAGCCGCGACAGGTGGATCGCGGCGCTCTCCGCGCACCCGAAGCTGATCCAGCGGCCGATCATCACGGCGGAGGACGGCACGGCCGTGGTGGCGCGGTCGGAGGAGGCGGTGCGGGACGCGCTGTCCCGCTAGCCCCTATGTCCCGCTGGCTCTGCGCCCCTCAACCCCTGCGCCCCTCAACCCCTGTGCCCCTCAAGCCCTGTGCGCCTCAAGCCCTGTGCCCCTCCAGCTCTTGAGGAACGCGGCGATCCGTCGGAGGGTCTCGGGTGGCGTGGCCGGCGGGAGCGTGTGGTGCGTGGCACCGGGGACGGTCTCCGTCTCCAGGTGCGGGACGACCGCCTGCGCGCGGGCGGCGACCTTGCGGACGTCGTGGGCCCTGCTGTGCTCGGCGAGCAGGAGCAGGGTCGGCGGGGCGAGGCGACGCAGCTCGTCGGGCTTCGGGCGGGGGCCGGTGACAGGGCGGGCCGTCGGGAACTCGGCGGCGCGCGCGTCGAGTTCCCGCCACTCCGCGTCCAGCGGCGCGCCACCGGTCTCCCAGGCCAGGAAGGCCCGGTTCCGCTCAGGCGTGGGACGCAGCAGCATCGGCAGGGCCCGCAGCAGGTAGCGGGCGCCGAAGCCGGCGAAGGCGTTCGTCGGGTCGAGGAGCACCAGCCGGGCGACCCGGTCCGGTGAGCGGAGCGCGTGGTGGAGGGCGATCCAGGCCCCGTACGAGTGCCCGCACAGCGCGGCGGACTCCAGGCCGAGCCCGTCGTACAGCGCGTCCAGCCAGCCGCTCAGGTCCTCGACCGTGCGCAGCGGCCGGCCGCCGGGCACGCTGCGGCCCGGGTCGCCGATGAGGTCGGCGGCGTGCACGCGGTGCGTCCGGCCGAGCTCGGCGGCGACGCCGTACCAGCCGGTGGCGGTCGCGCCCCCGCCGGGCAGGAGGAGTACGGGCGGGGCGTCGGCGGGGCCGTAGCAGTGGACGTGCGTGGCGCCGAAGGGCGTCGGCACGTCGAGGTGGGCCGTTGCCGCGGGCCACTTGGCGAGGACGGCGTCGTACGCGGCGGAGAAGCCGGTGACCTCGGGCATGATTCTCCTCGTTCTCATCAGGTTCTCTCGCCGAGCATTTATCTCGCTCAGCGAGATATTAGGGGAAGGGCGGTCCCGTGTCCGAGAAACCCGAGAGTCACGAGGGTCCCGAGACTCCCGAGACTCCCGAGCGGGAGATCTTCCATCTGCTGCGGGCCGTCACCGTCGAGTACGGCCTGCGCCAGGCGGCCTTCGCGAGCGAGAACGGGCTGCACCCGACCGACGTCCGCGCCCTGATCTGTCTGCTGGACGCCGAGCGCGCCGGCGCCGACGCCACCCCCGGCCGGCTCGGCACAGAGCTCGGGCTCAACTCGGCCGGGACGACGGCGGTGATCGACCGGCTCGAACGCCTCGGCCATCTCTCCCGCGTCCGCGACCCGCGCGACCGCCGCCGCGTCCTGCTGCGCGTGGCGGACGGCGCCAAGGAGCTGGGCTGGGCGTACTTCGGCCCGCTGATCCACCGTACCGAGGCCCTGCTGCGCGGCTTCGATGCGACCGAGAGGGCCGCCGTGGACCGGTTCCTGCGCGCCGTACGGGACATCATGGCCGGCGAGGAACGGCCGGGGGCGACACCGTGAGCAGGCCCGGGGCCCTCGGGGTCGACCTGCATCTGGAGCTGGCCGGCGGCGGGAGCCGGCGCGCGGCGCTCACCCGGGCGCTGCGGGAGGCGGTACGCGAGGGGCGGCTCCCGCCCGGCACCCTGCTGCCGCCGTACCGTTCGCTCGCCGCCGACCTCGGGATCGCCCGCAACACCGTCGCCGACGCGTACGCGGAGCTGGTCGCCGAGGGGTGGCTGACGGCGCGCCAGGGGTCGGGGACCCGGGTCTCCCCGCTCGTGACGGCGCCGGTCGCCCCGGCGCGGGCGCGGCCCGCCCTCCGTGAACAGGCCGCGGCGGGGCCCGCGTACGACCTGGTGCAGGGCAAGCCGGACCCGGCGACCTTCCCGCGCACCGCCTGGGCCGCGGCCGCCCGGCGGGCG
>NZ_DATCVQ010000108.1:0-19182 GCF_036566765.1 Streptomyces sp.
GGGGTGGCGCCGACCACCACGATGCTCGGGGTGACGAGACTGGCGATCCCGGGCCAGATGGTCGAGCTCGAGGGGACTGCCGTCGCGTAATGCGGCATCAGGCGGCCCTCGCCGGAACGCCGGAACCTGATCCCGCGCAGCGGTGAAGGTGCGTCCGAAGCCATAGGAGGCGGCTTCGGACGCCCTTCAGATCGGGCCCCTGCGATCTGGCTCATCCGTCCGGCCAGTCTGGTTCGCTCGGCATGGAACCGTGGTGCTCCGCTGGCTCGTCCGTTCCCCAGTGCGCCCACAACCAGAAGGCCAGCGCGCCCAAGCCGCACAGTCCGACGGGAATGACGGCGGCAAGTATCCAGTCCAGCACGGCGGTTCCCCCCATTCGACGACCAGGACTGCTCCTCCTCGGAGGTTCCCATGAGGCGGCCCCGGCACCGCCGAGGTCGCCCGAAACGGATCCGCGGGGGAGTTCACGAAGTCTTTGAGCGGAGTGCGGATCGCCTCACTTGGTGGGCTGGGCGTCGTCCGGGCGGAGGGCGGTGCGGATGCCCGTGATGACCACGGTGATCAGGCAGAGGGCGATCAGGGTCTCGGCCCACAGGAACGCGAACCAGTCCAGCACGCAGCCGATCGGGGGTGTGCCGGGGGCTGTGTTGCGGAACGCCGCGAGGGCGAACAGGGTGGCGGCCATCCAGGCGAGGGCAGGCCAGACCAGGCCCTTGACGCGGGTCGTCAGGTACCAGGTTCCGAGGAGCACGGACGACGCCAGCGCCCACATCACGACCATCATGAAGACCGCGAAGACCAGCAGGCTGCCCGATCGGGCCAGACTCAGCGACACGACGGCCTCCTGCCGGGAGGGCCTGGGTTCCGCGGAGATCGAGAAGAGCGTGTCGTTGTTGGAGAACAACAAGCGCACCGGCACCTGCTTGCCACCCAGCTGAGCCCGGAACGCGATGTCGGTCGCGTAGGTGTCGAACGGGTAGTCGCTGATCGCCCCACCCGTGAGCGCGACCTTCACGTCCCTGGTCGCGAGCCGCTCGTGGGCCGTGAACTCCAGGTCGCCGAGGGTGGCCCCGGAGGTCTGGAGGCTGAGATCGGCCACCGGGGCGGCCCCCTCCGCCTCGCCGAAGGTCCCGCGTGGGGTGACCCAGACGCGCAGCACCAGCTCTCGGGCCGTGGCGTCGACGCGTTGGACGACGGCCTCCACGTCCACACGGTCAGCGGCTGAGGATCCGACGGTGTGGACCGTGTCGACCGCCTGGCGCTCGCTGAACTGCAGCCAAGAGCCCACCCACACCGCCACCACGATCAGGACCGCGATGGGCAGCAGGACCGGCAGGATCGACCCCCCGGAGCGGCGCGGGGGAGGTGGGTCCGACGGTGGTGCCATGGTGACTCCGACGAGGTGGGATGAGAAACGGACTCGTCCGACCCGACACCGGGAGCGGAGCTCGCGCCGACAGGGGGGGTCTGGCGATTCGTGTGGGTCGAGCCGGGTGATGCGGCGCGCGTCCCATCGTGTCGGACGGGCCGGGGGTTACGGGTTGTGACCGCTCCGGGTGCACCCGAACGCGCCACCCGGTAGCGCCGAAAACGTGCGTTCCGCCCAAACCGTTGCGGCCGGGTCCCGTCGGTGGCCGCCGCCGGCGTAGCTCGGCGTGCAGGGCCCACGTCTGCACCGTCCGCCCACTGAGGGTCCAGGGGCGGGCGGCGTGGAGATGGCGAAAGGCCCCGCCTCTATGATGGATCGATGGCATTGATCAAGCAGGTCCAAGTCACCTTCGACTGCGCAGAACCTGAACGCGTCGCTCGTTTCTGGTCAGCGGTGTTGGGGTACGTCGTACCGCCGCCGCCGGAGGGGTTTGCTACTTGGGACGACTTCGATCGCGCAATGCCGTCTGAGTATCAGGGTCCAGCGTTCGCATCATGCGCCGATCCCTCAGGTGCGGGCCCTCGACTGTTCTTCCAGCGTGTCCCCGAAGGCAAGGTCGTCAAGAATCGGGTGCATCTTGACGTGCGGGTCGGCACCGGGCTCGTGGGTGAAGAGCGCCTGGCTGCACTTGAGGCCGAATGCGCACGACTGGTCCCGCTCGGCGCGGTACGCGGGCGACTCCTGCTCGCCGATGGCGTCAACGAGTCGTGCCTCCAGATGCAGGACATCGAGGGCAACGAGTTCTGTCTCGACTGAGTGGCCGCGAACGTGGCACCTGCGCGAGACGACCAGTGCGGTTCGCCATCAGGAGGGTCGCCGTCCCGCGGCACGTCAACGGTCCTGATCCAGAGCCATCCTTCGGTCTCCACGAGCAGGGACCGCCTGCTCCCGATTGGACCGTCCCGGTTCAGCCAGTCGTGCGGCCAGGCGCGGGCGGGACCTGCGGGCGGCTGGGTCCCTCCCCGTTGCCCAGCCGCACACGCACTGACGCCCTAAGGGCGCCAGTCAGCCTGCAGGTCGTGGGAGTCGGTCTTGGTGAGTTGGGTCAGTGCGGTGCCGTTGGCCCGTACCAGGTAGAGGTGTTCGGGGTCCGCGTCGTCCGTACCGCCTCTGGTGAAGACCAGGCGCCTGCCGTCCGGGGACCAGGAGGGGTTCTTGTCGTTGAAGCGGTCCGAGGTGATGCGGTGCAGTCCGGTGCCGTCGGGGCGGACGACGTAGAGGTGGGCGAAGCCGGAGGAGTCCACGCGGCTGAAGGCGATCCGATTGCTGCGCGACCAGTCGGGCGTCCAGTCGTGCGAGCCGGGTCCGGTGACCGCTTTCTGGGCCATGGTGGACAGCCGGATCCGCATCACCCTGCTGTGTCCGCCCGCGTCCGCACGGTTGAACGCCAGGTTCGCGCCGTCCGGGGACCACGTCGGATGGAAGTCGTCCGCCGAGGTGTGGGTGAGTCGGGTGGCGGGCGTGCCGTCGATGTCGGCCACATAGATCTCGCGCTGGGTGCCGACCGGCTTGGAGTATGCGATCCGCTTGCCGTCCGGGGACCACGCCGGGTCGGAGCCGCCCTCGGTTCCGGGGACGGCCTTCAGGTCGCCGCCCGTGGTCTTCATCGTCCAGATGCCGTCGATGGCGCCACCGGATCCATATCGGACGAAGGCCACCCGCTTGCCGTCCGGGGACCAGCTGGGCATCACGTCGCTGACGGTGGAGGTGTGGGTGAGCTTGACGGGCGCGCCGCCACTGGGGGAGATCGCGTAGAGGTCTTCGATGGAAGCTGCTGCGGTGTAGCGGGCGAACACGATCGGGCGGTCCCCCGCCGCCCCCGCGTCTCCTGCGGCGCCGAGGGTCAGTGGTGCGGTCATGGCGAGCGCCATGGCGCTCACTGCCGCCCTGCGGCCGAGCGTTGTGCCGTTTGCGCCGGTCCTGCCGATTCTCCGAGCCGTTCTGACGGTTCTGTCATTGCCGGTGCGGTGTTGTTGGAATGTCAAAGCGTCCACCCCGATCCCTCCCTGCGGCCTGCTGCGGGCCGCTTTGGGCCGTAACATCCCACCGACGGGGGTGCGGGGGAAGCAACAGCACCTGGCCGTACGAGCCCTGTGACATGTTCCGTACATCGCTGTCACACGCGATGTACGTGCGAACGCGCGGCCGCCGCGCCGTCAGCGGGTGGCCGCCACGGCGACGATCGCCCGTACCTGGGCGATGATGTCGAGCCGGTTCCGGACGAACTCGGGGTCGGTGACCGTGCCCGTCGCCGGGTCCGTGTTGCCCGTGCCGAACTGGAGCACCGGGGTGTGCACGTGGCCGCCGGGCAGATCCGTCAGACCGAGGCGGTCGCGCAGCAGGGTGGCGCGGTAGGCGATCTCGTTGGAGAGGTAGTTGCCGCCGCCGCCCGCCCGGGCGAGGGAGCCGGGGGTCGGGCCGTCGGGGCGTACGACGGGGGTGTCCGCGCCGGCCGGGAGCTCGGTCACGGAGGTGTTGTCGTAGACGGGGAAGCGGCCGGTGTGCGCCGCCGTGATCGCTTCGTACGGAAGGGTGGTCGACGTCCACTGGGGCTGGGTCGCGGGGTCGGCCACCGGCACGGTTTCGGTGCGCGCCAGGTTCTCGTTGTCCGGGAAGCCGCCTCGCCAGGCCCCGTTGGTGCGTTCGACGTCGAAGCGTCCGGGCCGGCCTTGGCTCACCGTGGTGAAGAGGTCCACGTTCGGGAGGTGCGGGCGCAGGGTTCGTTCGACCGTGCCGTCGGCGAAGTCCTCCCAGCGGACCGGGAAGACGGCGGTCTCGACCCGGGCGCGGGAGCCGTCGGCGGTGCGCAGCCAGGTGCCGTCCAGGGCGAGCGCGGTGGCTCCGGAGGGGTTGCTGATCCGCACGTCACGGTCGAGCGTGAACGGGTCGAAGCCGGTCAGCAGGATCCGCTTGACGCCCTTGCCCGCCGGGTAGCGGATGGCGTCCTGACCGCGTGAGGACCGTTCGAGCCGTACGAGCAGCCGGGCCCGTCCATCCTGACCGAGGCCGAACTCGGGTTGCCAGGCACGCAGTTCGCGGGTGAGCGCGAGCCGTGCCCAGTACAGTGGCCGATCGTCGTCCCGGGACAGGTCGCCGCCAGCGGGCCCGCGGCCCTGGGCCCGGTCGACCGCCCGATGCCAGAGTCGCGATCCGTGGCGTACGACCGTCCGCTCGGCCTGCGCGGGGGAGTCGGCCTCAGCGAGGACGTCCGCGAACTCCTCTGCCAGGGAGGCGAATCCACTGCGCCTGAGGATCTCCTGGGGTGCGGCCCGGTCGAGTCTGGCCTCCTCCGCCGTCACCGTGGGGGTGATGGCTGCGGCCGGAGCAAGGGGTGCTGCGGCGACCAGGGCGAGGGCGAGGGCGAGCGTGCTGCGTATCGGGGGCACAGGGGTCCTTCCGTACGTCGGTGACGGGCCGCCGGAAGTATCCCGTCGCGCGGGCGAGTCCCGCTACGTGGAACTCCGGCAGGATTTGCTTACAACAAGAAGCAGTTCTCCCCCCCCCCAGCCCCGACTGCCGGCCGTCCACTGGACCCGCCCGCCGGACCCTCCCGCGTACGTGCCAGGCCTCGCGCGCGGCCTCAGGACACGCCGTCCAGGTAGGCGTCGCTCATCGCCGCGACAGCGTCCGGCCACCAACTACCCAGGGCGCCCACGGTGGCGCGCCAGTCGCCCTCGCGCAGGGCGCGTGCCAGCAGCGGCCGGGCCCGGGACGGCTCGAGTTTCCGGGCCACGGCGGTAAGGACCAGGGCTCTGTCGCCGGGGACGGGAACGCTCTCGGCGAGGGACTCGGCCGCCGCCAGGTCCCCGGAGGCCGCCATGGCGGACGCGACCGGGCCGACGAGCGCCTCCCACTCCTCCGGGCCCACTGCCGTCGCCGTTGCCACCCGCAGCAGTTCCCGGGCCCCCGCGATGTCACCGTTGCTCGCGGCAGCGGTGGCGAGGAGCGACATCGTGTGGCGCAGTCGGCCGGCCGACTGCATCGCGCCCGCGAGCCGGTTGATCTCCTCCCAGTCCCGGCGGGCCGCCGCAGTGTGGATGCGTACGGTCGTAGCGACATCCCTGGCGTAAGGATGGAGGAGCGGGCGCGCGACGGTCACGGCCCTGAGATGGGCTCCCGCTTCGGCGAGCGCCTCGGCCAGCCGCAGCAGCGCCTCGTCGCGGGCGTTGGAGGGCTCCATGTCGGCGACCGCGGCCTCTGCCCGGTCCGCGAGCCGTTCCAGACGTGCGCCGTCCTCGTGTGAAGTCGCCTTCACCAGGGCCGTCCAGCCGTCCGCCTGGGCGACGGGGTGCTCCACCGTCTCCAGCAGGGCCTCGGCGCGGTTCGGCGAACCGGCTTCGTGCACCGCCTGAGCGAGCCGGCTCACCAGATACGGCATGGACTGCGGGTCCGCCTTCTCGGAACGCGCGGCCGCCAATGCCCTCTCGGTGAATGTGGCGACGTGCGCGGGCCGCCGCTCTCGGCCGGCCGTACGGACGAGAGCGGTGAGGGCAGCGACACGCGATGCGGGCTGAGCAGCGCGCAGCGCCTTCGCCGTGTGCTCGTACTCCGCCGCCCCGTAGAGCGCCTCCACCAGTTCGGGCAGCGCGTGGCTGTGCGGGCGTTCCTCGGCGATCCGGCAGCCAACGCCGTCCGAATGCTGCGCCAGGAGGCCGATGCGGGTCCGATCGCCGGCGACCGTGAGGGAACGCAGCAGCGCGGCCAGGGACCGGCTCTCTTCCTCGCTGTCCAGGAAGGACCGTGACTCGCGCTCCGCCTCGACGGCCAACTCCGCCGCCTCGTGGTGCTCACCGGCCTCGGCGAACGCCAGAGCCAGCGCGGCCAGCCCCTCCGCCCGGCGGAGAGCGGAGCGGAGCGTACGGGCCGCGGCCGCGGCCTGCTGCAGCAGGCCCTCCGCGCGCAGCGCATGCACCAAGGCCAGCAGCAACACGTCCCGTACCACGGTGCTCTCGCCGGACCGGACCAACGCCTCGGCCCGCTCGAGGTGTCCACGCCGGACGGCCACTTCGATGACGTCGCGAGCGGTCTCCTGCGCGGTGTACGAGGACAGTGTGCGGAGCAGTTCCTCGGCGCGGTCGTACGCGCCGGCGTGGGCGAGGGCGACGGCAAGGCGGCTCAGCGCGTGGGACGCCCGGTAGGGCCCCTTGAGGGTGCGGGCCAGGGCCTCGGCGCGATCGGCGAGCCGGTGCATCTCTGTCGACCCCGCCGCCGCGTAGGCGTTCCGCACGAGTTCGGTCCACGATCGCACACGGGTCTCGGGGTCGGGCTGCGTGTCGGCGAACGCGCATGCGCGCGCCCACAGCCGGGCGGCCCGGGTGCGGTCCTCCGGTTCGGCATCCTCCCGCGCCACCAAGGCGGCCGCCGCGGTGGCGAGCTGCTCCAGCCCGGCACCTCGGAGCCCCGGCTCGCCGATGCCGTCCACGATCGCCTCGGCACGGTCGTACCGGCCGACCTTTGCCAGTTCGACCGCGATCTGTTTCAGGGCACGCTCCTTCAGGAAGCCGTGCGGTACCGCGGCGGCGGTCGCTGCGGCCTCCTCGTACCGGCCGGCCGCCGCCTGCGCTCCGACCACGGACTCCAGCACGAAGGCCCGGGCCTGCGGGGCGAGGGGCGCGCCGAGCCGTTGCGCCTCCGCGACACGGCCCTGGCTTGCCCAGATCTTGGCCACCGCCTGCCAGGCGTCCTGCTGTTCCTCGGGCCTCACCACCTCGGCGATCAGGGCCCGGAGCAGCGCGTCGCGGCCTGTTCCGGCCAGCACTTCCACGGATTTCAGGGCTGCCGTGCGACGCCGCCTGTCGTCCGCGAGGGAGCCGATCACTGTCTTGGCCTGGTCCATGAGCCCGGCCCCGGACAGGACGGTCGCGAGGCGGACCAGCGCTTCGCTCTGCAGCCAGGAGTTGGTGATGCCTCGGACCGTCGCCCTGACACGTTCGGCGAGGCGGGCGGCGCGTTCCTCCTCACCGACGTGGCCCGCCCGCTCCACGAGGTCGGTCAGCAGCTCGGCGCGCGTCTGGGCCTCCGGGGCCGCGCCGGCCAATGCCTCCGCGCGGGGGAAGTCGCCGAGCACCGCCCACACAGCCGGCAACGCCGCCGGCAGGGCCGCGTTGCGTGCGTTCAGCAGGCCGTGATGGACGGCCAGCACACCCAGACTGCGCAGGTCGGGGGTCTCCTGACCGAAAACCGCGTCCTGCGCGGCGCCGATCTCGGCCAGCGCGGCCGCGTCCCCTCCGGTGCGGAAGAGCATCCGGGCGTGACGGGCACGGTCCGTGGCGCAGGCCACCAGCTCGGTCACCAGGCCGGCCTCGGCGAGCATGGCGGCGTAGCCCCGCAGCAGGTAGGCGGGGGTGTCCGCCGGCCAGCCACGCCCCCGGTACGACTCTGCCCAGGCGCACAGCCGCTCCCGGTACGCGCTGAGCCGCTGCGCGAGGAACCGGCTTGCCGAGGCCTGGAGTTCCTCGTGTGCGAGGAGGTAGGCGGAATCGCCGTCCGTCGCGTCGGACGCGCCCTGGGCGGGGGCGCCGCGACGGGTGAAGGTGCGGGCCGTCACCGCCCCGAGCTGCTCGTCGACGCGCCACCGGTCGAGGCCCGTAAGCTCCGCGAGGTCAGCCGCCCGCAGCCCGCCACCGGACGCGGTGACCAGCCCCAGTAGGTCCTGCTCGTGCGGGGAGCCGTGCAGCAGGCGCTTGAGCTCCCGCTCGGCGTCCCGGCGCACCACCTGGGCGTGCGGCGACATGCCGAGGACCCGGACGACGTCCTCGGTCCGCAGGGGATGGTCGTCCGGTACGTCGACGGGCAGCGGCGGCTCCGGACGGCCTGCGACCACGACCCTCAGCCCGTGCGGCAGCCTGTCCGGCAGGAGCGCGGCGATGCTGTGCACCTCCGGCCCCGGCGCCGCGCCGCGGTCCTCGTCGAGGCCGTCGACGAGGAGGACCAGACGCTCGCCGCGCTCCCGGCACAGCTCCGCGGCGTCGTTAAGCAGGGCGATGAAGTGCGCGCCGCGCGTGGCGTCGGTGAGGTGCGTCGGCAGCGGTCGGTCGAGCAACTCGGCCAGTTGCTCCAGTACGACGTCGGTGAATCCGATCCGGTCGCTGTGGCCGGCGAAGCGGCCGGTGACGAAGAAGCACACCACGCGTACGCCGGGCGGCGGGTTCAGGGAGAACCAAGCCATCAGGGCGGACTTGCCCGCCCACGCGGGCGCACGCCACCACAGGTAGCCGCCGTTCCCCGGACTCGTACAGAACGCCGCCAGCTCCTCCAGCTCAGGCTGTCGGTCGAGCAGTTCGGCAGGGGCGATGGTCCGCACCTGGTGCTGATAGGCCGAGCGGACCGCGCGCTCGGCCGTGACGAAGACGTTCGTCTGGACGCCGCCGTCACCGATCTGCACTCCGCGGGCGTGTGAGGCGTCGATCCGGATGCCGGGCTCCGGCCTTCGCAGCCGCATGGGACCGTTCGCCTCACCGGCCGGCGGAGTGGACTCCGCGCCGGTCAAGAGAAGGTGTTGCTCTGCGTGTTGTGATCGCCGATCTGCACGCCCTTGGCCTGATCGGCGTTCACTTCGTAATGGACCTGCCGTGCGCCGGCCGCGTCCGCCCGCTCCAGAAGAAGCCGTGCGGCGGCGAGGACGTCCTCGTCCCGGTCCGCACCCGTCTCCACCAGCCGGCCCCGCAACCGCGTTTCCCAGAGGCCGGGTTCGATCTCCTCGGCCTGCAACAGCTCCCGTGTCTCGGCGTCGTCCTCGCCGGTCTCCACGGAGGAGCGGCGCCGGAGCGCGTCCCGCAGGCCGGCGTACGCGTCGCGAACGGCACTGCCGGCCGACTCCGAGACACCCGCAGCCGCACCGGTGGCCAGGGCCGCCAGGATCAACTCGACGCCTGTCATCTTCTCTCCGTTCCCGAGCGGATCTTCCCTCGGTCGGCCCAACGACCCAGCCGGGCAGCGGGACACGGCGCATCCGTCACCGCGCGTGCGGGTCAGTCGCGCCACAGCCCACGGCTCGGATTTCGGACCCGGTGGCCGAAGACACGTACGCCGCCCAATTCGAACAGTGCTGGTGAAGCCCGCGCTCGCACCCGCGAGATGCTGATCTTCACTGAAAACCGCCGTTCTCTACATGACTCGTTCACACCTTTTCACGGCCTCCCAGGCACGAAAGGCTGCACGCATCCATCCGCTGTTGCTCTTGGGGGGAATCGTGACAGCCGACAAGCACCGCGTCGTCGTTATCGGCGCCGGGCACATGGGAACCGCGATCATCGCCGGACTTCAGGAAAAGGACGCGGAATTGCGGGTCGACGTAGTCGAGATCGCGGCGCCCCGCGTACGTCTCATAGGGGAGAGATTCGGGATCACGGCACGGTCCCGTTATGAGGCCCGGCCCGGGGACACCGTCATTCTCGCCGTTCAGCCGCAGCAGTTCGAGGGGTTCGCGGCCGCGTCCCCCGACGGCGTGTTCGCGTCCGAGGGCGCGCTCCTCATATCCGTCATGGCCGGAGTCGGCATCGCGTCGATGACGTCGTTGCTGGGAACGCCGAAGGTGATCCGGGCGATCCCGAACACTCCCTCCGAGGTCTCCCAGGGGATGACGGTGATGTGCTGCGCGCCGGCCGTCACCGAGGTCGAGGCCGAGCGCGCGGAGTACCTGCTGTCCGCGGTGGGCCGGGTGCTCACCGTCGCGGACGAGACGCTGATCGACGACGCCACCGCGCTGTGCGGCGGCGGTCCGGCCTTCGTGGCGTACCTCGCGGACGGCCTGGCCGACTTCGCCGTCAAGGCGGGGTTCGACCCGGCCCAGGCGCGGCTGATGGCCTGCCAGGTGCTGCGCGGAACCGCCGACCTCATGGAGTCGACCGGGCGAGAGGCGGAGGAACTGTGCCGTGAGGTGATGACCCCGGGCGGCACCACGGAGCAGGGCGTCTTCCATCTTCGCGAGCGCGGCGTCCGGGACGCATTGGTGGAGGCACTGCGACGGTCGGCAAACCGCTCCCGCGAACTGGGCGGCACGGGACAGAGCGGCCCGCGGAAGGCGGCGGGCGGTGGCGGTAGGCGGGCTGGCACTACCGCCGCCGGCGGGCTGCCGCCGACGGACCCGACCGGGCGCTCCGGCGCGAAGGCGTGAGGGGGAGCCCGATGCTCGGAGTGACGCGCTCGACCACCGCGTCCCCGCTGGTGTCCACCCAGGAGTCGTACGAGGCGTACTTCGGGCTGGGACATGTGCTGGAGCTCGTCGACCGGCCGGGGGTCTTCAAGGTCAGCCCCGCGGGGCTGGCGCTGGGCGACTACCTGGTCCGCAGCGTGGACCCGCGGACGGTGCGAGGCCCGGCCCTGGACATGGCGACGGGCAGCGGCGCCCTGGCCCTGCTGCTGCGCAGCATGGGGGTTGCGTCCATCACGGCCACCGACGTCTCGGCCCCCGCGGTGAAGGCGGCGGCGGAGAACGAACTGCTGAACTTCCCCGACAACCGCATCGCGTTCCGGGAAACGAGCCTGTTCGACGGATTGGCGCATGACGGACCGTTCGATCTGATCGCCTTCAACCCGCCGGGCTGGCGCACTCCGTCCGACGCGTGCTGCCGCGCCCTTGAACAGACCGGAATCTCCACCCTCGACCTGTCGGCGATGTTCGGCGGCGAAAAGGTGCTGTTGGGTTTCCTCCTGGACCTTCCCCGACACCTTACGGAGTCGGGGCGAGCCGTCGTCGGACTGAACTCACTGACCGGAATCCGAGGCGTACTCGCGGAATTCGCGCATCGCAGCTCAGGCTCAGGATCAGGCTCAGGATCAGGATCAGGATCAGGCTTTGGCTCAGGATCAGACTCAGGCGAACGCGCTCTCGAATTCCGATTGATCGAGCGCCACAGTTTCCCTCTCTTCTTCTACACGCAGGACTGGCAGGCTTCTCGCGAGATACTCCTCGCGGAATTCCAGAGATGGAGGAAGGAGGCAGGCGCCGTGTTCAGTATCGCGGCCGACGGAACGCTGTACTGGTCGTACGAGATCGTCGAGTGTCGGCTCAGCCGCGGCCTCGGCGGGACTGGGGCCCGTACGGCCCGGCCCGTATGAGCGCGCGCGGCGAACAGGCGGCCGGGGTCGTCGCCCTGGCGACCGCCAACGTGATCCTCGGTATGTCCTCCCTCTACTGGCGCGCGCTGGCCGAGGTGCCGCCGGCGACCCTGCTCGGCTACCGGATCCTGGTCTCCCTGGTGACGCTGCTGGCCGCACTCGCGGTGCTGCGCCAAGTGCGAGCGGCACTGGAGACGGCCGCGTCCGGACGACTGATGCTGGTGCACGTCGTCGCAGCGCTTCTCGTCAGCGCCAACTGGCTCACCTTCATCTGGGGATCGATCCATGGGCGGGTCATCGAGACGGGCCTGGGCTATCTGATCGCTCCCGCCGTGACCATCTGCATGGGACGGCTCGTCATGCGGGAGCGACTCGGCGCCGTTCGCCGGGCGTCGCTGGCGCTGTGCCTCGGCGGCGTCGCGCTGCTGGTGCTGCGCAGCGCGGAGCTTCAGTGGTGGGTGTTCCTCGCCATCGGCACGACATGGGGGCTCTACACCTTCCTCAAGAAGCTCACCACCGCCGACCCGGTGACCGGGCTCACCCTGGAGACGGCGGTCCTCGCGGCGGCGACGGCCGTCGCGGTCCTCGCCACGCCGTACTCGCTCGACCCCGGCCCGAACGCCGACGCCCCGGACCTCGCCCTCCTGGCCGTCTGCGGCCTGGTCTCTGTCACCCCGCTGTGGCTGATCTCCTTCGGATCGAAGAAGATCACGCTCACCGCCGTGGGATTCCTCCAGTACCTGCTGCCCACGACGCAATTCGTCGTCGCCCTGACCTTCTACGGCCAGCGACCCTCCGCGAACACCGTCGTGTGCTTCGCGATCGTCTGGCTCTCCTTGATCTCCCTCGTCATCGACTCCGTACTGCGCGCACGCAGAGCGGCCAGAGCGCCGGAGCGGATCGCGGCCGCTCCGGACGGACAGGAGGCACGGCTGTGACCACGACAGGATGCGACGTGCTGGTGGTGGGGCTAGGCGTCTTCGGCGCCGCCACGACCTGGGCCCTGTCGCAGCGGGGCGCCACGGCTCTCGCGATCGACGCCCACGGCCCGACCCACCGCCACGGCTCCTCGCACGGCGACAGCCGCATCTTCCGCCGCGCCTACCGGGAGGGAGCGCACTATCTGCCGCTGCTGAACCGCGCCGACCAACTGTGGAACGAACTGGAGCAGAGCCACGGCGATCCCCTGCTGGTACGCAGCGGCGGCGTCTTCGTGGGCACCGCCGCGAGCGGCGTCGTCGAGGCGAGCCGCCGGACGGCGGAAGCCGGGGGAGTGCCCCACGAGCTGTGGAACGGGACCGAACTCGCCGAGCACTACCCGTGGTTCGGCTCCGCGCCCGACATCTCCGCCCTGTACGAGCCCGGTGCGTACGCGGTCCTGGCCACCCGAGCCCGCCTGGCCATGCTCGACGCCGCCGTCCACCATGGCGTCCCGCTCCGCTTCGGCACGGAGGCGGTCGACGTACGGCCCGGCAGGAACGGGGTCACCGTACGCCTGGGCTCGGGCGAGGACGTCGTCTGCGACGCGGTGGTCCTGGCGGCCGGCCCCTGGATGCCCAAGCTTCCGTCCGCCGGCCTGACAGAGGTGCTCCAGCCCATGCGCGTACCGGTCTACTGGTTCCGGCCCGATCCCCGCCTGGGCACGAACGGCTTCCCCGTCTTCCTGTACGAGACACCCGAGGGCGGGGTCCTCTACGGGCTCTCCGAGTGGAGCGGCGACGAACGACTCCTGAAGATCGGCTTCCACGACCTTCAGAACCGCCCCGGCGACCCGGACGGCACGACACCGGAGGTGCCGCCGGAGTTCCGCAAGGAGATCGAAGCGGCGATCGACCGCCTCTTCCCCGGCGTCCGACCGGAGCCGGTGGCGTGGCGCACCTGCTTCTACACCATGTCCCCCGACGGCGACTTCATCGTCGACACAGCACCCGAGGCCCCGTCCGTCGTTCGCGTCTCGGCATGCTCGGGCCACGGCTTCAAGTTCGCCCCCGCGGTGGGTGAATGCGCTGCCGCACTGGCCCTGGGAGAGACACCGGCGGTCGACCTGACGTCCTTCACCGCGGCTCGCTTCGCCGGTCGGGGGTGACTTCGCCGGTCGGGGGTGACTTCGCGCCGGCACGTCGGGGTGCCTCCCACTCGAGCCGCCGGCTCGTGCGTCAGGGCTCTCGTGGGTCAGGAGTCCCGTGCGTCGGGTCTCTCGTGGTTCAGGGTTGCGGAGGCCCGGCGACCGCTTCGGCGAGCACGCGACGGCCTGCCGGGGAAGCGAGGACGCCGCGCAGGGCAGCATCCCGAACGGCTCGGGCGGGAGCCGAGCGCAGCGTCCACGCGCGAGTGGCCAGGTCCGTGCGGGCGAGGACGCGCAGGGCTTCGGCGCGGCGCTCACGGTGCCAGGCCCTGAGCCCTTCGGCGGAGGGGCCGCCACGGGCGGTCGCACCGGGCAGCGCGGTGGCGAGAGACACCGCGTCGCGCAGGCCCAGGTTGAGTCCCTGCCCTCCGATCGGGCTGCAGACATGGGCGGCGTCGCCCGCCAACAGCACGCGTGAACGCCCCGGACGTGCGGCGAGCCGCCGATGCGTGCGGAACGTGCTCGTCCAGCGGCACTCGCGGACGGTCGCCCGCCACCCCCGTGCCGCGGCCTCGGCGGCGATCGCATCCGGGCTGTCGGAGCCGGAGGCAGGGCCGTGCGGCAGGTGCAGCACCACCCGGACCCAGCCGTCGAGGTGCATCGGCAGCACCACGAGCAGCCCCCGCGGTCCGCCGACCATGTGCACGTGGGACGGGTCGAGCGAGGGGTCCTCGACCCGGAGGTCGGCGAGGAGCCACGTACCGGAATAGGTCCGGCCGGGGAACGCCGAGCCCGTCACGGCGCGCAGAGTGCTTGAAGCGCCGTCGGCCGCCACGACCCAACGGGCGCGCAGCGGGTCCAGGGCGTCCGAGACCACGCTCACCTCCTCCGCGTGCTCGGTGACCGAGCGGACGGCCGCCGACCGGTGCACCCGCACACCGGCGCGCTCGGCCTCCGAGGCGAGAAGCCCCTCGGTCGCGCACTGCGGAACGGTCAGAATGTACGGGTACGAGGAGCGCAGCCCGCCCAGCTCGACCTCGCCGAGCCTGCGTCCTGGCGACCACATCTCCACCTTGTCCACCCGTCGGCCCAGCCCTTGCAACGACTCGACGAGCCCACTGGGGGACAGCGCCTCCAGGGTCCGTGCGTGCAGATCCGTCGCCCGGGACTCGGTGACCTGCCCGGCCCGGCGCTCCAGCACCACCACACCGAGCCCCGCCCGGGCGAGCAGCAGCGCTGCGGTCAAGCCGACCGGGCCTGCTCCCACGACCACGACATCCGCATCAACCCCCATGAAACATAGGATAGTTGGGCTGCAAGTTGGCCGCGACGAAGTATCCGGGGCCGCCGACGTGGCCCTTCACTTACGCGGGGCGGAGGTCGCTGAATGGAGCCAACCCTCCCGAACCGGCCATTCCCGAAACACCCCGTTGACGGTCTTTCATGCATCCGGTCAGCATTGCGTGTCCATGCCAGCAACGGATCGGAGTATCACTTGTTCGGCATACGCAAGAGACGCTCGTACGCCGCCGTAGGTGTCGCCGCCGCGGCCGTACTCCTGCTCCCCACCGCCCACGCCGCCGAAGCGCCGCAGGCGCAGGCGCGGACCGCCCCCCGTGCCTCCGCGGCGGTGGAGCACGCCGTGCCGACCGCCGCGGCGACGCGGGCGGCGGAGTACTGGACCCCTCAGCGGATGGCCGCAGCCCTCCCGGTCGACTCCGTCGACAGGACCACCGCACCCCGCAAGACCCTCCCGCCGAGCTCCTCCGCGCCGCAGAAGCCGGCCGGCCCGGCGACCACGGGTTCCCAGCCCGTCGCGGGCACCGCGACCCCGGCCGGCGACATCAAGGCGTTGGTCACCGCGACCCAGGTCGTGGGCAAGGTCTTCTTCACCGGATCGGACGGCAAGGACTACGTCTGCTCCGGCTCGGCCGTCAACAGCACCAACAAGAACATGGTGTTCACCGCCGGGCACTGCGTCCACGGCGGCCCCGGCCAGGGCTGGAACTCGAACTGGCAGTTCGTCCCGTACTACGACCACGGCAGCCGTCCCTACGGCACCTGGTGGGCCGAAACCCTCGTCGCCTTCAACGGCTGGATCAACGACGGGAACTTCGGGTACGACGTCGGCATCGTCATCACCTCCCCGAACTCGCGCGGCGAACTGGTCAACGCCGTGGGCGGCCTGGGCATCCAGTGGAACTACCCGAAGAACCGCTACATGACCGCCATGGGCTACCCGCAGGCTCCGCCCTTCGACGGCCAGTGGCAGTACTACTGCGCCGCCACCACCTCCCAGCGCAGCTGGTGGACCAGCGACCAGATCAAGATGCCGTGCAACATGACCGGCGGATCGAGCGGCGGCCCCTGGATCTACGGCAAGGACGACAACGTCTACTACAGCGGCTGGGTCAACGGCGTGAACAGCAACGTCGACAGCAAGACCGCCCCGACCGAGATGCGATCGCCGTACTTCGCGACCTGGGTCGGCGACGCGTTCAATAAGTACTCCACGTACTGACGCCGACCAGGGGGGAAGGGCCTCATGACGCGCTCCGCACACGGCACGCTCGTCGTCGCCACCGCGGTGCTCCTGTACGCGCTCAGCGGCTGCGGGACCGACAGCGGTACGCCGGGCACCCCCGGCACCGGCACCGGACCCGAGAGGCCCTGCCCCTCCTCCGCTACCCCCGGCAGCCCGACGCCCACGGAATCGGCCACCGGCTCTCCGGGGGACAGCCAGGCCCACACCCCGGATCCCAGCCGGAACTGCATCATCGAAAGCGGCGCCCCGGCCATGCCGGAGGATCCGTGAACCCTGCCGCGCCCTGTCTACTGCGTCAGGTGGGAATGAGTTGAGCGACGCCGGCGACGCCGGCGACACCGCAGTCAACCGCGACGGCCGCGACCTGCGGCCGCGAAATAGCATCTCCTGATGCCGAACATAGAGACGCTGATCCCGTCAGCCGGGCAGGCTGACACGGACGCGCTGTGCGCGTACGACGCCGAGGAGCTTGCCCGGTACGTGGCCGAGCCGTCCCATCCCTGGTGGCGGCGGAGACCCTGTGCTCAGGCTCTTGCCGGACGCGTCCCGCAGGGGTGGGCCGACGCGCTGCTCGACCGTGTCCGTGACCCCGGGGACGTGGGCGAGGTCCGCACGGCGTTGCTGGAAGTCGTCGGGGACCGTCCGGAACTGCTGCCCTGGCTTCGCCATGAGGACCGACGCAACGAGAAGTCGTACGGGATGCCGGAGGCGTTCCTCCGGACGCGCGGCCTCGTCGGCGACCTCACGGCGGCCGAGGAACTGGCCACCCTCGCGGCCGACCCGTGGCGGCGCAGCCAGGAGGCCGGCGAGGCGGGCCTGGACGCGCTGGTCGAGCGCCATGGCGTCGACGAGGTCCTGGGGCGGCTGGGGGAGGACCGGCCCGCGGACCGGCTCTGCCGGCTGCGAGTGCGGTTCAATTCCGGGCAGGACGTGACGTACGCCCTCGCCGACCCAGACCGGATGGTGGCTCACCTCGCGCACACGTTGGCGCACGACGCCGGCCGGCTGCGATCGTTCCTGGCTCAGGCGCCCACGACCGAGGCGAAGCTCTGGGCCATCCTCGCGCTCCACGAGCTCACCGAGGACCTGGGCGAAACGCGCACGCTCTATGAGGCACTAGGCACCCCTCGCGTCGAAGTCCCCGGCCTGGACGAGGAGTTGCGGACGCCGATCCTCCACGAGTACGTGCGGGGCAGCCAGCGGCTCACCGACCCCCGCTGGCGCGTTGAGGCGCTGTGTGCCGTACCTCCGGCCCGTTACGACGTGGAAGGCGGGCTGCGCCGGGCCATGCAGGCGCTCGCCTCGGCGGGTCTGGCTCCGAAGCCGCCCCTCGACTGCGGGGCTTATCACCAGCAGGGAGACGGGACCTACCACGTCATCGAGTTCGGCGACGACGAAGTCTGGATCAGCACCCTCGGCCGGTTCGTGATCGCCCACGAGGGCGGGATTACGGCCCGCCCGGCGTTGGAGGCGGCGGGCTTTCGCTGGATCGACGAGGAGGCCGAGGCCATCACCGTCGCCGACCTGTACGTCTACCACTTCGGCAGCCGCGCGCCGCTCTGCGTCGACACCCTGCTGTTCTATTGGCAGGACTAGCAGGACTAGCAGGACTAGGGCGTCTCTTTCGGATCATGCTCAGGCGGCATCCCACTCTGCTTGCAGCCAGTTGAGTTGCGCCTCGCTGAGCGAAGGCTCAAAACCTTCAGGGAACATGAGGGTGAGTGGCTGTGGCCACATGCTTTCGGGCCCGTGCTCTTCACAGTGCAGAGCCACGAGATGCGGTCCCTCCCCGCAAGCCTCGCGCCGGTAGAAGCGGGCATGCGCCTGGCAGAAGTACGAGAACACCGTGCAGTCGTCCTCGTCAGTCGGCTCGTAGAAACCGGGGTCGCGGACGATCAGTGTCACCGGTTCCTGACGGTTGAACTGGGGGATGGGCCGGGGATCACACCACAGCAGTCGAGGAGGAAGCACGCGATCATTCTGTCGGCTCGCCGAGTGCGCGGGCGAGCTGGTCCCGGAGGCGTCGGTTCTCCTCTGTCGGTTGCCGTAGGCGTTCGACCTCGGTCCGCAGGTTCGGCTGCCGCAGAGCCAGGGGCGGGAAACGCCGCGGGCCGCGGAGCGCAGCAAGCACAACGTGGCCGTCGCCCTGAAGAGTTCGCGACCGGGGTCGACACCGCGGAGGAGGCCGGGGCAGCGGCGGGCGATGAGAGCCCACGGCAGGCCCGCTGTATCGACGGCATCTTCACCTCCGGCGGCCAGGACCGGACCCCGGCGTAGGGAACCGGATGGACGATGTCAGCGTGGTGGACTCGAAGGGCGTTTCCCTTCCTGGTACGGATCAACGCCGTTGAGGGCGCGCTCACGGACGGTGAGTTGGACTCCTCTTCGTGGACTCCCTCACCGTGAAGTAGCAGGGGCCGAGCACACATCAACGAGTACGAGAGCGGCTGGGGCGAACGACGATGCAGATCCTTCCGGGTGGCACGGCGACGTTCATGCTGCTCTTCGGACTCTTCACCGGTGCCTTCGCGGTGAGGTCCGCGCTCCGGTTCCTCCGCGTCCTGCGGCTCGTCCGCCGGGGTGAGCGCGCGGAGGGGTGGTGCGCGGAGCGCCGGGTCCTGGAACGGTCCGGCATGGACAACTCGTACGCCACCGAGTACGTCTACGCCTTCCGCACCCCGGACGGGCACGAGATCCGCTTCACCGATCCCTCCCCGAGCGCCTTCGGCTTCGAGGAAGGGGCACCGGTCCGGGTGTCGTACGACCCGGCGGCCCCGGAGAGGAACGCGACGATCGCCGGGCCGGGGGCCTGGCGGGCGCTGGTGATCCCGGCGGTCATGGCGGGATTCATCGGGCTGATGACGCTGCTGCTGTTCTGGGCGTTCGGGGCGTCGCACGAATGGTGGTGAGACCACCGACGGGCGACGCCCTCGCTTCGGTCCGCATCGGGACCGTCATCGAGGTCAGGCGCGGGCACGAGGCCCGTTCCGCCCGCAGTCTCGCTGCCTCCGCCGAGGCCCGTGCCTGGTCGGCGTGGCCGACAGTACCGACGCAATCGCCGAAGTGATCACCACAGTCGGCGGT
>NZ_DATCVQ010000109.1:0-1969 GCF_036566765.1 Streptomyces sp.
GGCCGCGGCGGCGACAAGCCGGGCCGCCGCCTCGGGACCGATGCCGTTGCTCGCGACGGACAGCCGCGCGGTCCGGCCGTACGGGGCCCGCTCCAGGGCGTCCGCGAGCAGCAGCGCGCCGGCGTCGCCCAACCGGGCGGCGGACGCGTACAGTTCGCCGACCGCTCCGGCGGCCAGCAGCGCGGCGAGCGGGGCGGCCCCGGTGCGGCCGAGCGGGTTGCCGCCGACGAAGAGCCGCTCGATGCGGCGGCCGGAGGCGGCGGCCGCGAGCAGCGCCTCGGCGAGGACGGCGAGCCCCGCCGGGTCGAGTCCGGTCTGTACGAGGTCGAGGGTGCGCAGCGCGGACGCGGCGGCGACCAGGTCGGCGCCGGCCCGCCCGCCGTCCGGGCCGAGCGGGTTGCGCTTGAGCCAGACTCCGCCGACGACGTGCTCGGAGGCGCGCAGGCTGTCGGCGATCCGGCAGGCGCCGCCCGCGGTGATGCCGTTGCAGCCCAGGTACAGCGTCTCCACACCCGCGCCGACGGTCTTCCCGGCGACCTCGGCCGCGCCCTCGTCGCCGAGCCCGTCGGTGCCGAGCAGCAGATGCCGCACCCGGGACGGTCCTGCGACGTCGCCGAGCGCCTCGGCGATCAGCGCGGCGCCCTCGGGCCCGAGGGCCTGCTTGCACAGATCGAGCCGCCCGTCGGGCATGGCGGTCCCGGCCGGAAAGTCGAGCCGCCGATCGGTCGTCGCCCCGCCCCGCAGCCAGTCGAGCAACGGCCCGAGCTCGGCCACGGACCGCGGCAGCACCTCGGGGACGCCGGCGAAGGGAACGCCGGAGCTGTCGGGCTCGGGAGTCACCACTCCGCCTCCTGGTAGTCCTTCAGGAACACGCCCGACAGGGGCGCGCCCGCCTCGCCGCGGACGATCGGGTCGTACACGCGGGCCGCGCCGTCCACGATGTCCAGCGGGGTGCGGAAGCCGGTGTCGGCGATGCGGTTCTTCTTCGGCAGCGGGTTCTCGTCGGTGATCCAGCCCGTGTCGACGGCGCACATGTGGACGCCCTGCGCGGCGAGTTCGGCCCCGCTGGTGCGGGTGAGCATGTTCAGGGCCGCCTTCGCCATGTTGGTGTGCGGGTGCCCGGCCATCTTGTGGCGGACGGCGAACCGGCCCTCCACGGCGGTGACGTTGACGACGTACCGGTTCGGCCGGGGCGAGGCCAGCAGCAGCGGCAGCAGCCGGTCCACCAGCAGGGCCGGCGCGAGGGCGTTGACGAGCTGGGTCTCCAGGAGTTCGGCCGGGTCGAGCTCGCCGATCCGGGCCGACCAGGAGTTGGCCGGCGCGTGGTCGGGCAGCAGGCCCGCCTCGTCCGTCTCCTCCAGTACGAGGGCCAGCGCACCCCCGGCGGCCGGCGCTTCGAGCGCCTGCATCGGCGCATAGCCGGGCGCGTGCCACACGCCCTCGGGCAGGGCCGCGGTCTCGCCGGCGGCGAGCAGCGCGTACGACTCGGGCGGGCGGCGGACGGTCTGGGCGGCGTTGTTGACGATGATGTCCAGCGGTGCGCCGTCCCGGCGCAGCCGCTCGCACAGGCCGAGGACCTGGCGCGGGTCGCGCAGGTCGACGGCGACGACGGTGAGCCGGTCGAGCCAGCGCTCGCTGCCGGGCGCGGCCCGGAACCGCCGCAGGGTGTCGTGCGGGAAGCGGGAGGTGACCAGGAGTTCGGCGCCGTCGCGGAGCATCATCAGCGCCAGCTGGAAGCCGATCTTGACCCGCGCGCCGGTGAGCAGGACCCGGCGGCCGGTCAGATCGGTGCTCAGGGAGCGACGGGCGGTGTTGTCGGCGGCGCACTCCGGGCAGAGCAGGTGGTAGAAGTCGTCGACCTGTCGATAGAACGACTTGCAGACGTAGCAGCGCCGCGGCCGGTGGAAGACGCCGGCCGTCCCGCCGCCTCCGGGCGTCAGCGGCGCGTCCTCGCGCCGGGCGAGAGCGC
>NZ_DATCVQ010000110.1:0-3258 GCF_036566765.1 Streptomyces sp.
GGTGGCCGCCGGGGTGGTCCCGGTGCCCGTCGCGTACGCGACCGGCGGGGCGCTCGGGCTCGGGGCCGCCGTCGCGGCCGCGGCGCTGTGCAACCCGATGACCGCCGCGCTGATCGTCACGTACCTGGTCATGCAGGTCGCGTACTGCGTGCGCCTCAAGCACGTCCTGGTCGTCGACCTCGCGGTGGTGACCACCGGGTTCCTCATGCGCGCCATGATCGGCGGGGTCGCCCTCGACATCCCGCTGTCCCGCTGGTTCCTGATCACCACCGGCTTCGGCGCGCTCTTCATGGTGGCCGCCAAGCGCTACTCCGAGGCCGTCCGGATGGAGGCCGCGCGCGGCGCGACCCGCGCGCTGCTCACCCAGTACACCCCCGGGTACCTGCGGTTCGTCTGGCAGCTGGCGGCCGGGGCGGCGGTTCTCGGCTACTGCCTGTGGGCGCTGGAGAGCGGCGGCGTCGCGGCCGGCGCGCTGCTGCCGTGGCGTCAGCTCTCCATGGTCGCCTTCATCCTCGCGGTGCTCCGGTACGCCGTCTTCGCCGACCGCGGGGCCGCCGGCGAGCCCGAGGACGTCGTGCTGCGCGACCGGCCGCTCGCGGTCATCGGGCTGGTCTGGGCGGCGATGTACGGGATGGCGGTCACGGACCTGTGAGCCGCGCCGAGGCCCGGCCGGTCGGCGCCCCGTGAAGCGCGAGCTCGCCGGGTTCGCCCTCGTCGGGCTCGGCGCGTACGCCGCCGATCTCGCGCTCTTCGTCCTGCTCCGCGGGCCGCTCGGGCTCGGCCCGGTCGCCGCGAAGTGCCTGTCCTTCCTGGCCGGCTGCACGGTCGCCTATCTGGGCAACGCCCTCGGCACGTACCGCCGCCGTACCGTCGGCCTGCGCGAGTACGCGGTCTTCTTCGGCGTCAACGTCGCGGGCGCGGCCGTGCAGTTGGGCTGTCTGGGCGTCTCCCACTACGGACTCGGCCTCAGCTCCGCCCGCGCCGACACGGTCTCGGGGCTCGGCGTCGGGATGCTGCTCGCCACCTGCCTGCGCTTCTGGGGCACGAGGACGCTGGTCTTCGGACCGGCGAACCGGTCGACCGGCCGATCAACGGGTACGGGTACGCCATGGACTGGCTGACCAAGATCCCCGTCATCGGCCCGCTCGCGGCCCGGCTGATGCGCACCCACGCCTGGCGCTCGTACGAGACCCTCGACGCGGTCCACTGGACCCGGCTGGCCGCCGCGATCACGTTCATCAGCTTCGTCGCGCTCTTCCCGCTGATCACCGTCGCCGCCGCGATCGGCGCGGCGCTGCTCAGCGACGAACAACTCGACCGGATCGAGGAGAAGATCGCCGACCAGGTCCCCGGCATCTCCGACCAGCTCGACATCGGGGGTCTCGTCGCCAACGCCGCCACGGTCGGCCTGGTCGCCGGGGCCGTGCTGCTGGTCACCGGGGTCAGCTGGGTCGGCTCGACGCGCGAGTGCCTGCGCGCGGTGTGGGGCCTGGACGGTAAGGAGGAGCGGAACCCCGTCGTCCGCAAGGCCGCCGACGCGGGCGTGCTGCTCGGCCTCGGCGGTGTCGTGCTGTGCTCGCTGGCCGCCTCCTGGCTCGGCTCCACCGCCGTCGGCTGGACCACGGACCAGCTCGGCGTCTCCCACAAGGGCGCGGGCGGCGTGCTCATCCAGGTCGCGGCGGTCCTCGTCGCCGTGGTCGCCGACTTCCTGATCCTGCTCTATGTGCTCACCCTGTTCACCGGCGTCAGCCCGCCGCGCCGCCGGCTCGTCGGCGCGGCCCTGATCGGCGCGATCGGCTTCGAGGCCCTGAAGCTGCTGCTCGGCGGCTACATGAGCGGCGTCGCGGCGAAGTCGATGTACGGCGCGTTCGGCGTCCCGGTCGCGCTGCTCCTGTGGATCGACTTCACCGCGAAGCTGCTGCTCTTCTGCGCGGCCTGGACGGCTACGGATTCACGTCCGGACCCGGACCCTGAGGACGACGCCGGACCAGCTCGGGAAGCGGCCAGCGGCGGTTGACCAGGTAGACCGCGGCGGCGAGGAGGGCCAGCGCGCCGCCCGCCACGGCCAGGGCGGTGCCGACGCCGCCGGACTTCGCCGACGAGGCGGACGCCTGGTCCGGGGAGTTCGGCTTGTTCTTGCCGGGCGCGGGGGCGGTGCCCTCGGCGGACGCGTCGGTGCGGGCGGACTTCGGCGGGACCAGCTCGCCGACCGGGGTCACCTTGCCGGCCGCGGCGAAGCCCCAGTCGAACAGCCGCTCGGTCTCCTTGTAGACGGCGTGCGACTCCGTCGCCGACGGGTTCATCACCGTCACCAGGAGCACCTTGCCGTTGCGCTCGGCGACGCCGGTGAAGGTCGCCCCCGCGTGCGTGGTGTTGCCGTTCTTGACGCCGGCGATGCCCTTGTACGGGGAGATGCCGTAGTCGCCGGTCAGCAGCCGGTTGGTGTTCTGGATCTCGAAGGACTCGCGCTTCTTGCCCTTCTTCTGCTCGCCGGGGAACTTGGCGCGGGCGGTCGCGCAGTACTCCCGGAAGTCGGCCTTCTGCATGCCGCTGCGGGCGATCAGGGTGAGGTCGTACGCGGAGGAGACCTGGCCCGGCGCGTCGTAGCCGTCCGGCGAGACGGCGTGGGTGTCCAGCGCCTGCAGCTCGGCGGCGTGGTCGTTCATGTCCTTCACCGTCTGCGGGATGCCGCCGTTCATCCCGGCGAGCACGTGCACCGCGTCGTTCCCGGAGCGCAGGAACACGCCGAGCCACAGGTCGTGGACGGAGTACGTCTGCTTCTCCTTGACGCCGACCAGGCTGGACCCCGCGCCGACGGCCCGCAGCTCCTCGGGGGCGACCAGGTGGGTCTGGGTCCGGGGGAACTTCGGCAGGACGGTGTCCGCGAACAGCATCTTCAGGGTGGACGCGGGGGCGAGCCGCCAGTGCGCGTTGTGCGCGGCGAGCACGTCACCCGTCTCGGCGTCCGCCACGATCCACGACCGCCCGCTCAGCTGCTTCGGCAGCGCCGGCGCCCCGGCCCCGAGCTGCACCTGTGTCCCCGGCCGGCCCAGGAGCGTCCCGCCGACGGTGGACATCACAGCGGGCGGCTTGGGCTGTTTGTCCTCCTTCTTGTCGGCCACCGGCCGCGCGAGCGCGGGTCCGGCGGTGATCAGCGGAAGCAGGACGGCGAGGGCGGCAGCCGTGGTGACCGTCACAGCGGCCTTCTTCGAAGCAGACACGGACGAGAACGTACACGCGGACCTCGGCGTTCCGTAC
>NZ_DATCVQ010000111.1:0-5778 GCF_036566765.1 Streptomyces sp.
CACCCGCTCCGCCCCGGCCCCCCGGTCTCGCACGCGAGCGCGTTCGCCACGCGTGTGCGAACCACCCAGCACGAATCGAAGGCCCCGTCCGATGAGGACGGGGCCTTCGGCGTGGGTGGGGGGAGGGGCGGCGGCGCGGGCCCGCAGGGGCGCAGGGTAGCGGCGCGAAGCTGCCGCACGGCGTGGGGCGACGGGGCAGGGCCCACGTAGGACGGCGCGAAGCTGCCGCACGGCTGCGCCGGGTCCCGGCCCACGCGGGCGGCGGACGCAAGGCAGGTGCCCTGGAGCGTGCGGCGCGAAGCTGCCGCGTATGGCCGGGTTCGGGGGCGCAGCCCCCGGGCACCCCCCCACCAGCCCCCGGCAGGGTTTCGGGAAGGGGTGGGGTGGGGGCTCTCCACACGGCAGCGCGCACAGGCCGCACCCGGCAGCGTGGTGCGGGCGGTGCGAAGCTACCGCCCCCGCGGCGCGAAGCTGCCGCGAGTGGCCGGGGGCGCAGCCCCCAGGCTCACCCCCCCACCAGCCCCCGGCAGGGTTTCGGGAAGGGGTGGGGTGGGGGCTCTCCGCACGGCAGCGCCCACGGGCCGCACCGCACCCCCGGCAAAGCCCTCAGCGCCGCATCCGCGCCGCCCGCGCCACCGCCACGACCGCCTTCTCCAGCGCGTACTCCGGGTCGTCCCCCCCGCCCTTGACCCCCGCATCCGCCTCCGCTACCGCGCGCAGCGCGAGCGCGACCCCGTCCGGGGTCCACCCCCGCATCTGCTGCCGCACCCGGTCGATCTTCCACGGCGGCATCCCCAGCTCCCGCGCCAGATCCGCCGGCCGCCCGCCCCGGGCGGAGGACAGCTTGCCGATCGCCCGCACCCCCTGCGCCAGCGCGCTCGTGATCAGCACGGGCGCGACCCCCGTCGACAGCGACCACCGCAGCGCCTCCAGCGCCTCCGCCGCCCGCCCCTCCACCGCGCGGTCCGCGACGGTGAACGACGACGCCTCCGCGCGGCCCGTGTAGTACCGGCCGACGACCGCCTCGTCGATCGTCCCCTCGACGTCCGCCGTCAGCTGCGACACCGCCGACGCCAGCTCCCGCAGGTCACTGCCGATCGCGTCGACCAGCGTCTGGCACGCCTCCGGCGTCGCCGACCGCCCGAGCGCCCGGAACTCCTGACGTACGAACGTCAGCCGTTCCGCCGGCTTCGTCGTCTTCGGGCAGGCCACCTCCCGCGCGCCCGCCTTGCGCGCCGCGTCCAGCAGGCCCTTGCCCTTGGCCCCGCCCGCGTGCAGCAGGACGAGCGTGATCTCCTCCAGCGGCGCGTCGATGTACGCCTTGACGTCCTTGATCGTGTCGGCGGAGAGGTCCTGCGCGTTCCGCACGACCAGCACCTTCCGCTCCGCGAAGAGCGACGGGCTGGTCAGCTCCGCCAGCGTGCCGGGCTGCAGCTGGTCGGACGTGAGGTCGCGAACGTCCGTGTCGGCGTCGGCGGCCCGTGCGGCGGCCACCACCTCCCGCACGGCACGGTCGAGGAGCAGCTCCTCCTGGCCCACGGCGAGCGTGAGTGGAGCGAGGAGGTCGTCGGTCGAAGTCTTCCTGGTTGCCATCGCGATCCAGCATCCCACGCGCCGCCGACACTCCCGCCGATGCCGGAGAATGTGCACGTGAGCGATGTGAGACACGTACTGGTACTCCCCGACCGCGACGCCGCTGAGGAGGTCGTCGAGGAGCTCGCGGACCGCTTCGGCGTCGCCGACGAGCCGCAGCTCGTGCGCGACGCCCTGGCCGGCGAGGACGACGCCGAGGACGCCCAATGGCTGGTCGTCGTCGAGGACCCGGACTCCCGCCTCGACCCGACAGCCCTCGACGCGTTCGCCGGCGAGTACGAGGGCTGGCTGGAGACCCCGTAGCGCTACCGGAGGTCCGTGTTGAAGAACCCCGTCGCCCGTCTCTCGTACGAGTCCTTCGACCGCTTCAGCCACGCGTCGACGTCGGCCGCCGTCGACGGGAAGTCCCGCTTCAAGCGCGCGGCCTCCTCGGCGAGTTCGTGCCACGATTCGAAGAGGTACGTCTCGTGCTCCAGGCCGATCGCGACCGCGGCCCGGAACGGGTCGTCCGACTTCAGCCACCGCCTGGCCACTTCGGTGATGCGGGCGACGTCCTCGGGAACGATCAGCCACCCCAGCGAGAGAAGCTGTTCGGAGACATAGCCCGGGACCACGTTGGGAGCCCGGTGCTCGACCACGAAGTTCATGACGTCCTCGACGTCCACTGACACCCCACCCTCCGACAACCGGTCGCCGTAGTCGGCGCGCCTCACCGTAGGGCAGCGGCGACGCCGCGGCACCGGGATTTCCGCCCGGCCGAGCGGGCCGCGCGGCCCCCTGCTTCACAAGGCCCTCCACACCCGTATGTCGCCGGCCACCGCGATCGTGCCGTCCCGGTCCGTCCGCAGCACCCGCGCGCCGCCCTCCCGTAGCGCGCCCACCGTCCGGGGCGAGGGGTGTCCGTACGGGTTGTCCGCGCCGGCCGACACGAGAGCGAGCCGGGGTCGGACCGCGCGTATCAGGTCCGGGTCCTGGTGGGCCGATCCGTGGTGGGCGACCTTGAGCACGTCCACCGGCCCGAGCTCCGGATGCGCCCGCAACAACCCCTGCTGCGCCGGGGGTTCGAGGTCTCCGAGCAGCAGCAGCGTCAGACCTCCGCCGGTCCGCGCCAGCAGGGTCACACTGGCGTCGTTCGGCCCGTCCGGCGCTCCGCCGACACCGGGTCCCCCGGCCGTCCAGAGCACCTCCCACTCCAGCTCCCCCACGCGCCGCCGCTCCCCCGGCGCCGCCCGGACCAGCGGCACCCCAAAGGCCGCTGCCGTCCGCCGCACGAACGCGGCCTGCCCGGCGGGCTCCTCCAGGCCGGTCACCTGGATCGCCCCGACCGAACGGCCCCGCAGCACTCCCGGCAACCCGACCACGTGGTCCGCGTGGAAATGCGTGAGCACCAGCAACGCCACCCTGCGCACCCCGAGTTCGCGCAGACACCGGTCCACCAGCACCGGGTCGGGCCCCGCGTCCACCACGACCGCCGTGTCCCCGCCGGCCGCCAGTACCGTCGCGTCGCCCTGGCCCACCTGGCACATCACGAACTCCCAGTCCGGTGGCGGCCATCCGGAGACCCAGCGGGCCAGCGGCGGGGGCCGTACCACCGCGAGCGCCAACAGCAGGACGCACCCGGTCGCCCACCACCTCCGGTACGGCGCCCACCGCACCGCCGCCACCACCAGCCCGAAGCCCACGGCCAGCACCAGGCCCCCGGCCCACCCGCCCGGCCAGCCCGTCTCCGCGCCCGGCAGCTCCGCCCCGGTCCGCGCCACCCGGGCGATCCACCCCGCGGGCCATCCGGCGACCCATGCCAGGGCCTCCGCGACGGGCAGCGCCACCGGGGCCAGCGCAAGCGCCGCGAACCCGAGGACCGTCGTGGGCGCGACCGCCGCCTCGGCCAGCAGATTGCACGGGATCGCCACCAGGCTGACCCGGGCGGCGAACACCGCCACCACCGGAGCGCAGACCGCCTGCGCAGCCAGCGCCGCCCCCAGCCCCTCGGCGATCCGCCCGGGCACCCCTCGTCGGCGCAACGCGTCGCTCCAGCCCGGGGCGACGGTGAGCAGCGCACCGGTCGCCAGGACCGACAACAGGAACCCGTAGCTCCGCGCCAGCCAAGGGTCGTAGAGCACCAGCGCCAGCACGGCCGCCGCCAGTGCGGGGATCAGCGTGCGCCGCCGGCCCGTGCCGATCGCGAGCAGCGTGACCAGTCCGCACGCCGCCGCCCGCAGCACGCTCGGATCGGGCCGGCACACCACCACGAACGCGAGCGTGAGCAGCCCGCCGGCCAGCGCCGTCGCCCGCAGCGACAGCCCGATCCGCGGCGCCAGGCCACCGCGCTCGACCCGCAGGGCCCGCCCCGGCTGCCCCACGAGCAGCAGCAAGACGATGGTCAGGTTGCTCCCGGACACAGCGAGCAAATGCGACAGGTCTGTGGCCTCGAAGGCGTCCCGCAGCTCGGGCGCGATGCGCGAGGTGTCCCCCACGACCAGCCCGGGCAGCAGCGCCCGCGCGTCCGGGTCGAGACCATCGGACGCGCGTCGCAGCCCTTCGCGCAGCTCACCGGCCACCCGCTGCGCCGCGCTCGGCGGTCCGGTGACGCGCGGCGGCCCCGTTCCGTCGACCCGCAGCACGGCCGCGTACGGGTCGCCCACGCGCATCGGCGGGGCCGCAAGCGCGGTCACCCGCACCCGGGTGGACGGCGACAGCCCGAGCCAGGCCCGGTCCGCGTCCCCGGCCCGTACGACGACGAGCACCGGCGTCCGCGTCCTGACCGCCGGGTCGCCGCGGGCCTCCACCAGGGTCGCCTCGCCGTCCAGGACCACGGCCGCCGGAGCCGCCCGGTCGCCCCGAACCACCGGCCGGCTCGGGCGCGGATCCGACGTCACCGTCACCTCCGCGGTCAGGCTCCCGTGCTCCCGCGCGAGCCCGGGCAGCGGCCCGCGCCGCAGGTCCGCCGCGTGCAGCCCCGCCGACGCCGCACCGGCGGCCGCGCAGAGCAGAACCGCCGCGCAGGCCGTCGCCCGTAACCCCCGTATCGGCCTGCGGCGCAGCGCCCGTACCCCCGCCGGGACCATGAGCAGCACGGCCCCCGCAACACAGGCGGCGACTGCCGTCGCGACATGCCCGCCGGCCACGCCCAGGGCGAGCGCGGCGGCCGCCCAGGCTCCCAACGCCGGTGCCACCAGCCGGAGATCGGCCGGACCTTCCTGCCACGGTTCGCGCCCGCCGTCCCGGGAGGCGACGACGGTGCGGACCTGGACGGCGACGTCCGAATCCGCGTACGCGTCCGGCCGGTTCACGGCCGTACCAGCGGTTCGAGATCGGCGAACCTGCGCGCGCCGATGCCGTTCACCTCGCGCAGCTCGGCGACCGAGCGGAAGCCGCCGTGTTCCGTGCGGTAGTCCACGATGTGCTGGGCGAGCACCGGCCCGACGCCGGGCAGCGTGTCCAGCTGCTCCGCCGTCGCGGAGTTGAGGCTGACCGGGGCCGCCGCAGCGGCCCCGCCCGGCGGACCCGCCGCCGTACCGCCCACCGCGCCCGGAACACCGACGACGACCTGCTCCCCGTCCATCAGCACGCGGGCCCGGTTCAGCCCGGTGACGTCCGCGCCCGGCCGCACCCCGCCCGCCGCCCGCAGGGCGTCGGCCACCCGCGACCCGACCGGCAGGCTGAGGATGCCGGGCCGCCGCACCTTGCCGCTCACGTCGACCACGACGGCCGGAGCCCGCGCCGACGGCGACGCACTCCCGCCCGCGCCGGCCGGAGCAGGCAGCCCCGATCCGCCCGACGCTCCGGCCCCGGGCGGCGCGGCGGCCCGAACGACCTCGGGCACCCGGACCTCCTCCGGCCGCCCGGCCAGGAAATGCCGGCCGGCCAGACCCGCCGCCACGACCAGCACCACCGTCAACGCCACCAGCGTCCTGGGCTCGATCCCGCACCGCAGCTGGACCCACACCGGCAACCGCTCCCGCAGCCCCTCCCCCAGCCGCTCCCGCCACCCGGGCGACTCGGAACGGGACGGGGACGGCGCAGCCGGAGGTGACGCGGAAGGCGATAACGCTGTCGTGGACGACGCGACGACCTCCGGCTCACCCCAGTCGTCGGCGGCCCCCGGCCCCCGGAACAGCGCGTCGCCCCGGCCACGTACCCCCGCGCCGGCCGCGAGCGCAGCATGCCGCCCTCGTACGCGCGCCC
>NZ_DATCVQ010000112.1:0-2520 GCF_036566765.1 Streptomyces sp.
CCAGATGCACGCTTTCGCCGGCCACCTCCGCGAGGCGGTTGCCGAACTGCGCGAACTGCTGACGTCCGTGCGGTCCGAGGACTGACCGGCGCACGGAAAGGACCGTAGGCCGTGCCCTCCGGGGGGAAGGGCACGGCCGACGGGTGGATCGTCTCGGACGAAGTGAGCGGGGCATGCACTCGCCTCGCCGCTGCCCGGCGGGAACCGCAACGGCATCCCCCGGCTGATGCCCCCTGCTCGCCAAGTCCCCTCCGTCGTCGCCCTGGTTCGGGCGCCCGCGACGACGGCCCGACGCCCTGATCGGCGACCGGGGCTGCGACCCGCGACCGCCTCGTTGCCGAAACCACCGATGCCCACATGGCCCCCGCCCGCGAGATCGATCAAGCGGCCGTCCTAAGATCCGGAGATGGTCGACGACGATGCTCTCCGGCTCACCGTCCTGGGGTCCGCGACACCCTACGCGAGCGTGGACAACCCGTGCTCCGGCTACCTGGTGTCCTGCGGCGATGTGCGGGTCTGGGTGGACGCCGGCAGTGGGACGCTGGCGGAGCTGCAGCGGCACGCCCGGCTCGAGGAGCTCGACGCCATCTGGATCTCGCACCTGCATGCCGACCACAGCGCGGACCTGCTCACCGCCTACTACGCGGCGCTCTACGCGGACATCCAGCTCTCGTCGCCGATCCCCTTGTTCGGACCACCGGGCATCGCCGACCGGCTCGCTCACTTCCTGACCAACGGTCCGACGCGCAGCCCGGTCGAGTCCGCCTTCGCCGTCCACGAGCTGCACGACGGGCACGAGACACGTCTAGGGTCACTTACCTTGACCAGCAGAGCGGTTGAGCACGGCATGCCGGCTTTCGCCGTTCGGATCGAAGCCCGGGAACGGTCACTGGTCTACTCCGGGGACACCGCGCCGTGCGCGAACCTCACGCAGCTGGCCGACAGGTGCGATGTGCTGCTGTGCGAGGCCGAGAGCGACCAGGCGTCGGGAGAGGGGGCCCTGGTGCACCACACGCCCGAAGACGCCGGCATCACCGCCTGTACGGCTCGGGCGGGCCGGTTGATCGTCACCCACGTCGGCAGGTTCCTCACTCCGCAACAGGCGGTGACACGCGCCTCGGCCCGCTTCGACGGTTCCGTCGACTACGCCGCGCCCGGTGCCACGTTCCTGATCGACTAGATCAAGGGCGGAGGCGGCGAATCCTGTCGTCCTGAGCGGGGCGGCGGGGACGCCGCCGTGGGCCGTGGCGATGCTGGTTCCAGCGGCATGCCGTCCGCCCGGTCCGGGAGGCACCGATGCGCAGGAGCAGCTGCGGTGCCTCGGCTGTATAGCCGGGGGCGACCACGTGCCGGCCGACGTCGTTCGAGAAGGATCACGGCGAGCATCGCCAGGTCGGCGGCGATCCGTGGCGCGCCGTCGTGCCGGAATCCCACGGGGTGAGGCGCCGTCACCCTGCGCGGTCGAAGCGGGAGGCCGTCCGGCCGCTTCGCCGGGCCGGTCGGTGATCGTCTGGGCAAGCATCGACGTATGCGACCACGGACGGCAAGGAGGCCGGTGTTGTCAGAGAACGAAACGCCCCCCAATGTGAGGCGCAGACGGGGTCTCAAGCGGTGGGCGCCCCTGCTGGCGGTGGCGGCCGTGTTGGCCGGCGTACTGCCGGCCGCCGCCACCAACGGGACGGTCTGGACGACCCTGCCCTCACTTGCCACGGCACGGGATTTCCTGGGGTCGGCGACCGCTCCCTGTCCCCCAGCGCAGACCGGTACCTGCGTCTACGTGATGGGCGGCCGTGACTCGCTTGGCGATGCCGAGACCCCCTCCACGGTCACCGGCAGGACGGAGTCGTACAACCGGATCACTAACGCCTGGTCGACGGTCCGTCCCATGCCCACGCCCCGGTGGGGCTTCGGGGCTGCGAGCGCGCCCTGTCCGCCTGGTCAGACCGGTACCTGCGTGTACACGATCGGAGGATTCACGTCCTTCGCCCTCGTGGGTGAGGATCTCCCCGTCGCAACGGTGGAGTCGTACAACCCGGTCACCAACACCTGGAGCACGGTCGCAGCTCTCCCCGCTCCGCGCGGGTTCCTCGCGGCGGCGGCCGCACCCTGCCCTACGGGGCAGTCCGGCACCTGCGTGTACGCCATGGGCGGCAACGACGGCGACAACGTCGTGAACACCGCGTACGCGTACAACCCCGTCACCAACGGCTGGACCCAGGTGGCGCCGCTGCCCACCCCTCGGCACGCCTTCGCGGCGGCGGCCGCAACCTGTCCGCCGGGCCAGTCCGGCACCTGCGTGTACGCGATGGGCGGCCTCGACAGCGACGTCTCCGTCTTGTCGAGCGTCCGCTCGTACAACCCCGTCACCAACGGCTGGACCCAGGTGGCGCCGCTGCCCACCGCTCGGTACCTCCTCGCCGCGGCTGCCGCGCCCTGCCCGCCGGGGCAGACCGGCACCTGCGTGTACGCGGTCGGGGGCCGCGGCACCACGTTCAACGTCCAGGGCGAGGTGGAGTCGTT
>NZ_DATCVQ010000113.1:0-10483 GCF_036566765.1 Streptomyces sp.
GGTTGACCGGACGGACCTTCGAAGCCTCCAACATCCAGGTGCTGCGGGTCCGCGACGGCCTGATTGTCAGCAGCCGGGACTACCACGACCACCTTGCGCTCGTGGTGGCCGGCGGCAACCTGTCTCAGCTGGTGGCGGCGCTGGAAGGCAAGTAACGCGAGCGCGGTGCTCAGGGCCGGGCCACCGGTCGGGGGCTCGTTCGTCCCTGCCGTGGACTACTGGAACTAGAACTGGTATCAGTTCTGAAACAGTGTCAGATACGCCGGGGCCCCGGGAGGCAGCAGCCATGACCGAGCTTGTGGAACACGGAAAGCTGTTCATCGGCGGGGAGTTGACCGATCCCCTCGGCGCCGGCGTCATCGACGTGATCTCGCCCCACACCGAGCAGGTCATCGGGCGGGTGCCGCACGCCTCCGAGGCCGATGTCGACCGGGCCGTCGCCGCCGCCCGCCGGGCGTTCGACGAGGGGCCCTGGCCGCGGATGTCGCTGGACGAGCGGATCGCGGTGGTCAGCAGGATCAAGGACGCCGTCGCCGTGCGGCACGAGGAGATCGCCCGGCTCATCAGCGCGCAGAACGGCTCCCCGTACTCCTGGAGCGTCCTGGCCCAGGCGCTCGGCGCGATGATGGTCTGGGACGCGGCGATCACCGTCGCCCGCGAGTTCCCGTACGAGGAGCGCCGGTCCGGCGTGCTCGGGCCGCTGCTCGTACGGCGGGAACCGGTCGGCGTGGTCGCGGCCGTGGTGCCGTGGAACGTGCCGCAGTTCACCGCCGCCGCCAAGCTCGGGCCCGCGCTGCTGGCCGGCTGCACGGTGATCCTCAAGCCCTCGCCGGAGACGCCGCTCGACGCGTACCTGCTCGCCGAGATCGCGACGGAGGCCGGGCTGCCCGAGGGCGTGCTCTCGATTCTGCCCGCGGACCGCGAGGTCAGCGAGTACCTGGTCGGGCACCCGGGCGTCGACAAGGTGTCCTTCACCGGCTCGGTCGGGGCCGGGAAGCGGGTCATGGAGGTCGCCGCGCGCAACCTCACCCGGGTCACCCTCGAACTCGGCGGCAAGTCCGCCGCCGTCGTGCTGCCGGACGCCGACACGGCGACCGCCGTGGCCGGCATCGTCCCGGCCGCCTGGATGAACAACGGCCAGGCCTGCGTCGCGCAGACCCGCATCCTCGTCCCGCGCAGCCGGTACGACGAGATCGCCGAGGCCTTCGCGGCGGCGGCCGGCGCGCTGGTGGTCGGCGACCCGCTCGACCCGGCGACCCAGGTCGGCCCGCTCGTCGCGCGGCGCCAGCAGCAGCGCTCGCTCGACTACATCCGGATCGGCCAGGACGAGGGCGCGAAGGTGCTCACCGGCGGCGGCCGCCCGGCCGGCCTGGAGCAGGGCTGGTACGTCGAGCCGACCCTCTTCGGCGGCGTCGACAACTCCATGCGGATCGCCCGCGAGGAGATCTTCGGCCCCGTGATCTGCCTGCTGCCGTACGGCGACGAGGCCGAGGCGCTGCGGATCGCGAACGACTCCGACTACGGGCTCAGCGGCAGCGTCTGGACCTCGGACGTCGAGCACGGCATCGACTTCGCCCGCCAGGTGCGCACCGGCACCTTCAACGTGAACACCTTCAGCCTCGACATGCTCGGCCCGTTCGGCGGCTACAAGAACTCCGGCGTGGGCCGCGAGTTCGGCCCCGAGGGCCTCGGCGAGTACCTGGAGCACAAGATGATCCACCTGCCGGGCGGCTACGAGGGGCCGGAGGGCGCGTGATGGGAGACCGCTGGCACGTCGAGGTGGACCGCCGCGTCTGCATCGGCTCGGGAATGTGCGTCAACCACGCCCCGGACGGCTTCCGCCTCGACGCGGCCCGCCAGTCCCACCCGCAGACCCCCGAGGCGGACGCCGACGAAAGCGTCCTCGCGGCGGCGGAGGGCTGCCCGGTGGAGGCCATCACGATCACCCTGCGCGACGGCGGGGAGCCGGTCTTCCCGCCGGAGGAGTAGGCGAGGAGGCGCCTCTACGGCCGCGCCGGCCCACTGCCGCGCCGGTCCCGCGCCGCACCGGTCCACGGCCGCGCCGGTCTACTGGCGCACCGGCTCCGGGGCCGTCAGGTCGATGAGCCGGCAGACCGTCTCGATGTCGATCTTCACCTGGGCGATGGACGCGCGGCCGGACAGCCAGGTGATCAGGGCCGAGTGCCAGGTGTGCTCGATGACCCGGACCGCGGAGAGCTGCTGCGGGGTCGGGTGGTCCAGGCCCATCGCGTCCAGGATGATCGCGGTGGTCTGGCGCGAGACCGTGTCCACCTCGGGGCTCACGCTGCGGTCCGCGAAGGTCAGGGCGCGGACCATCGCGTCCGCCAGGTGCGGTTCGCGCTGCAGGGCGCGGAAGGCGCGCATCAGGGTCTCGGCGACGCGCTGGGCCGCGTCGTCGCCGGCCGGGGGGCGCTTGCGCAGCGTGGTGTGCAGGCCCTCCAGCTGGTCCTGCATCGTCGCGACCAGCAGATGGATCTTGGAAGGGAAGTAGCGGTACAGCGTGCCGAGCGCCACTCCGGCCGCCTCGGCGACCTCGCGCATCTGCACGGCGTCGAAGCCGCCCCGGCTCGCCAGCTGGGCGCTGGCGTGGAGGATGCGGCGGCGGCGGGCCTCCTGGCGTTCCGTCAGGGGCGGCGACGCAGGTCTCTCTTCCGCGGTCATGGGTCCCGTTCCGTGGCGTTGGTTCGCGCCAGTATGGCCGGGCGTCGCGCCGTGGCGCGAATCACCTGCTCCGGCTCTCACAGGGGCGCTACCTGCCGGTAGATTCGATGCCTCTTGAACGATCAAGAACGATCAAGTCTGTAACTTGTTCTAGATTAGCGCGAGCGGTTACGCTCCCGCGAAACGCAGTGAGACAGGGGGCCGCGAGTGACCGCTGAGGCCGTAGAGGCAAACCCCCTCCCGGGTGCCACCGACGGTGACGGACCGTTGCGGATCGCTCTCCTCACGTACAAGGGGAATCCCTTCTGCGGCGGTCAGGGCGTCTACGTCCGGCACCTCTCCCGCGAGCTCGCCCGGCTCGGCCACAGCGTCGAGGTCATCGGCTCCCAGCCGTACCCCGTCCTGGACGAGGGCGAGGACCTCGCCGGGCTCCGCCTGACCGAGCTGCCCAGCCTCGACCTGTACCGGCAGCCCGACCCGTTCCGCACGCCCAAGCGCGACGAGTACCGGGACTGGATCGACGCCCTCGAAGTCGCGACCATGTGGACCGGCGGCTTCCCCGAGCCGCTCACGTTCTCCCTGCGGGCCCGGCGCCACCTCGCCGCCCGCCGCGGCGCGTTCGACGTCGTCCACGACAACCAGACCCTCGGCTACGGACTCCTCGGCGGCCCCGGCGCGATCGGCGCGCCCCTGGTCACCACGATCCACCACCCGATCACCGTCGACCGGCAGCTGGAGCTGGACGCGGCCGCCGACTGGAAGCGCCGCGCCTCCGTACGCCGCTGGTACGCCTTCACCCGCATGCAGAAGCGGGTCGCCCGCCGGCTGCCCTCCGTCCTGACCGTCTCCGGCTCCTCCGAGCAGGAGATCGTCGAGCACCTCGGCGTGCGGCCGGACCGCGTCCGGGTCGTGCACATCGGCGCGGACACCGAGCTGTGGTCGCCGAACCCCGCGGTCGCGGAGGTCCCCGGCCGGATCGTCACCACGTCGAGCGCGGACGTCCCGCTCAAGGGCCTCGTCCATCTCGTCGAGGCGCTCGCCAAGCTGCGTACGGAGAACCCGGACGCCCACCTCGTCGTCGTCGGCAAGCGTGCCGAGGACGGGCCGGTGGCCCAGGCGATCGAGCGGTACGGGCTCGCCGACGCCGTCCGGTTCGTGAAGGGGATCTCCGACGCGGAGCTCGTCGACCTCGTGCGGTCCGCGCAGGTCTCGTGCGTGCCGTCGCTGTACGAGGGGTTCTCGCTGCCGGCGGCGGAGGCGATGGCTACGGGTACTCCGCTCGTCGCGACGACGGGCGGGGCGATTCCTGAGGTCGCGGGGCCTGATGGTGAGACGTGTCTGGCTGTGCCGCCGGGTGACGCGGGGGCGTTGGCTGCGGCGCTGGGGCGTGTCCTGGATGATGCCGGGCTGCGCGCGCGGCTCGGCGCGGCCGGGCGCGAGCGCGTGCTTGAGCGGTTCACGTGGGCGCGGGCCGCTCAGGGGACGGCCGAGCTGTATCGCGAGGCGATCGCCCGGCAGGGCGCCGGGGTGCGCCGGTGACGCCTCGCCTTGTTCGCCAGGTGCGGCCCGGTGGGTGGGTTGTGCCCACCCTCCCCCAAGCTCTCGGCTTCGCTCGAGCAGGGGGGACCCCCATCGCCCTGCGGAACGCCTGCCCACAACCAGCTACCAACTTCGAAAGCAGGACGACCCCGTGCTGACCGTCGACTTCACCCGCTTCCCGCTCGCCCCCGGCGACCGCGTGCTCGACTTGGGCTGTGGTGCGGGGCGGCATGCCTTCGAGTGTTATCGGCGTGGCGCCCAGGTGGTGGCGCTCGACCAGAACGGGGAGGAGATCCGCGAGGTCGCCAAGTGGTTCGCCGCCATGAAGGAGGCCGGCGAGGCCCCGGCGGGCGCGACGGCCACCGCGATGGAGGGCGACGCGCTCAACCTGCCGTTCCCGGACGAGTCCTTCGACGTCGTGATCATCTCCGAGGTCATGGAGCACATCCCGGACGACAAGGGCGTGCTCGCCGAGATGGTCCGCGTCCTCAGGCCCGGCGGCCGGATCGCGATCACCGTCCCGCGCTACGGCCCGGAGAAGGTCTGCTGGGCGCTCTCGGACGAGTACCACGAGGTCGAGGGCGGCCACATCCGCATCTACAAGGCCGACGAGCTGCTCGGCAAGATCCGCCAGGCGGGCCTGCGGCCGTACGGCAGCCACCACGCGCACGCGCTGCACTCCCCGTACTGGTGGCTGAAGTGCGCGTTCGGCGTGGACAACGACAAGGCGCTGCCGGTCCGGGCGTACCACAAGCTCCTGGTCTGGGACATCATGAAGAAGCCCGCCCTGACCCGGGTCGCCGAGCAGCTGCTCAACCCGGTCGTCGGCAAGAGCTTCGTCGTCTACGCGACCAAGCCGCACCTGCCCAAGGCCGAAGCCACGGCGGACGCCGAGGCCGACGCGTGACGTCTCCCGAGCAGATCGCCGAGCATCTCGTCCTGCCCGGCGTCCTCACCGCCGAGCAGGCCGCCGAGACCGTCGCCGGGATCCTCGCGGTCCAGCGCGAGGACGGCGCGATCCCGTGGTTCCGCGGTCACCACCTGGACCCGTGGGACCACACCGAGGCTGCCATGGCCCTCGACACCGCCGGCGAGCACGCCGCCGCGGCCCGCGCGTACGAGTGGCTGGCGCGGCACCAGAACGCCGACGGCTCCTGGTACGCCGCCTACCACGACGGCGACCCGGAGCAGGTCACCGACCGCGGCCGCGAATCCAACTTCGTCGCGTACATCGCCGTCGGCGTCTGGCACCACCACCTCGCCACCGGCGACGACGCCTTCCTCGACCGGATGTGGCCGGTCGTCTATGCCGCCACCGAGTTCGTCCTCGCGTTGCAGCAGCCCGGCGGCCAGATCGGCTGGAAGCGCGAGGCCGACGGCACGCCCGTGACCGACGCGCTGCTCACCGGCAGCTCCTCCATCCACCAGGCGCTGCGCTGCGCGCTGGCCATCGCCGAGGCGCGCGAGGAGCCGCAGCCCGACTGGGAGCTCGCGGCCGGGGCGCTCGGCCACGCGATCCGCCGCCACCCCGAGCGCTTCCTCGACAAGTCCCGCTACTCCATGGACTGGTACTACCCGGTCCTCGGCGGCGCGGTGACCGGCCCGGAGGCCAAGGCCCGCATCGACGCGCACTGGGACGACTTCGTCGTGCCCGGCCTCGGCGTCCGCTGCGTGCTGCCCAACCCCTGGGTGACCGGCGGCGAGAGCTGCGAACTCGCCCTGACCCTCTGGGCGATGGGCGAGTCCGACCGAGCCCTGGAGATCCTCCAGTCCATCCAGCACCTGCGCGCCGAGGGCGGCATGTACTGGACGGGCTACGTCTTCGAGGGCAGCCCGGCGATCTGGCCGGAGGAGCTCACCACCTGGACCGCCGGCTCCCTGCTGCTCGCGGTCGCGGCGCTGGGCGGCGACGAGGCGACGGTCGCGGTCTTCGCCGGCGAACGCCTGCCGCGCGGCCTGGAGCCCGACTGCTGCGGCTCCTGAAGGTCTAGGGCCTGTCCGGCGGATCAGGGTCACACACCCCCTAACCCGCGTCGTTCAGCTCCGCGAGGACGCGCAAAGTGGCCGGGTCCGGGGCCGTGACCAGGAGGTCGGTGATCGGGCCCGCCCGCCACGACGTGAGCCGTTCGGCGATCCGTTCGCGCGGGCCGACCAGCGAGATCTCGTCGGCGAAGGCGTCCGGCACGGCCAGGACGGCCTCCTCGCGGCGGCCGGCCGCGAACAGTTCCTGGATGCGCCCGGCCTCGTCCGCGTACCCCATGCGCGCCATCAGGTCCGCGTGGAAGTTGCGGGCCGCGTGGCCCATGCCGCCGATGTAGAAGCCGAGCATCGCCTTGACCGGCAGCAGCCCCTCGGCGACGTCGTCGCACACCTGCGCCCGGACCATGGGCGCGACCAGGAAGCCCTTCGGGAGCGCGCCGAGCGCGTACACCTCCGCGTACCGGGTCGGCGACCAGTACAGCGGGAGCCAGCCGTCCGCGATCTCGATGGTCTGGGCGATGTTCCGCGGCCCCTCCGCGCCGAGCAGGACCGGCAGGTCCGCCCGCAGCGGGTGGGTGATCGGCTTGAGCGGCTTGCCGAGGCCGGTGCCGTCCTCGCCCGCGTACGGGTGGGAGTGGAACCGCCCGTCGAGCGCGACGGGCCCCTCGCGGCGCAGCACCTGCCGGATCACGTCCACGTACTCGCGGGTCGCGGTCAGCGGGCTGCGCGGGAACGGCCGGCCGTACCAGCCCTCGACCACCTGCGGGCCGGACAGGCCGAGCCCGAGCAGCATCCGCCCGCCGGAGAGGTGGTCCAGGGTGAGCGCGTGCATCGCGGTCGCGGTGGGGGTGCGGGCGGCCATCTGTGCGACCGCCGTGCCCAGCCTGATCCGGGAGGTGTGCGCGGCGATCCAGGTGAGCGCCGTGAAGGCGTCCGACCCCCACGCCTCGGCGGTCCACACCGAGTCGTACCCCAGCCGCTCGGCCTCGCGGGCGAGTTCGAGGTGCGTGGGGGAGGGGCCGCGCCCCCAGTAGCCGAGGGCGAGTCCGAGGCGCATGGCAGAAAGCCTTTCTGACGGTTCGTCAGCTCGGCTCCGGACTGTACGCCAACGGCCCCCCGCCCGGAAGGGCGAGGGGCCGTCGGCGAAGGAGAGCGCGGCTCAGCCGTGCTGGATGCCCGTGGTGTCCTGCAGGACGCCGCGACGCCCGTCCTGGGTCTGCGCCACCAGCGCGTCGCCGCGCTTGTCGACCGCGAGGTACCAGGTACCCGGGGCCAGCTCGGCGATCGGCGCCTGCGAGCCGTCCTCGGCGTACAGCGGGCGGGCGACCGGGACCGCGAACCAGAACGGCGCGAAGTCGCCGGCCTGCTGCGGCTGGGCGGCCTGCGGCTGCTCCTGCTGGGGCTGCGGCTGACCCGGCTGCGGCTGGCCCGGCTGTGCGCCGAACGGCTGGCCCTGCTGGGCGTGCTGGGCGTGCGGGTCGCCCGGCATGCCCGGCTGGACGCCGTACGGCTGCTGCTGCGCGCCCGGGTAGCCGTAGCCGCCGGGGACGCCCTGCTGACCGGGCATGCCCTGCTGACCGGGCATGCCCGGCTGCACGCCGTACGGCTGCGGGGCCTGCGGCTTCGGCGCGGTGACCAGCGGGGCCTTGAGGGCGGGCACCAGCGGGCTGGCGATGGCGGCACCGGCCAGGGCCACGGCGCCGATGGCGCCGAGGATCAGACCCGGGCCGATGTTGGAGGACTCGAAGACCCACATCAGCATGTTCCAGGCCGCGGCGACGGCGAACGCGACGCCGACCTGGCCCAGTTCGAGGCCCGCGACCTTGCGGGGCTGCGGCAGGCCGTGCGACACGACCACGAGGGCGCCGCCGGCGATGGAGAGCAGGAAGGCTCCCCAGCCGAGCGGGGAGATCTCCCAGGAGAAGGTGGCCGGCACCTTGTCGCAGAAGCTGCCATCGCAGCCGCTGACGTCCAGGAACGAGGCGATGAACAGCACCACCGCTGCTCCGATCACCACGCCGTCGCCTCGAGTGAGCGAGCGGATATTCACGTGAAAAGTCCTTCGTCGGGTCGTCTCGTCGGGATGGCACGCAGGGCACGGGGGCGGCACCGTCGTCCGGACGAATCTATCGTCCGCAAGCACTACCCCTGCAGGTAGGTCCCGATGCCGTCCGCGATCCCGCGCGCCGCTTTCTGGCGCCATGCCGCATTCGCGAGCAACGCGGCGTCCTTCGGGTCACGCATATTGCCGCATTCCAGGAAGACCTTGGGAACGGTCGAGAGGTTCAGTCCGCCGAGATCCTCGCGGACGTCCAACCCGGTACCGGAACCGATGTAGTTGGCGGGCGAGGTGCCGGTCGCGCGCGCGAACTGCGCGGCGACGCGCTCGCCGAGCGTACGCGACCGCCCCACGATCGCCGTCGTGTCCGCGGCCCCGGACTGGACGCGGGCGGGCAGGATCACGTGGAAACCCCGGTTTCCGGCCGCCGATCCGTCGGCGTGCACGGACACGACGGCGTCGGCCTTCGCCTTGTTCCCGAGGCGGGCGCGCTCGTCGACGCAGGGGCCGAAGGGGCGCTCGGCGTCGTGCGTGAGGACCACGGTCGCGCCCTGCGCCCTGAGGAGATCCCGCAGCCGGTGTGAAACATCGAGGGTGAATGCGGCCTCCGTGTAGCCGTCGGCCGTGGAGGTGCCGGTGGTGTCGCATTCCTTGCGGTTCGTCCCGATGTCGACCTGCTGGTTGATCTCGCTGGTGTGACGGAAGTTGCCCGGATTGTGCCCCGGGTCGATGACGACGGTCCGCCCGGCGAGGGAGCGGGTGGCGGCGGGCGGCGCGGATGTGACCGGCTTCACGGGGGGCGTGGCCCCGCTCGTCGCACCGTTCGCGGTGCCGCTCGTCGCGTCGGGCTTCGCGCCCGGCTTCGCGTCGAGGGCGGCCGTGCCGCCGCATCCGGCGAGCGCGGCGACGGTGAGCACGGCGCAGCCGAGGGCGAGGGCGGGGGTCTTCGCGTCGAACGGCATGCCCGCGACTCTAGGTCCTCTGGGCGTAGGGGGCCGAACGGCGCACGGGGAGGGGCGCCGAGTGGCCGAGGTCCGGGATCGGCCTGTCCGAGGGCAGGCCGGTCCCGGACCGCGTCAATTGCAGGAACCCTGTCCGTGCCGTGTGCGGCCGGACTCAGACCCCGGCGCCCACGCGGCGCAGGACCCGGAGGGAGTCCGTGACGGAGATCTCCTCGAACGCGCCGGACTCCAGCGCCCGGAGGTAGATCCGGTACGGGGCCTGGCCGCCGTCCTCCGGGTTCGGGAACACGTCGTGGATGACGAGCAGCCCGCCCTGCGCGACCTTCGGGGCCCAGCCCTCGTAGTCCGCCGTCGCGTGCTCGTCCGTGTGCCCGCCGTCGATGAAGACGAACCCGAGCTCCCCGGCCCACACCTTCGCCGCCTGCGGCGAGCGGCCGACCACCGCGATCACGTGGTCCTCCAGGCCCGCCTTGCGCAGCGTGCGCCGGAAGGTCGGGAGGGTGTCCATCAGACCGACCTCCGGGTCGACCACGGTCGCGTCGTGGTACTCCCACCCCGGTTGCTGCTCCTCGCTGCCCCGGTGGTGGTCCACCGTGACCGCGACCACTCCGGCCTCCCGCGCCGCGTCCGCCAGCAGGATCGTCGAGCGGCCGCAGTACGTCCCGACCTCAAGCAGCGGAAGCCCGAGCTTGCCGGCCTCGGCGGCCGCCTCGTACAGCGCCAGACCCTCCTTCACGGGCATGAAGCCCTTGGCCGACTCGAAGGCGGAGAGGATCTCGGGGGCGGGCATGGGGGCTCCTACTGGTCGGTACGGGCGTACGGGCAGCCATCGTGCCCTACGCGTCGCACTCGAACCACACCCTCTTCCCTCCCGGCGCCTCCTCGACCCCCCACCGGTCCGTCACCGCCTCCACCAGCAGCAACCCCCGTCCGCCGTCGTCCATCGGATCCCCGCCCTTCGCGGCGACGGCGCCGGGGACTCCGTCCGCGACCTCCACTCTCAGTCCGTGCGGCTCGCGCAGCACGATCACCGCGCACCGTCGGTCGGGCACGTGCCGCACGACGTTCGCGACGAGCTCGGTGAGCGCGAGCTCGGCGGCGTGGGTGAGGTGGTGCAGCCGCCAGTGCGCGAGGAAGCTGCGCAGGATGCGGCGCATGTGGCGCGCGGAGTGCTCACCGACGGTGAACCCCATCCGATAGTTCGCGTCAATTTCCGCCGGTGGGGGCTCAGTTACGTGATTCATGTCACCAGCGTGCGGGG
>NZ_DATCVQ010000114.1:0-4944 GCF_036566765.1 Streptomyces sp.
ACAAGGTGCGCTACACGATCGACATGCGCGAGCAGGTGGTCGCGTTCCCGCCCCAGGGCGTCATCACCGAGGACAACCTGATGGTGTCGATCGACTCGGTCATCTACTTCCAGGTGAACGATCCGGTCCGGGCGACGTACGAGATCTCCAACTACATCCAGGCGATCGAGCAGCTGACCATGACCACGCTGCGGAACATCATCGGCGGCATGGACCTGGAGCAGACGCTGACCAGCCGTGAGGAGATCAACGAGAAGCTCCGGTATGTGCTGGACGAGGCGACCGGCAAGTGGGGCATCCGGGTCAACCGCGTCGAGCTGCGCTCGATCGACCCGCCGCCGTCGATCCAGGACTCGATGGAGAAGCAGATGCGCGCCGACCGCGACAAGCGCGCCGCGATCCTCACCGCGGAGGGCACCCGCCAGGCCGCCATCCTCACCGCCGAGGGCGAGAAGCAGTCCCAGATCCTGCGCGCCGAGGGTGAGGCCAAAGCCGCCGCCCTGCGGGCCGAGGGCGAGGCCCAGGCCGTCCGCACGGTCTTCGAGGCGATCCACGCCGGCGACCCGGACCAGAAGCTGCTCTCGTACCAGTACCTCCAGATGCTGCCGAAGATCGCCGAGGGCGACGCCAACAAGCTCTGGATCGTGCCCAGCGAGATCGGCGACGCCCTCAAGGGCCTCTCCGGCGCCTTCGGCAACCTCGGCGGCGGAGTCCCCGGCTTCAACACCGGCGGCGGATCGGCCGGCAAGGAGTCCGGCCCGGGCGTCGGCGCGCAGCGCCGCGAAGAACCCCCGGTTGACTGACACGTACACGTAATGCTGCATGATCGGTGAGAGCCCCTCGACCCCGATGCTTCGTCAGGGCGGGGAGGCGACTCACTGACCATGTAAGGAGATGGCTTTGTCCATCTGGGAAGCACTGGCAGTCTTCGCCGCCGGTATCGGAGCCGGCACCATCAACACGATCGTCGGCTCGGGAACCCTGATCACGTTCCCCGTGCTGCTCGCGACGGGCCTTCCGCCCATCACCGCGAACGTCTCCAACACCCTCGGCCTGGTCCCCGGCTCCATCAGCGGAGCCATCGGCTACCGCGCCGAACTCGAAGGCCAGAAGGCCCGCGTCCTCCGCCTCGGCGCCGTGGCCCTCCTCGGCGGACTCCTCGGCGCGATCCTGCTGCTCGCCCTGCCCTCCGAGGCCTTCGACACGATCGTCCCGGTCCTGATCGGCCTCGCGCTCGTCCTCGTCGTCCTCCAGCCCCGCATCTCCGCCGCGGTGAAACGCCGCCGCGAAATCAGTGGCACCGAGGCCCCCCGGCACGGCGGCGTGGTCCTCCTCGTCGGACTCTTCTTCGCCAGCATGTACGGCGGCTACTTCGGCGCCGCTCAGGGCGTCCTGTACCTCTCGCTCATGGGGTTGCTGCTGAACGAGAGCATCCAGCGCATCAACGCCGTCAAGAACGTCCTGGCCGCCGTCGTCAACGGCGTCGCCGCCGTCTTCTTCCTCTTCGTCGCCGAGTTCGACTGGACGGCGGTCCTGCTGATCGCCGTCGGCTCGGCCATCGGCGGACAGATCGGCGCCAAGGTCGGCCGCCGGCTGCCGCCCGCGGTCCTGCGCGGAGTCATCATCGCCGTAGGCATCATCGCGATCCTCCAACTCACGCTGGACTAGCGCGAAGAGCCCGAGAAACGGAAGAGCCCGCCCCCAGGAGGGGCGGGCTCACACAGTCACGGACGCGTTCAGGCCGCCGACTCGGCGAGCCACTCCGGCAGCTCCGCCCGCTCACCCGCCCGCATCGCCAGCAGCATCGCGTCCGCCGGAGTCGGCACGAACGGCTCGTGCAGCAGCGGCATCCCGGCCTGCTCCGGAGTCCGGTCCGCCTTGCGGTGGTTGTCCTCGGCGCACGACGCGACCGTGTTCAGCCAGCTGTCCCCACCGCCCTGCGCCCGCGGCACCACATGGTCCACGGTCGTCGCGCGCCTCCCGCAGTACGCGCACCGGTGCTGGTCACGCACCAGCACGCCCCTCCTCGACCACGGAGCGTGTCTTCGGAACGGCACCCGTACGTAGCGGCAGAGCCTGATCACCCGGGGCACCGGAAGGTCGACGGCGGCGCCACGCATGCGCAGATCGGGATGAGCCTGTTCCACGACGGCCTTGTCCGTCAGGACAAGCACCACCGCACGGTTGAGTGTCACCGTCGACAGCGGCTCGAAGCTCGCGTTCAGTACCAGCGTGTCCCGCATTGTGCCCACCTCCCGTGTGCCGGCCCGACCCTGTTGGCGGGCTTCCGGGCTTGGATCAACTCTGGCCGGGCGCGCCGGGGTAGGACAACGCAATATCTGCGCGCAACGAAAGATGCCCGCTTCTGATCTCTCCAAGACCAGAAGCGGGCAAACAACAAACGAACGCTGAGCTGCGCGCCTCAGCGGCGCGCGCCGTCCGCGTCAGTGCGCCGTCGGCGTCACTGCGCGGGACTCGCGTACTCGGCGATCAGCTGGGCACGCCCGAGCGTGTGGAAGCGCAGATTGAAGCCGACCACCGCCGGCGACACGTCCGCGTCCGGCCCGAGCTTCTCGCTGTCCACCGCGTACACGGTGAAGACGTACCGGTGGTTCTCACCGGCCGGCGGCGCGGCGCCGCCGAAGTCCTGCGACCCGTAGTCGTTGCGGACATGCACGGCACCCGCCGGCAGCCCCTCGAACGACCCCGAGCCGGCGCCCGCGGGAAGCTCCGTCACCGACGCCGGGATGTCGAACAGCACCCAGTGCCAGAACCCGCTGCCCGTCGGCGCGTCCGGGTCGAAGCAGGTGACGGCGAAGCTCTTCGCCTCCGCCGGGAAGCCCTCCCAGCGAAGATGGGGAGAGACGTTCCCCGCCGAGTACACCTGACCGTCCTTCAGCACCCCACCCGGCACGATGTCGTCGCTCACCACGGTGAACTCCGGCACCGGCGGGTGGAAGTCGTGAGGGAGCGGCGCCCTCTTGCCCTCGGCCACGTCTGAACCTCCGTATCGCCCGATCTGACTGACAGGTGTCGGGCCGAGCCTAGAACCAGTTGCGCTTGCCGCCGACGTCCGCGAGCCACTGGTTCAGGTACGCCGCCCAGTCGGTGGTGTGGAAGTCCTGCAGACCGACCTTGAAGGACCGGAAGGAGTCGCTGCCCTCGCTGAATAGCCCCGGCTTCTTGTCCATCTCCAGGACGACGTCCATCTCGCGCTCGTCCGCCACGAAGCTGACCTCGACCTGGTTCAGCCCGCGGTACTGCTGAGGCGGGAAGAACTCGATCTCCTGGTAGAACGGCAGCTTCTGCCGGGTGCCCCGGATGTGACCGCGCTCCATGTCCGCGCTCTTGAAGCGGAAGCCCAGCTGGAGGAACGCGTCCAGGATCGCCTGCTGCGCCGGCAGCGGGTGCACGTTGATCGGGTCCAGGTCACCGGAGTCCACCGCGCGCGCGATCTCCAGCTCGGTGGTCACCCCGATGTTCATGCCGCGCAGCTGCTGCCCGGCGATCGCGGTGACCGGCGTCTCCCACGGGATCTCCAGACCGAACGGCACCACGTGCACCGCGCCGGCCTTCACCGTGAAGGCGCCACCGAGCCGCACCTTCACGAACTCGATGTCCTGCTTGAGCTCCTGCTCGCCGCCCTCGACCTCGACGCGCGCCTGCAGCCCGATCGAGAGCCCCTCGATCTGCTGGTCCACCGATCCGCCCTGGATCCGCACCTCGCCCTGGACGACCCCGCCCGGAACCACGTTCTCCTCGGTGAGCACCGTCTCCACGGACGCCCCACCGGCACCGAGGCTCGCGAGCAGCTTCTTGAAGCCCATGTCTGTCCACTCCTTACTTGGTCCTGGCCCTACATACGCGCGACGACCGTAGCCGGTTCCCACCTGCGCCCCAGCAGGCCCCCACTAGGCTCGGACGCCATGAGCGAAAGCCCCGACCGTACGCCGCTGCCTCGGGCCTTCTTCGACCGCCCCGTACTGGAGGTCGCCCCCGACCTGCTCGGCCGCACGCTCGTCCGCAGAACGGAGGACGGCCCGATCGAGCTACGTCTCACGGAGGTGGAGGCGTACGCCGGCGAGATCGACCCGGGCTCGCACGCCTTCCGCGGCCGCACCGCACGCAACGCGGTCATGTTCGGCCCGCCCGGTCACGCCTACGTCTACTTCACCTATGGCATGTGGCACTGCCTGAACCTGGTGTGCGGCCCCAAGGGCCACGCCGGTGGAGTGCTGCTCCGAGCGGGTGAAATCCAGCGGGGCGCCGAGTCCGCCCGCAAGCGTCGACTCTCGGCCCGCTACGACAAGGAACTGGCCAAGGGCCCCGCCCGTCTCGCCACCGCCCTGGACATCACCTTGTCCTTGAACGGCACCGACATCTGCGCAGGTCCCGACGCCCCCCTCGCGGTACTTACGGGCCTCCCACCCCGCCCCGACCAGGTCCGCAGCGGCCCGCGCACGGGCGTGGGCGGCGACGGCGCGCCGCACCCCTGGCGCTTCTGGATCGACGAGGACCCCACTGTCAGCCCCTACCGAGCCCACGCGCCACGCAAGAGGCCCTCTTGACTCGACTTGACTCGGCCCTCTCGGACGCCTAACGTAGCCCGAGCCGCTGGAAACGGGCCTGCTTGTTCAGGCGACCCGGGAGCGGCCATCCACTACCTACGACAACCCGAACGGGTTCGATTTCGGCATGCCGAAATTCGTCTCGAATGGCTCGATTATGAGTCGCCCGGGAAATCGGCTAAAGTAGTGGACACGCCGAAAGGCAGCCGGAAGGTGAATCGGGAAGCCGAGAAACCGGAAAGCAAGCCGAAAGGCACCGAGGAAATCGGATCGGAAAGATCTGATAGAGTCGGAAACGCAAGACCGAAGGGAAAAGCCCGGAGGAAAGCCCGAGAGGGTGAGTACGAAGGAAGCGTCCGTTCCTTGAGAACTCAAC
>NZ_DATCVQ010000115.1:0-26349 GCF_036566765.1 Streptomyces sp.
GAAGGAGAGCTGGGCGATCGGGGAGTCGATCGCGCTGAGCCCGTCCAGCAGGAACGTCGGGTTGAAGGCGATCGAGACGTCGTCACCCTCCAGCTGGGCGTCGACCCGCTCCACAGCCTGTGCGTCGTCGCTGGAACCGGCCTCCAGGATCAGCACACCCTGCTCGAAGCTCAGCCGCACCGGGGTGTTGCGCTCGGCGACCAGGGCCACACGCTTGACGGCCTCCACGAAGGGGGCGGTCTCGATCACGGCGATGGAGTTGAACTCCGTCGGGAACAGCGAGCGGTACTTCGGCAGGTCGCCTTCGAGCAGACGCGTGGTCGTACGGCGGCCCGCGCCCTCGAAACCGATCAGACCCTCGCCGGCGCCCGAACCGGAGAGCGCCAGGATGACGCTGTCGCCGCTCGTGAGGGCCTTGGCGGTGTCCAGGAGCGTCTTGGCGGGCACCAGGGCCACCGCGGACGCCTCGGGGTTCTCCGGCTTCCACAGGAACTCACGAACCGCGAAGCGGTAGCGGTCGGTGGACGCCAGCGTGACGGTGTCGCCCTCGATCTCGATGCGCACACCGGTCAGGACGGGGAGCGTGTCGTCACGGCCCGCGGCGATGGCCACCTGGGCGGCGGCGGAGGCGAAGACCTCACCGGGGACGGTGCCCGTGGCGCTCGGCATCTGCGGCAGCGCCGGGTACTCCTCCACAGGCAGGGTGTGGAGTGTGAACCGCGAGGAGCCGCAGACCACCGTGGCCCGTACACCGTCTGTGGAAATCTCCACCGGACGGTTGGGGAGGGCTCGGCAGATGTCGGCGAGCAGGCGGCCGGAGACCAGCACCGTGCCGCCCTCCTCGACCTCTGCCTCCACCGACACCCGCGCGGAGACCTCGTAGTCGAAGCTGGACAGGCTCAGCTGGCCTTCCTCGGCCTTCAGGAGAAGGCCGGCGAGGACAGGCGCCGGCGGACGGGCCGGGAGGCTGCGCGCCGCCCAGGCCACTGCCTCCGCGAGTACGTCGCGTTCCACCCGGATCTTCACTGTTGCCGCCTCCTGCTGTTGCCGGCGCTTCTCGCCCTGCCTGGCTTCGTCGTCTGTCTCGGTGTCGCCGGACCCTGTGAAGGGAAGGACACCGGGGACCAGTCTGACGCACGGCACTGACAGTAGGTGCCTCTCGGGGTCAAGTCGTGACGAGGGGCAGCCGGGAGCCGGACAGCGAGTTGTGCACAGGCCCCACTTCGAAACGGATTCCCAGCTCTCTCTAGTTGGGAGTAGTAGTAGGGGCTGTGGATACCGTGGATAACCCCGTTTTCCCAGCTCAGAGGGGAAATTTTGTCCACTGGCCCTGTGGGCGGAGGCGGTGGACAACCGGGCGTATCTGTGGAGAACAGAAAGTTCTGCACACTCCGTGCACAGCCTGAGGCGAGTTCTCCCCAGCGCCGTCCCCAGCTTTACCCACCTTTCCCACAGCCCAACCCGGCACCTTCGTGTGACGCCTTTCACTCGACCCGGTGATCAGGCGCGTCGCGTTGCCGAACAGTGGACAGGCATGTGGAGAACCTGGTGATCGCTGGGGACAACCGGCCCCGGCCTGTGGGTTGCCGGTGGACAACTCGGTGCACAGCCTGTGGATCTTCTCGCTGTCCACAGTCTGTGGAGATCGTTCGTCCACGAATCCACAACCACCTGACCTGGCCCGATGGTCTTTCAACAGAGAGCCTGTGGACCGTGATCTGGACAACTTCGCAGTCCCCAGGATGTGGACGGCAGAAAGTCGCCGGATCTGTGGAGGGAGGCCGTAACCCGGCGGGGATTCGAACAGCCGGCTACGGCGGCATGAAGAAGGGCGCCTCCGGGATCTCGTCCCCAGGGCGCCCTTCAGCGTCGAAACCGTCGTAACTCTGCCTCTGTCAGCCGTTCTTGATGCGGTTGGTGAGCTCGGTGACCTGGTTGTAGATGGAGCGCCGCTCGGCCATCAGATTGCGGATCTTGCGGTCGGCGTGCATGACCGTGGTGTGGTCGCGGCCGCCGAACAGCGCGCCGATCTTCGGCAGCGACAGGTCCGTCAGCTCGCGGCACAGGTACATGGCGATCTGGCGGGCCGTGACGAGCGCCCGCCCGCGCGAGGTGCCGCACAGGTCCTCGACGGTCAGGCCGAAGTAGTCCGCCGTGGCGCTCATGATGGCCGTGGAGGTGATCTCCGGGGCGGAGTCCTCGCCGCCGGGGATCAGGTCCTTGAGGACGATCTCGGTCAGGCCCAGGTCGACCGGCTGCCGGTTGAGCGACGCGAACGCCGTCACCCGGATCAGCGCCCCCTCCAGCTCGCGGATGTTGCGCGAGATCCGGGAGGCGATGAACTCCAGGACCTCCGGCGGGGCGTTGAGCTGCTCCTGCACCGCCTTCTTGCGCAGGATCGCGATCCGTGTCTCCAGCTCGGGCGGCTGGACGTCGGTGATCAGACCCCACTCGAAACGGTTCCGCAGCCGGTCCTCCAGCGTCACCAGCTGTTTGGGCGGCCGGTCGCTGGACAGAACGATCTGCTTGTTCGCGTTGTGGAGCGTGTTGAAGGTGTGGAAGAACTCCTCCTGCGTCGACTCCTTGTCCGCGAGGAACTGGATGTCGTCGACGAGCAGGATGTCCATCTCGCGGTAGCGCTTGCGGAAGCTGTCGCCCTTGCCGTCGCGGATGGAGTTGATGAACTCGTTGGTGAACTCCTCCGAGCTCACGTACCGCACGCGCGTGCCGGGATACAGGCTGCGCGCGTAGTGCCCGATCGCGTGCAGCAGGTGGGTCTTGCCGAGTCCCGACTCCCCGTAGATGAAGAGGGGGTTGTAGGCCTTGGCCGGCGCCTCGGCGACCGCCACCGCGGCAGCGTGGGCGAAGCGGTTGGAGGCGCCGATGACGAACGTGTCGAAGAGGTACTTCGGGTTCAGCCGCGCGGTGGGCTCACCGGGGCCGGTCGCGGGCGCGGGCTGCGCGGCGAGCGGACCGGGAGCACCGGTGGTGGGCAGGCTGGAGCCGACCGGGCCGCCGCGATGCACATGTCCGGAGCCGGACGGGGGATCGGGCAGGTCCCGGCGGGCGTCGCGCTGGTCGTAGTCGGACCGGGGCTGGTCGTAGTCGGGGCGTGGCTTGTCGTAGTCCGGCCGCTCGTCGTAGTCGCGGCGCGGACTGTCGTAGGGCGGGCGCTCCATCGGCTGCGGGCGGTAGTCCTGCGACGGGGGGCCGTACGACTCCTGCGGATACGGCTCCTGCGACGGCGACGCGTACGGGTCGCGCTCCGGGAAGCCGAGCCGCTGCTGCTGCCAGCTGTATTCGTCCTGCGCCGGCCGCGGCCAGGAGCCGGGCTCGGGGCGCTGGTACTCCGAGGGGTAGGCGGGGCGGGCGGTCGGGAGCTGGTCCGGGCGGGGCCCGTGGTCGCCCTGGGGCCCGGGGCGCTGCTCGCCGCGGTTCGGACGGGAGTCGTCGGCGCGGTGACGGCCGTAACCCTCGTACTGGTTGTCGTACTGGCCGGAGGGGAGTTCCGGCTCCTCATAGCGCGACTGGGGCCGGGGGGCAGGAGGCGCGGGCGGTGCCGGGGGCTCGCCCGCGGAGTCGTCGACCGTGATCGCGATACGGATCGGGCGACCGCACTCACGGCTCAGCGTCTCGCTGACGGCAGGGGCCAGCCGGCCCTCCAGTACGCCTTTCGCAAATTCGTTCGGTACGGCGAGCAGGGCGGTGTCGGCGACCAGCGCGAGGGGCTGGCAGCGCCGGATCCAGTGCTCGTCCTTCGCCTCCACACCCTGGACGCGGCCCTCGCCGAGAAGTTGCTCGAGTACGCGTGGCCACACTGCGGCAAGATCGGCAGGTACGTCAGCCACAGGGCACGCTCTCTCACGGGTCCCACGAACGTGTGGTTGTGGGACGAGTCGGGATTCAAATGGGGTGGAGCCGAAACACAGGGGTCAACGGAACGAATCGGAGTTCAGCCACGGTAGTCAGGGCGACGGGTGCGGTTCAAGTTGTTGTCCCCAGCCTGTGGATAGTGTCTCCTGGTGACCACTGGTTTGACCGGATGGCGCAGCCGCGCGTACCGTAACCAGGTCGAGTTGTCGATGGCTGCTGCCGCCTGCCTCCGATGGGCACAGATCGCTTCGGGTGATCGGGAAGCGGTGCACTCGGGCGTTACTGCGAGCTACTCGTGGGCGCACGGTGACAGCCAGGACGGCACCCGCCACCACCGATTTATCTCTGGAGCCCCCGAGTGAGCAAGCGCACCTTCCAGCCGAACAACCGTCGTCGCGCGAAGACCCACGGTTTCCGTCTTCGGATGCGTACCCGTGCCGGCCGCGCGATTCTGGCGAACCGCCGCAGCAAGGGTCGCGCCAGCCTGTCCGCCTGATCCCGGTCAGGTCATGCCGTCGTGCTGCCCACCGAGAACCGGCTGAGGCGGCGCGAGGACTTCGCGACCGCGGTACGACGAGGGCGCCGGGCCGGACGCCCGTCCCTCGTCGTCCATTTTCGTAGCGGTGCCACGGACCCGCACGCGCCTGGGGAGAGCGCTCCCCCGACGCGTGCGGGTTTCGTCGTGAGCAAGGCCGTGGGCGGCGCGGTCGTGCGCAACAAGGTGAAGCGCAGACTGCGTCATCTGATGCGCGACAGGGTCGCTCTGTTTCCCCCCGGTAGCCTGGTAGTCGTACGAGCGCTGCCCGAGGCGGGCGACGCCGATCACGAACAGCTGGCCCGAGACCTGGATGCCGCCGTTCAGCGGCTGCTGGGAGGGGGCGCACGATGAAATACCCGCTGCTGGCGCTGATCAAGCTGTACCAGTGGACCATCAGTCCGCTGCTGGGGCCGGTGTGCAAGTACTACCCGTCGTGCTCCCACTACGGCTTCCAGGCCATCGACCGGCACGGTGCGATCAAGGGAACGGCACTCACCGCCTGGCGCATCCTGCGGTGCAATCCGTGGTCGCTGGGCGGGGTGGACCATGTCCCGCCGCGCAAGCGTCCGCGGTGGCACGAAATGCTGCGTAACGCCTGGCGTGCACGTAGGGGCGGGCCCTCCGCCGCCTCGGCCACCGAGGGACAGACTCCTTCGAGCCCGGCCGCAGAGACTCCGTCCCATGCCCAAGGAGCATGATTAGTGGACACGATTGCCAGTCTTTTCAGCTTCATCACGACACCCGTCTCCTGGGTCATCGTCCAGTTCCACTCGATGTACGGCGCCATCTTCGGCCCTGACACCGGGTGGGCCTGGGGCCTGTCGATCGTGTCCCTCGTGATCCTGATCCGTATCTGCCTGATCCCGCTCTTCGTGAAGCAGATCAAGTCGACGCGGGCCATGCAGACGCTCCAGCCCGAGATGAAGAAGATCCAGGAGCGCTACAAGAACGACAAGCAGCGTCAGTCCGAAGAGATGATGAAGCTGTACAAGGAGACGGGTACCAACCCGCTCTCCTCGTGCCTTCCCATCCTGGCGCAGTCCCCGTTCTTCTTCGCCCTGTATCACGTGCTCAACGGCATCGCGACCGGCTCGACGATCGGCGTCATCAACGATTCGCTGCTGGCCAGTGCCCGTAAGGCGCACATTTTCGGTGCCCCGCTGGCCGCGAAGTTCACGGACGGTTCGAGCAAGGTCGAGGCGCTCGGCGCCTCGCTGACGGACGTCCGGGTCGTCACCGCGGTCATGATCGTCCTGATGTCGGCGTCGCAGTTCTACACGCAGCGCCAGCTGATGACGAAGAACGTCGACACCACGGTCAAGACGCCGTTCATGCAGCAGCAGAAGATGCTGATGTACGTCTTCCCCGTCATGTTCGCCGTCTTCGGCATCAACTTCCCGGTCGGTGTCCTCGTCTACTGGCTCACCACCAACGTCTGGACCATGGGCCAGCAGATGTACGTCATCCGCAACAACCCGACGCCGGGTTCCAAGGCCCAGGCCGCCTACCTGGAGCGCCTCACCAAGCACGTCACGAGCCACGGCAAGGCCCGCAAGCGCAGCGAGCGCACCATCATCAAGGCGATCGTCGCCAAGGGCCGCGACCGCAACGAGTTCGAGCGCAAGTTCATCAACGGTCTGAACAAAGCGGGTCTTGCGGCCCAGGCCGACGGCTCCGTGGTCCAGAGCGAGTCCCAGGCCGCGGTCCAGACCGAGGACGGCACGTCGACCAGCGCGGCCACCCCCAAGCGTCAGCAGCCCAAGCGGCAGAGCAAGTCCCAGCGGCAGTCGGGCGGTGCGGCTGCCTCGGGTGGCAAGGCGGCCGATGACGCTCCGTCGTCGGAGCCGACCTCGCTGAGCAAGTCCGATGAGCCCGAGGACGCCAAGCCCGCCGCACCCGCCAAGAAGCAGTCCGGCGGCGGTACCCGCAGCAAGGCCCAGTCCGGACAGCGCAAGGGTCCGCAGCGGCCCAAGTCCCCGTCCAAGAAGTAAGAAGGAGTCCATCCCGTGACGGAAGGCACCACCTCCGCCGAGGCCGCTGAGGGTGTTGACACCCTGACCCGCCTGGAGCAGGAGGGTGAGATCGCGGCCGATTACCTCGAGGGTCTGCTCGACATCGCCGATCTGGACGGCGACATCGACATGGACGTCGAGGCGGACCGGGCCGCGGTCTCCATCGTCAGCGACGCGGGCGGCCGTGATCTGCAGAAGCTCGTGGGCCGTGACGGCGAGGTGCTGGAGGCGCTCCAGGAGCTCACGCGTCTGGCCGTGCACCGGGAGACCGGTGACCGCAGCCGTCTGATGCTGGACATCGCCGGTTTCCGTGCCAAGAAGCGCACCGAGCTCGCGGAGCTGGGTGCGCAGGCTGCGGACAAGGTGAAGTCCACGGGTGAGCCGGTGAAGCTGGACCCGATGACGCCGTTCGAGCGCAAGGTCGTGCACGACGCGGTCGCCGCCGCCGGGCTGCGCAGCGAGTCCGAGGGCGAGGAGCCGCAGCGCTTCGTCGTCGTTCTCCCTGCCTGATCCCTTCTTGTCGTGTCGGCCCCGTCTGTTCGCAGGCGGGGCCGATCTTTGTCAGCCTGATAGTCAGCCAACCCCAGCGCGGTGCGCGGTACGGAAGGACGGTTCCCGTGACGGAGTCAGCGGAGCTCCCCCAGGCGCCGGAGCAGGCGCGGACGGTTTTCGGCGAGTACTTTCCGGAGGCTGTGCGGTACGCGGAGCTGCTCTCGGACGCGGGAGTGAAGCGTGGGCTGATCGGTCCGCGTGAGGTGCCGCGGCTGTGGGAGCGGCATCTGCTGAACTGTGCGGTGCTCTCGGAGGTCGTGCCGGAGGGTGTCACGGTCTGCGATGTGGGTTCGGGTGCGGGTCTGCCCGGTATTCCGCTGGCGTTGGTACGGCCGGATCTGAAGATCACGTTGCTGGAGCCGCTGCTGCGGCGGACGAACTTTCTTCAGGAGGTCGTCGAGCTGCTGGGTCTGGATCATGTGACCGTGGTCCGGGGGCGTGCCGAGGAGGTGCTGGGCAAGCTGCCACCGGTGCATGTGGTGACGGCTCGTGCCGTGGCGCCGCTGGACCGGCTGGCCGGCTGGGGCGTGCCGCTGCTGCGGCCTTATGGCGAGATGCTGGCGCTCAAGGGGGACACCGCTCAGGAGGAGCTGGACGGTGCGCGGTCGGCGCTGTCGAAGCTGGGTGTGGTGGAGACCTCGGTGCTGCATGTCGGCGAGGGCATCGTGGATCCGTTGTCGACCGTGGTGCGGGTGGAGGTCGGGGAGAGCCCGGGTGGTGTGAGGTTCGCCGCCAAGCGGGCCAAGGCCGCTCGTACCAGCCGGACGCGTCGGCGTCGCTGAGCCATACAAACAACCATTCGTACCTATTTCGGAGTGTCGGGCGGTCGTGGCCGGGTGGCGCGTGCATCGTGTTTCACGTGAAACGTCGCTCACTGCTGCAGGGGATCATCAGCCGCGGCCGCGCGGCCGCCACGCCCCGAGACCGCAAACCCCCGGCGAAGCCCCCCGTGAGGGTGGCGGAGTTGTCCACAGAGGTGGATTCGTCCACAGAACCAGGGGCCTCGCTGGTTCACGACCCCGAAAGCATGGCAGGCTCTGCTCATCGCGAGCCTGAAGCCGAGGAGAGTGAATCCTTGCGGTCCGACGCCAACATCGCGGGACCGATGACCGACCCGGTCCCCGGTCCCCGAACCGAATCGGCGGGGTCCGATGTTTCACGTGAAACATCGCCCCCGATGGACGACACCCCCATTGGTCGTGCTGCCCAACTGGCAGTGGAGGCTCTGGGGCGTGCCGGAGAAGGTCTTCCACGGCCCGCGCAGACGCGCGTCATGGTGGTCGCCAACCAGAAGGGCGGCGTGGGCAAGACGACCACGACGGTCAACCTTGCCGCGTCGCTGGCGCTGCACGGCGCCCGTGTCCTGGTGATCGACCTGGATCCGCAGGGCAATGCCTCCACGGCGCTGGGGATCGATCACCATGCCGAGGTCCCCTCGATCTACGACGTCCTGGTGGAGAGCAAGCCGCTCTCCGACGTGGTGCAGCCGGTGCCTGATGTCGAGGGGCTCTTCTGCGCTCCCGCCACGATCGATCTGGCCGGTGCGGAGATCGAGCTGGTGTCGCTGGTGGCGCGGGAGAGCCGGCTGCAGCGGGCGATCCAGGCGTACGAGCAGCCGCTGGACTACATTCTGATCGACTGCCCTCCCTCGCTCGGGCTGCTGACGGTCAACGCCCTCGTGGCGGGAGCCGAGGTGCTGATCCCGATCCAGTGCGAGTACTACGCGCTGGAGGGCCTGGGTCAGCTCCTGAGGAACGTCGACCTGGTGCGCGGGCATCTGAACCCGGCGCTGCATGTGTCGACGATCCTGCTCACCATGTACGACGGGCGGACGAGGCTCGCCTCGCAGGTCGCCGACGAGGTGCGCAGTCACTTCGGCGAGGAGGTCCTGCGGACCAGCATTCCGCGATCGGTGCGCATCTCGGAGGCGCCGAGCTACGGACAGACCGTGCTCACCTACGACCCGGGCTCCAGCGGCTCGCTGTCGTACCTCGAGGCGGCTCGTGAGATCGCGCTGCGGGGGGTCGGTATCCGCTACGACGCCCAGCACGCCCACCTGGGCAGCCAGAACAGCCAGCGAAGCATGTCGGAGGGGATCCAGTGAGTGAGCGACGTAGGGGGTTGGGGCGTGGGCTCGGTGCGCTGATTCCCGCTGCTCCCCAGGAGCGGCAGGCGCCGGCGGTCGGTGTGGCGGCGGGCTCGTCCTCGCCGGGTGCGATTCCGTCGATGCCGGCGGAGCGGGGTGTGGCGGCCGCGAAGGTGGCGACGCTGCCTGCGAGCGCGCAGGCGCCGGACGCGGTGATCCCGGTGGCCGAGCACGAGAGCGTGGTGGAGCCGGAGTCGCCCGCGGGGGCGCACTTCGCGGAGCTGCCGCTCGACTCGATCACCCCGAACCCGCGTCAGCCGCGTGAGGTGTTCGACGAGGACGCGCTGGCGGAACTGGTCACCTCCATCAAGGAGGTCGGTCTGCTGCAGCCGGTCGTCGTGCGTCAGCTGGGCGCCGAGCGCTACGAGCTCATCATGGGCGAGCGGCGCTGGCGGGCGTGCCGGGAGGCGGGCCTGGAGCGGATTCCCGCGATCGTCCGTGCGACGGAGGACGAGAAGCTTCTCCTGGACGCCCTCCTGGAGAACCTGCACCGTGCCCAGCTGAACCCGCTGGAGGAGGCCGCCGCCTACGACCAGCTGCTCAAGGACTTCAACTGCACCCACGACCAGCTGGCGGACCGGATCGGGCGTTCGCGTCCGCAGGTGTCGAACACGCTGCGGCTGCTGCGGCTGTCGCCGCCGGTGCAGCGCCGGGTCGCGGCCGGGGTGCTGTCGGCCGGTCATGCCCGGGCGCTGCTGTCCGTGGAGGACCCGGAGACGCAGGACAAGCTGGCCTACCGGATCGTCGCCGAGGGGCTCTCGGTGCGTGCGGTGGAGGAGATCGTGACGCTGATGGGCTCGGAGCCCGAGGCGGCGACGAAGCCGAGGGGGCCGCGGGCCGGCGCCCGGGTCTCCCCGGCGCTGACGGATCTGGCGTCACGGCTGTCGGATCGTTTCGAGACCCGGGTGAAGGTCGACCTGGGGCAGAAGAAGGGCAAGATCGTCGTCGAGTTCGCCTCGATGGAGGATCTGGACCGGATCCTGGGCACTCTGGCTCCCGGTGAGGGACGAGTCATGGACCGGGCGCTGTCCGAGCCGAGCGAGGAGGACGGCGAGGGCTGAGGCCCGCGTTGTCCTCCAACGGGGCGGACCGTGGACCGGTGTTGGCCGGAACACGGTCCGCCCTTTGCTTGCGCGCGGTATCCGCCGGAGTGTCCGATGGATACGATGCGTTCAGGTATGGCATATCCACCGTGATCCGGCGCAGAGAGGGGCGGGGGCCATGCGAGAGGTGAGCCGCGGCCGTTGGGTGACGGCGGGTCTGGGCCTGGGCGTGGTCGGTGGCTTCATCGGCGGTCTGCTGAGGGAGCGCAGTGCGCTGGCGCAGGCTCGTGGTGCGGCAGGTGAGGGAAGTGAGGACCCGTGGGGCGTCGACTCGTACCGCTCACTCTGGACAACCTTCCGGACCTCCCCAAGCGTTGCCGGTCGTGTGTCTTCTGGGAGCTCGATCCGGTCAGTGGAGAGGCAGCGGTAAAGGCCGGCCGGCCGGAGCTGGAGAAGGAGGCCTGGATCTCCGCCGTGCTCCTTGAGTGGGGTTCGTGCGGCCGGGTGGTCTATGTCGACGAGATGCCGGTCGGGTTCGTTCTCTACGCCCCTCCCGCCTATGTGCCGCGTTCGACGGCGTTCCCCACGAGTCCGGTGTCGGCGGACTCGGTCCAGCTGATGACGGCCTGGATCATGCCGGGCTTTCAGGGGCAGGGCCTGGGGCGTGTGATGGTGCAGACGGTCGCGAAGGATCTGCTGCGGCGTGGCTTCAGGGCGATCGAGGCGTTCGGCGACGCGCGGTGGAAGGAGCCGGCCTGCGTGTTGCCGGCGGATCATCTGCTGGCGGTGGGCTTCAAGACGGTGCGCCCGCATCCGGTGCATCCGCGGCTGCGGCTGGAGCTGCGGACGACGCTCTCCTGGAAGGAGGACGTCGAGATGGCGCTGGACCGGCTGCTGGGAGCGGTACAGAAGGAGCCCGCCCTGCGGCCGCTGTAGCCCGGGTACGACGACGGCCCGCCCCGGAAGGGGGCGGGCCGTTCGTGTTTCACGTGAAACAACGGAGGCGTCAGGCCTTCGTGGACTACTCGGCGATGAAGTCCTCGAGGTCGCGCACGATGGCGGCCTTCGGCTTGGCGCCGACGATCGTCTTGGCGACCTCGCCGTTCTGGTAGACGTTCAGCGTCGGGATGGACATGACGCCGTACTTGGCAGCCGTGGCCGGGTTCTCGTCGATGTTGAGCTTGACGATCTCGATCTTGTCACCGTGCTCCTTGGCGATGGCCTCGAGCGACGGGGCGATCTGGCGGCACGGGCCGCACCAGGCCGCCCAGAAGTCCACCAGGACGGGCTTGTCGCTCTTGAGGACGTCCTCATCGAAGGAAGCGTCAGTCACGTTCTTCAGATCGGCCACGGCGGCCTCCTTAACTTCGCGGGGTGTGGGGGTGGGGAGAGGAGCGCGTCAGACCGCGGAGGTCGTCGCCGGCTCCGCGGCCTTCTCGTCGGCGAGGGCGGCCAGGAAGCGCTCGGCGTCCAGCGCGGCGGAGCAGCCGGTGCCCGCGGCGGTGATCGCCTGGCGGTAGGTGTGGTCGACGACGTCGCCGGCGCCGAAGACACCGGTCAGGTTGGTGCGGGTCGAGGGGGCGTCCACCTTCAGGTAGCCCTCCTCGTCCAGCTCCAGCTGGCCCTTGAACAGCTCGGTGCGCGGGTCGTGGCCGACGGCGATGAACAGACCGGTGACGGGCAGCTCGCTGGTCTCGCCGGTCTTGGTGTTGCGCAGGGTCAGACCGGAGAGCTTCTGGTCGCCGTGGACCTCGGCGACCTCGCTGTCCCAGGCGAACTTGATCTTCGGGTCGGCGAAGGCGCGGTCCTGCATGGCCTTCGAGGCGCGCAGCGAGTCACGGCGGTGGACGATCGTCACGGACTTGGCGAAGCGCGAGAGGAAGGTGGCCTCCTCCATCGCGGTGTCGCCGCCGCCGACGACGGCGATGTCCTGGTCCTTGAAGAAGAAGCCGTCGCAGGTGGCGCACCACGAGACGCCGCGGCCGGAGAGCGCGTCCTCGTTGGGCAGGCCGAGCTTGCGGTGCTGCGAGCCGGTGGTCACGATGACGGCCTTGGCGCGGTGCACGGTGCCGGCGGTGTCGGTGACGGTCTTGATCTCGCCGGTCAGGTCCACGGCGACGACGTCGTCCGGGATGAGCTCGGCGCCGAAGCGCTCGGCCTGGGCGCGCATGTTGTCCATCAGGTCGGGGCCCAGGATGCCGTCGCGGAAGCCGGGGAAGTTCTCCACGTCGGTCGTGTTCATCAGGGCGCCACCGGCGGTGACGGCGCCCTCGAAGACGAGCGGCTTCAGCGACGCGCGCGCCGTGTAGAGCGCGGCGGTGTATCCCGCGGGCCCCGAGCCGATGATGATCACGTTACGGACGTCGCTCACGGGTTTCTTCCTCGTCTCTGCAGACTGCCTACTGCCTACGGGGCGATCGGGTCGGTGACTCTCACCCCACCCAACGGATCCTAAGGGTGATGCATTCCCGGAGCCGCCTCAGGCACGGCGATGTGTCAGGAGCGAGGGTAGGCGTGGGTCAGCAGGACGTCCGCCTTGGCGGCTGTGCCGCCCTCGGCGCAGGAGGCATCGAGGACGTACGCCTGGACCTGGGAGCTGTCGGTGGCGTGCGGCAGGACGACGAGGTAAGCCCGGGAGCCCTGGTAGTCACCGGGCTGGAAGGCGAGGACGGGGTCGGTGCGGCCGGTGCCGACCCGCACGCAGTTCGGCAGCGTGGTGTCCAAGCCGCGCAGGGAGCTGTGGCCGTCGGACTCGGATTTCAGGGACTCGGGTGCGGGGTCCTTGGGGGCCTTGAGGGTGCCGTCGCGGCTCAGGAGTTCCTGGACGCGCTGGTCGACGCCCTCGCCGGAGAAGCGGGCGTCCGCGCTGCTGGCGGCGACGTCGGACTTCTTGTCACCGCTGCTGTCGGCAGCGTTCTGCAGCGTGCCGGGCAGGAGGAGGAACGTGCCCAGGCCGAGGACGGCCGCGCCGAAGACGCCGCCGAGCACGGCGACGCGGCGGCGACGCCTGCCGGACGGGCGCCCAGGGCCGGTCGCGGCCCTGGGGCGCCCTGCCGGCCGGTCGGAGCCGCCGGCGGTGGAGGGCTCGGGGGAGGCGCTTGTGGCGGGCGCGTCGTCTGGGGCGGCCTCGGGCGGTGTTTCACGTGAAACATGGGCCGCGGTGTCCGGTGCGGTGGCGCTCAGGAGGGCTTCGGCGGCGAGCGCGGCGTCGATCCGGCCGGCGATCTCGGCGGGCATCCGGGCAGGGCCGGGCAGGGTGCCCAGCAGTCCGCGGATCTCCTCCAGGGAGGTACGCACGTCGGTGCACAGGGTGCAGCCGTCGAGGTGTCTGCGTACGGCGGAGGTCCGGGCCGGCGGGAGCAGGCCTTCGGTGAGGTCGGAGATCTCCGAGACGTCCGGGTGCTGTGTCGTGTCGGCCCTGCCGGTCGTGGATGTCACGTGCGCCCACCTCCGCCCTTCACAGCAGCTGGACCGTTCGGTCCCGTATCCGTTCGCCTCGACACCGGTGGGACGGATGTCCCTGGCGTCCGGTTCCTTCCCCCGCCTGGACCTTCGTTACCCCCGGTGTCCGCGCGCAGATGAGTGAGCAGCGGCAGCAGCCGGGCCCGGCCGCGTGCGCAGCGGCTCTTCACCGTTCCGGTGGGGACGTCGAGGATGCGGGCGGCCTCGGCGACCGGGTAGCCCTGCATGTCCACCAGGACGAGCGCGGCGCGCTGGTCGGGGGGGAGCTTGGCGAGCGCGGCGAACAGTTCCCGGTGCAGGTCCTGCCGTTCGGCGGGGGCCTCGGCGGACTCGTGGGGTTCGAGGAGCTGTTCCAGGCGGGTGGTGTCGTCGACGGGCGAGGTCTTGCGGGAGGCCGCCTTGCGGGCCCGGTCGAGGCAGGCGTTCACGGTGATGCGGTGGAGCCACGTCGTGACGGCCGACTGGCCCCGGAAGGTGTGGGCGGCCCGGAAGGCGGACACCAGGGCGTCCTGGACGGCGTCGGCGGCCTCCTCGCGGTCGCCCAGCGTGCGCAGGGCGACGGCCCACAGCCGGTCCCGGTGGCGCCGTACGAGCTCACCGAAGGCGTCTGGGTCTCCGGCCACATGGCGTGCCAGGAGTTCCTGGTCGCTGAGACCGCCTTGTTCGTCCACCGGTGAGCCCCCTCCCCCTGTGCCGTCAGCTCGTGATCTTGATGTCCGAGATCTGGCCCCGGTAACCGCCGTCGGCGCTCGGCAGCTCGGTCAGCCAGACGAGGACGTAGCGCGTCTTGACCGGCTTGCCCGGGGCGAGGGTCACATGGGAACCCGTCCCCGAGGTCTGGGTGGCGTAGTCACCGGGCGCGCCGGGCCGGGACGAGGCGCTCTCGGGCGCGGTACGCAGCTGGACCGAGGTCGTGCCGTGGAAGGTGACCTCGACCTTGCCGATCTCCTGGACCTTGCCGAGGTCCAGGACGATGCCCACGCCTTCCTTCAGATTGCCGAACTTCGCGTAGCCCCTGTAGTTGCTGGTCGGCCACGAGGTGCTGGGGTCGCCGTCGTAGGCGTTCTTTATCTCTGAGGCGTTCTCCGAGCCGTCGCCGAGCGGATCGAAGTCGTACGCCTCGCTGATGGCGACCGGCTTGCCGGACTCCGACTGCTGCTTGTTCTCGGTGTTGTCGGGCTGCGTGGTCCGGGGAGTCTCCTGCTCCTTGTTCCGGTCCAGCAGCTTGTCCGCCACCTGCCAGCTGCCCAGGCCGAGCGCGGCGATGAGCAGCGCCGACACGGCCCACTTGAGGGCCTTGCCGGTGCGGCTCTGCAGCGGGGCGGGCGGCGCGGGCAGCGGCTGGGTGACGGCCGGCCGGGGCTGCTGGCGGCCGTAGGCGCCCTGCTGGTAGGTGGTGCGCTGGTACTCGGCCGGGGTCGGGAACTCCGGCTCCGGCGGGCGGATCCGTGGCATCGCCGCCACGGCCTTGGCCAGCTCGTCGGGGGTGGTGCAGGGCGGCTCCTGGCGCGAGGCGGTCGCGCCGTCGTTGGCCAGGGCGCGCATGGCGACCTCGGAGAGCCCGCGGTGCACGCCGGCGCGCACCTGGTCGGGGGCGATCAGCCCGACGTCCTTGGGCAGTCCGGCCAGCCCGTAGGCGTCGCTGTCGTACGGCCAGCGCTGCGTGAGCGCCGCGTACAGCAGTGCGCCGATCGCTTCGGTGTCCGTGCGCTGGGGGCGTTCGGCGCTGATGCCGCGCAGGGCGGCGTTCACGGCAAGCCCGCGGATCCGGTACTGGCCGGTGGAGCTGCGCAGCACGGCGCTGGGGGTCAGCCGGAGGTGGGCCAGGCCTTCGCGGTGCGCGGCGGCCATGGCCTGGGAGACCTGGGAGACGAGCTGGTAGGCGTCGTGGGGCTCCATCGGCCCGGCGGCCAGCAGGGCGGTCAGCTCCGTGGAGTCCGGCAGCCATTCGTGCACGACGTAGACGAGGTCGTTCTCCTCGACGGCGTCGAGGACCTGCACGAACCGGGGGTCGCCGAGCAGCGCCGCGGACCGGGCGGCGGCGAGCACCGACCTGGCCCTGGGGTGGTCGGCCGGCAGCAGGTGGACTCCGACGGCTCGGCGGAGTTTCTCGTCGACGGCACGCCAACTGCTGAAACCGTCCAGACGAGTGACGCACTCCTCCAGCCGGTAGCGCTTGGCCAGTTTGTGGCCGCTGTGCAGTTCCGGCGTCTCCACCGAGGGTTGCGCGTCGGCCTTCTTCTCCTCGCCGCCGTCGTTCGTGTCCGGCGTGTTCCGCTCCGCCGTTTCCTGCGCTTCCGCCACCCCGTCGGTCGCGGCCGTATCCGCCTTGGCGGTCAGCGGGTCTTCTCCGCTGCTGTCGGCCACGTCGACGGCAGCCGTGCTACGTTCCGCCACCGTCGTTCCTGCCTCCCCATCCGTTGCGCCACATCCAACAGCCATGCCAATTGTGCCCACAGTCCGGCGCTATGCACGACACGCGGCGGCGGACGATGGTTGTGCGGGCCCGCCGAGCTAGCGGCCCAGGCGGCCGCGCACCATGCCGACCATGGAGTTGAGCTCCGCGATCCGCATGCGGCGGGCCGCGACGAAGAACACCGCGAACAGCGCCGCACCGCCGACGACGAGGGCGACGAGCGAGCCGAACGCCCCGTCGCCGAGCGCCTTCAGGATGCCGAAGCCGACCGCGCCGGACACTGCTGCGGCGGGCAGCGACGCCAGGCACAGCCGTGCGTAGGTGCGCAGTACGTGCGAGCCGTCCAGGTCGCCGCCGAGGCGGTTGCGCAGTCGGCGCCAGGCGATGCCGACGCCGACGGCGTAGGCGAGGCCGTAGGAGGCGGCCATGCCGACCACGGCCCACTGGGCGGGGAGCACGAAGTAACAGGCGGCCGAGGCAGCGGCGTTGACGCCCGCGACGATGACCGTGTTGTAGAAGGGCGTCCGGGTGTCCTCGTAGGCGTAGAAGCCGCGCAGGACGACGTACTGGACCGAGTACGGGATCAGGCCGAGGCCGAAGGCCATCAGGATGAAGCCCATGCCCCGGGCGGCCTCGGTGCCGCTGGACGCGTACAGCAGCTGCGACATCGGAACGCCGAGCGCGAGGAAGGCGAAGGAGACCGGGACGATCGCCACGGCGGAGTTCCGCAGCCCCTGGGAGATGTCGTCGCGGACCGCGCCGGGGTCGTCGTCGTGGGCGGCGCGGGAGATACGCGGCAGCAGGGCCGCCATGACGGAGACGGTGATGATCGCCTGCGGCATGCCCCAGATCAGCTGGGCGTTGGAGTACGCGAGGAAGCCCGCGCCGTCCTTGCCGGACGCCTCGCCCGCAGCGGTGGCCAGCTGGGTGACGACCAGGACGCCGGCCTGGTTGGCGAGGACGAACAGGACGGTCCACTTGGCCAGTTTGACGGTCTTGCCGAGGCCGTGGCCCTTCCAGTCGAAGCGGGGCCGGAAGCGGAAGCCCGTCTCGCGCAGGTAGGGGATCATCGCCAGCGCCTGGACGACCAGGCCGAGCAGGGTGCCGATGCCGAGCAGCCGGATGCCCTCGTCGGGGATGGTGGTGACGCCCATGTGGGACTCGGCGGACGTGCCGTAGACCCAGATGAACAGGCCGAACGTCACGATCATCACGATGTTGTTGAGGACCGGGGTCCACATCATCGCGCCGAACTTGCCCCGGGCGTTGAGGATCTGACCCATCACCACGTGCACGCCCATGAAGAAGATGGTGGGCAGGCAGTAGCGGGCGAAGGTGACGGCGACGCCGTTGGCGTCGGGGTTGTCGGCGATGGTGTTCGACATCAGCCGGATGAGCAGCGGGGCCGCGAACACGGCGACGGCCACGATCGCGCCGAGCGCCACCATGACGAGCGTGAGCAGGCGGTTGGCGTACGCCTCGCCGCCGTCGTCGTCGTTCTTCATCGAGCGGACCAGCTGCGGCACGAAGACCGAGTTGAGGCCGCCGCCGACGGTGAGGATGTAGATCATCGTCGGCAGGGTGTACGCCACGGTGAACGTGTCGCCGAGCAGGGCGGCGCCGAGCGCGCCGGTGATCACCAGGCTGCGGACGAATCCGGTCAGCCGGGAGACGAGGGTGCCGGCCGCCATGAGGGCGCTGGACTTCAGCAGCCCGGAGGCGCGGCCTCCCGACTTCTTCGGTGCGGGGGCGGGCATCGGATCCGGCTCCGGGGCGGGAGGGGGCACCTGGCCGCCGGGGGTCTGCTGGTCCCGGTACAGGTGCGCGAAGGCGTCGGGCTCGGGGTCGTCCTCGCCGGCCCGGGTCACCAGGTCGTCGACCCCGGTGAACTGGACGTTGCGGGCGTCGTCGCCGTACGGAAGGTGCCGGGAGGGCCCGTCGGGCTCCGGGGCGGGGGTCTGCGCCCACACCCGCGGGTCCGGGGCGTGCTGGGGCGTGGCCGGCTGCTGGTAGAGCGGCTGCGGCTCGGCGTAGGTGCCCGGCGGGGGCGGGGGGTGCGCCGCCCGGTCGTAGAGCGCCTCCGTCACCGGGTCCTGGGCGGACAGGTCCTGCGAGCGGTAGGGGTCCTGGGCGTACGCGTCCTGGACGTAGGGGTCCTGCGCGTACTGGTCCTGGGCGTGCGGGTCCTGGGCGTGCGGGTCCTGGGCGTGCGGGTCCGCAGCGCCCTGCTGCTCCGGAGGCACGGGGGCCTGGCCGGTCCCGGGCGGCGGCGTGGGCGTTCCGCCGGACGGCGCAGCTGCGCCGCCCGCGCCCTGACCGCGGTCACCGTCGTACGGCGCGTTCATGCTTACCCCACCTCATCGTCCCCGGCCGACCGGCCACGACATCGCTCAACGGTCCACTTTCTCACCCGTGCCCGACGGGTCGCCGCTTTCGGGACCGGTGTCCGGCGTGGGGTCACTCGGCTGCCCGGGATCGTCGGCCTCGGCGGCGTCCGTCCCGTCCTCCGGTTCGACCCCGGCGTCCGCGTCGGCCTCTGTCTCGGCTTCCGTGTCCACCTCTGTCTCGGCCTCCGTCTCCGTGTCCGTCTCCGTCTCGGCCTCTGCCTGGGCCTCCGCCTCGGCCTCTGCCTGGGCCTCCGCCTCGGCGTTCCTGGCCGCCGCGCGCTTGCGCTGGGAGTACATCCGGACGCCGGCGAGGACCAGGAGCAGGACACCGCCCGCGATGACGAGCATCACGGTCGGGGTGATCTCGGAGACCTTCACGGTGAACGTCATCGGGCGGCCGTACGGCTTGCCGTCCTCCGTGTACAGCTGGGCGGTCATCGGGACCGGCCCGTTGGCGTTCGCCGAAGCCGTGAACTTCACGGACTGGCTGTGCCCGCCGTCGATCTTCACGGGCTGTGCCGCCGTCGCCTCGCCGTCGTTGAGCTTCAGACGGGTCGGCTTCGTGGAGGTGAGCCGCAGCTCCAGGTTGTCCACGCCCTGCAGCAGCTTGTTCTGCACGGTGACCGGGATGGTCGCGCTGCGGCCGGAGAGGGTGAGGTCGGACTTCTCGATCAGCCGGACCTCTTCGGTGAGGCCCTGCAGATAGTCGAGGACCTCGATCCGGTAGAGGGCCGCGGCCGGGGCCTGGCCGCGCCAGGACGTCGACATCATGCGGCTGATCGCGTTGCCGAACGGCGTCACCACCCGGTACTGCATGGTGAGGATGACCTTGAAGCTGTCCAGCTGCTCCTGGGTGGTCTTCATGTCGCGGAACGCCTCGACGGGCAGCTCGCGCTTGCGCAGCTTCGCCGGGTACCGCGAGGCGCTGGGGACCTTCGTCGTCGCGCGGGGGTCAGGGCGGGCCGCGGAGGCCGCGATGAGGTCCAGCGACTGGCTCCAGCGCTGCGGGGCCAGGCCGCGCAGGGCGGTCGCCATCGTCTGCGCCTGGGAGGCGGTCGGCATCCGCTGCGGCGCGACGACGATGCTGCGGGGCTTGTCGGGCGCCTGCTGGGTGATGGCCAGTGTCTGGGCGAGGAAGCGCTGCACGGCGAGGGTGGAGGCCTCGGCCCGGGTCATGTCGCTGCTGAAGACGGTGGAGAGCGAGGCGTCGGCGACGACCGCGGTGGTGCCGCCGCCGATCGGCCGGGCGGCCGTGGGGGTGTAGGTGAGGTCGTCGCGCAGGCTGTCGCTGCGGGCGATGACCTTGCGTGCGCCGGCCGATGTGGCGACGTCCACGATCGAGGGGTCGACCGCGCCCTCGACGGGCCAGGCGAAGTCGGTGGACGGCGTCACGTGGAGGATCGTCTCCACGGTGGTCCTGGCGACCTCGGTGGCCGGCTTCAGCTGACCGAGCGAGCCGGAGACGTCCTTGCCGCGGTGGGCCAGGGAGGCGAGGTCGGGGTCGGCGAAGGGGAGCGAGACGACCTTGTGGCCCGACACCGCCTTCTCCAGCGAGCTCAGCCACTGCTCGGCGACCGCCTGGTTCCGGCCCGGGACCGTCTCCGTGCCGCTCTTGACGCTGTAGCTGCGCGTCATCGCGTCGACGGTGGCGAGCAGGTCCGGGTCGAGGACCCAGGTGACGGGGAGCTCCTTGCCGAGCGAGACCAGCCGCTCCAGCCGCCCGCCCGGGGCGAGCTCCGCGGCCAGGTCGTCGTTCTCGAAGACCGGGGTCTGCTGGTCGTCGGGGGCGGTCTCGGCGGAGACGCGGGCCGAGGAGATCAGCGGCCACAGGTAGGTGATCTGCGTCTTCTTCGCGGCGGCCTCGGGCTGCCAGGGCAGGAACGTCCGCTCGATGCCCAGGACCCGGTCGGACGGCTGGGACGAGGTTTGGCCGGAGAGCGAGACGCCGAGCTGGTAGACGCCCGCGTCGTCCAGGCCGAGCTTGGCGACCGGGACGGAGAGGGTGAAGTCCGTGCTGAGCCCGGAGGCCAGCTGCGGGATCTTGAAGGTGTAGGCGCCGCCCAGGGCGGCCGGGTCGCTGTCCGACCGGTACCCGGTGCGCCCCGCCGCCTCGTCGATCGAGCTGCGGCTGGAGAGCCGGGGACCGACCCGAAGGTCCACCGTGGCGGCGGAGACGGGCTGCCGGCCGTTGTTCGTCACCGTGCCGGTGATGGTGAGGGTGTCGCCCTCCATCGGGGCGCTGGGCGCCAGCGTGTCGAGCGACACATCCACTGTCCGTGACCCGGTGGGCTCCTCCGCGGCGGCGGCCGCGGGCGCGGAGGGCACCTGGATCAGCCCCGCCAGCAGCGGCGCGGCGGCCGCGAGGGACGCCGTGCGCCGCAGCCACCGGCGGGCAGGAGAGGGAGAGGACCCCTGGATGTCTGCCGCCTCGGCCACGCGTTCGCCCGTCCTCGTCGTCTCAGTGGTATCGATGCTTGCCGGTTGCTGTGTCCACGCATGGTAACGATGCACGCTGCGGTGAAGTGCTGGGGAGTGCTCCAGGAGATGCGACCGGCCCGCGGCCGGGCGGAAACGGGGACGCTCCGGGCGGCCGGGGCACGTACCCTTTTCTGTTGTGCCGAACGCCAACGAAGACACCCCGACTGCACTGAGCCAGGTGCAACGCCGCGCGGTCAGCGAACTGCTGCGCGTCTCCCCTGCCGCCGACGACCTCGCCCGCCGTTTCCAGGAGGCCGGCTTCAGCCTCGCTCTGGTCGGCGGTTCGGTACGGGACGCTTTGCTCGGGCGGCTCGGCAACGACCTCGACTTCACCACTGACGCCCGGCCCGAGGACGTGCTGAAGATCGTCCGTCCGTGGGCGGACGCGGTCTGGGAGGTCGGGATCGCCTTCGGGACGGTCGGCTGCCAGAAGGACGCCCGCGTCGGGGACGTCGTGCAGCGCTTCGAGATCGAGATCACCACGTACCGCTCCGAGGCGTACGACCGCACCTCGCGCAAGCCCGAGGTCTCCTACGGCGACTCGATCGAGCAGGACCTGGTGCGCCGGGACTTCACGGTGAACGCCATGGCGGTCGCGCTGCCGGAGAAGGAGTTCATCGACCCGTACGGCGGTCTGGAGGACCTCGCGGCACGGGTGCTGCGCACTCCGGGCACCCCCGAGGAGTCCTTCTCCGACGATCCGCTGCGCATGATGCGGGCCGCGCGTTTCGCCGCGCAGCTGGACTTCGAGGTGGCCCCCGAGGTCGTGGCGGCCATGAAGGAGATGTCCGAGCGCCTCGAGATCGTCTCCGCCGAGCGGGTCCGGGACGAGCTCAATAAGCTGCTGCTGTCCGCCCACCCCCGCAAGGGCCTCGGGCTCCTCGTGGACACCGGGCTCGCCGACCACGTGCTGCCCGAGCTTCCGGCCCTGCGGCTGGAGAGTGACGAGCACCACCGGCACAAGGACGTCTACGAGCACTCGCTGACCGTCCTCGACCAGGCGATCGCGCTGGAGGAGGAGGGCCCCGACCTCGTGCTGAGGCTGGCGGCGCTGCTGCACGACATCGGCAAGCCGCGCACCCGCCGCTTCGAGAAGGACGGCCGGGTCTCGTTCCACCACCACGAGGTGGTCGGGGCGAAGATGACGAAGAAGCGCATGACGGCGCTCAAGTACTCCAACGAGATGGTCAAGGACGTCTCGCGTCTCGTGGAGCTGCACCTGCGCTTCCACGGATACGGGTCCGGCGAGTGGACCGACTCCGCGGTGCGGCGCTATGTGCGCGACGGCGGCCCGCTGCTGTCGCGGCTGCACAAGCTGACCCGCTCGGACTGCACCACGCGGAACAAGCGCAAGGCCGTTGCCCTGGCGCGGACGTACGACGGTCTGGAGGAGCGGATCGCCCAGCTGCAGGAGCAGGAGGAGCTGGACTCGATCCGGCCCGACCTGGACGGCAACCAGATCCAGGAGATCCTCGGGATCCGCCCGGGACCGGCCGTCGGCAAGGCCTACAAGTTCCTGCTGGAGCTGCGGCTGGAGAACGGGCCGATGGAGCACGACCGTGCGGTCGCGGCTCTCAAGGAGTGGTGGGCGGCTCAGGGCTGAGCCGGAACGCGTCGATGTTTCACGTGAAACATCGACGCGGCGATGCGACCGAGGGGCGATGTTTCACGTGAAACATCGCCCCTCAGCTCGTGCGGCGGAGGGCCAGCGCCACGGCGGCGTAGAGGACGGCGACCATCACGACCAGTGGAACGGACCGGCCGTCGGCCGGGAGCATCAGAGCCGCCACACCGGCCGCGGCGACGAAGGCGACGTTGAACAGGACGTCGTAGAGCGAGAAGACCCGGCCGCGGTAGGCGTCGTCCACCGAGGTCTGCACCACGGTGTCCGTCGCGATCTTGGTGCCCTGCGTGGCGAGCCCCAGGGCGAACGCGGCGATCATGAAGGGCACGGGGGCGAAGGTCAGCCCCAGCGCCAGCTCCAGGACCGCTGCGGAGCCGGCGCACGCCGTCATCCAGCCGAACGGGCCGAGTCGGCCGACGGCCCAGGGCGAGATCACTGCGGCGGCGAAGAACCCCGCGCCCGAGATCGCGACGGCGAGGCCCAGGAGCGCCAGTCCGTCCGACTCGGTCGCGCCCCAGGTGTACCGGCAGAGCATCAGCACGGCCACGGTCAGGGCCCCGTGGCAGAAGCGCATGATCGTCATCGCGATCAGGGCGCGCGCCGCCGGGCGCCGCTCGGCCAGATGGCGCAGTCCGTCGACGAGGCCCCGGGCGGTCGAGGCGAGGGCGGCGGCGAGCCGGGGCTGCACCTGCGTGGGGTCGGGCCCGAGCAGTCCGCGGGGCATGCGCAGGGCGGCGAGCGCCGAGCAGAGATAGAGGAGAGCGCCCACGGCCACGACCGCCGCGTCGGAGTCGGAGGCGACCAGGCGTACGCCGAACGCGACGCCGCCGCCGACGGTCGCGGCCAGGGTGCCGGCGGTCGGCGACAGGGAGTTCGCCAGGACCAGTCGTTCGTCGTCCACGACCCGGGGCAGGGAGGCCGACAGGCCGGCGAGGACGAAGCGGTTCACGGCGGTCACCGAGAGCGCGGAGGCGTAGAAGAGCCAGTCCGGGACGGAGGCCAGGACGAGGACGGCCGTGACCGAGGCGAGGACGGTCCGCAGGAGATTCCCGTACAGGAAGACCTGTCGGCGTTGCCAGCGGTCCAGGAGCACGCCGGCGAACGGGCCGACGAGCGAGTACGGCAGCAGCAGCACGGCCATCGCCGAGGCGATGGCCGCGGGCGAGGTCTCCTTCTCGGGGGAGAAGACGACGTACGTGGCGAGGGCGACCTGATAGACGCCGTCGGCGCACTGCGACAGCAGCCGGACGGCGAGCAGGCGACGGAAGTTCGTCAGGCGCAGGAGTACGCGCAGATCACGTACGACGGACATGGCAGCAAGACTCACATACGGCGACGCGCATACGGCAGAGGGTCCCCGGGCTTTCGCCACGGGGACCCTCTGCCGTCGATCACGACTCAGCGCTCCTGAGGAGTGCTCAGCGCTCGACCTCGCCCTTGATGAACTTCTCGACGTTCTCGAAGGCCTCGTCGTCGAAGTACTGCACCGGCGGGGACTTCATGAAGTACGAGGAGGCGGAGAGGATCGGGCCGCCGATGCCGCGGTCCTTGGCGATCTTCGCGGCGCGCAGGGCGTCGATGATGACACCCGCCGAGTTCGGGGAGTCCCACACCTCGAGCTTGTACTCCAGGTTCAGCGGGACGTCGCCGAACGCACGGCCCTCCAGGCGGACGTACGCCCACTTGCGGTCGTCCAGCCAGGCCACGTAGTCCGACGGGCCGATGTGGACGTTCTTCTCGCCCATGTCGCGGTCCGGGATCTGCGAGGTGACGGCCTGCGTCTTGGAGATCTTCTTGGACTCCAGGCGGTCGCGCTCCAGCATGTTCTTGAAGTCCATGTTGCCGCCGACGTTCAGCTGCATGGTGCGCTCCAGGCGGACACCGCGGTCCTCGAAGAGCTTGGCCATCACGCGGTGCGTGATGGTGGCGCCCACCTGGGACTTGATGTCGTCACCGACGATCGGCACACCGGCCTCGGTGAACTTGTCCGCCCACTCCTTGGTGCCGGCGATGAATACCGGGAGAGCGTTGACGAAGGCGACCTTGGCGTCGATGGCGCACTGCGCGTAGAACTTCGCGGCGGCCTCGGAGCCCACGGGCAGGTAGCAGACGAGCACGTCGACCTGCTTGTCCTTGAGGACCTGGACGACGTCGACCGGGGCCTCGGCGGACTCCTCGATGGTCTGGCGGTAGTACTTGCCCAGACCGTCGAGCGTGTGGCCACGCTGGACCGTGACGCCCGAGGCGGGGACGTCACAGATCTTGATGGTGTTGTTCTCGCTGGCGCCGATCGCGTCCGCGAGGTCGAGGCCGACCTTCTTCGCGTCCACGTCGAAGGCGGCCACGAACTCCACGTCGCCGACGTGGTAGTCGCCGAACTGGACGTGCATCAGACCCGGCACCTTGGCCGCCGGGTCGGCGTCCTTGTAGTACTCGACGCCCTGAACCAGCGAGGCGGCGCAGTTGCCCACGCCGACGATGGCTACGCGAACCGAACCCATTCCGGTTGCTCCCTGTGTGATCTCGGAGGTCCTGCTGATCGCAGGCCCTCACTTGGTGGTGTCGTCGGACGGATCCGGCCGGGTACTGCCCCCGTGCCGGGGCAGGCCGCCCGTGTCTCCAGAAATCCTGTCGTCCTGCCGAGCAGGGTTGTCGGGGGTCTCAGGACCGGATCGCCGGTCCCGCCCCGCCCGCTCGCTCTCGATGAGCTCGTTCAGCCAGCGCACTTCGCGCTCCACGGACTCCATGCCGTGGCGCTGCAGCTCAAGTGTGTAGTCGTCGAGGCGTTCGCGCGTCCTGGCGAGGGAGGCCCGCATCTTCTCCAGACGCTCCTCCAGCCGGCTGCGGCGGCCCTCGAGGACGCGCATCCGCACCTCGCGCTCGGTCTGGCCGAAGAAGGCGAACCGCGCGGCGAAGTGCTCGTCCTCCCAGGCGTCCGGGCCGGTGTGGGAGAGGAGCTCCTCGAAGTGCTCCTTACCTTCGGCCGTCAACCGGTAGACGATCTTGGCGCGGCGCCCCGCGAGTGACGCGGCCAGCGCGTCCTCGGGGGCGCTGCCGGGCTCCTCGATCAACCAGCCGTTGGCGACCAGCGTCTTGAGGCAGGGATAGAGGGTCCCGTAGCTGAAGGCGCGGAAGATGCCCAGCGAGGTGTTGAGCCGCTTGCGCAGCTCGTATCCGTGCATCGGGGCTTCACGAAGCAGTCCGAGAACGGCGAACTCGAGGATTCCTGAGCGCCTGCTCATCCATCGCCTCCTCCGCCGCCGGGCTCTCTATGCCGCACTGATGTATCGACTCGATACATCCCGACGATAGAACGGCCGCCCTGCTGCGACAAGTGGGGTCAACGTGACCGGCATCACATCGTCAATTCGTCGCAATCGACTTGCCTGATTTGGGGTGAACTTCAGCCCTAGGCAGGTTTTGGCCGTGCGTAGTCTGTGCGGCATGCAGACCACCGGGAACCGAGGGACGCCGATGCACGTCAGTGATCTCGATGTACCGGCTGCAGTGCGGATGAGCCCCCCATGGGGCCTGTCCGTATTCATTTCGGGGGGACCGGAAATCACTTGCCGCTTCCAGGCCTACGCGCCTGCCCGAGGAGTAGTCGTTCGATGAGCGAGCACCGTCGCAAATCGCCGCAGCCGCAGCCGCCCGCCGGCGGGCGGGCAGCAGCCCGGCGCGCCGCCCAGCAGCCCACGGGCCGCAGGCCCCAGGCGCGTGATGTCAGCACAGGGTCCCCGTCCTCGCCGTACGGCGAGGAGCGCCCCTACGGCGGACGGGCCGAGGCCCGGCGCGCCGCGCAGCGCGGGGGGAGACGC
>NZ_DATCVQ010000116.1:0-2398 GCF_036566765.1 Streptomyces sp.
TGATCCTGAGGATGCGGAATTGATCCGGAACGTGGCCAAGGAGAACGGCCTCGGGGTCTCGGCATTCCTCGCCCTAGCCGGCCGCAAGGAGGCCGCCCGACTGGAACGGGTGGCCGCGGCCTTCGCCGACCTGGACGCCGCCATCGCCGCGGCGGAGGCCGAGGCGGAGGTCATGCCCTGGCCTGGCGAACCGGCCCCGGAGGCGCCGTCGGCACCGCCCGGTCGCCGATGAGTGCGTCGACGCCGTCGAGCACGCGGTCCAGGCCGAAGTCGAGCTGGTCGACCGTCGAGGGCGCAAAGGCTCCGTCGGCGAGCGCCCTGCTCACGGCGGGGTAGCGGTCGGCGTGGCGGTCGAGGATCTCGCCGGTCAGGGCGGCCCACTCGCGGTCGTGGTCCTCGTCGGCGTCCAGCGCCTGCTGGGCGAGGTTGCGGACGTGGCCGATCACGAGCAGGAAGATCTGGTGCCGTTCGGGGCCGGTCAGACCGGCCGGTTCCAGGGCCGCGAGGGCGGCGTCCAGCCAGCCGAGCTGGTTCGGTCCCACGAGCTGCCGGCGCATCGCGGTGGCCGCGAGCAGCCAGGGGTGCGCCCGGTACACGTCCAGTGACCTGCGGGCCCACTCCTTGAGCTGATCCCGCCAGCCGTCGCCGGCGGCCGTGAGGTCGGGGACGTCTTCGAGGACGGCCTCGACCATCAGCTCGACCAGCTCGGTCTTGCCGGGCACGTAGCGGTAGAGCGCCATCGCCGAGACGCCGAACTCCGCGCCGACCTTGCTCATGGAAGCCGCCTCCAGGCCCTCCGCGTCGGCGAGGGCGACGGCCGCGGCGGCGATGCGGCGGGGCGTGAGGCTGGGCTTGGGCCCCCGGGTCGGCTGGTCCTGCTCGCCCCACAGCAGGGCGGCGCCGGCGCGGAGGTCGCGCGCCTTCCCGCCCTTCGTCGCGCTCCGGGTCCTCGTACTGCCGGTCCTGGCGGCCATGACGCCCTCCCTCGTCCTTCCGGTGCAGTCCTGTTGACGCCCGCACCCACAACTGTGTATACCTTAAACCGAACCGCTTACGGCATAAACAGTTTTGGGGGAACAATCATGCTCGGTACCGTCATCGCCGCCTCCGCCGCCGCGCTCCTCGCCGCTCCGGCCGCCGGACTCCTCGCCCACCGTCAGGTCAGGCGCGCCAAGCTGGCCGAGGCCCTGCGCATCACGACGCCGAACGGCGTCGACGAGTCGGGCTTCGTGCGGATCGGCGGGATCGACCAGTGGATCTCGGTCCGCGGGGACGACCGGAGCAACCCCGTCGTCCTGGAGATCCACGGCGGCGCCGGGGCTTCCAACCACGTGTTCCTGCCGCGGACCCGCGCGTGGGAGCGGCACTTCACCGTCGTCCGCTGGGACATGCGCGGCGCGGGCGCGACCTTCGCGCACGGTGGGGCCGACGGGCAGGGCGAGTTCACCCTGGACCGGCTGGAGCGCGACGCGGTCGAGGTCACCGAGCACGTCCGCGCCCGGCTGGGCGTCGAGAAGGTGCTCCTGGTCGCGAACTCCTTCGGCACCGTCCTCGGCCTGCGCCTGGCCCGCAACCACCCGGAGCTGTACGCGGCGTACGTCGGCACCGACCAGAACATCCAGGCCGGCGGGCGCGAACGAGCCGCCTACGACGCCCTCCTGAGCCGCCTGGAGCGGGCCGGCAAGCGCAAGCAGCTCGCCGAGGTCTCGGCGATGGGCCCAGACCGTACGGCGTGGAGCGCGGCGCAGTGGGCCGCGTTCAGCAAGATCGCACTGATCACCGACCCGCTGTCCGCCGCGACCATGCGCACGGTGGTCATGGGCTCGCTGTGGTTCTCGCCGCTGCACGACCTGCGCGGGCTGCGCGACTACAGCCGGGCGATGACCTTCTCGGAGTCGCTCGCGCCGGAAGCGGCCCGGGTGGACGAGTGGGCGGAGGGCACCGCGTTCCGCATCCCGTTCTTCGTCTTCCAGGGCGACTCGGACGTGCTCACTCCGGACTCGGCGGCGCGCCGGTTCCTCGCCGATGTGACCGCGCCGGTCAAGGACTTCGGCCTGATCGAGGACGCCGGCCACTTCGCCGCGTTCCGGCGGCCGGAGCGGTTCCTCGAGCTGATGCTGACGAAGGTGCGTCCGGTCGTCACCGAGGCCGTGGCAGCCGTGGCTGCCTGACGGAGACGCAGGTGGGGCCCGGGGCAGCTGCCCCGGGCCCCACCTGCGTCTGTCTCTCGTCAGCCGTTGCCGTTGAGGTCGATCGTCTTCGTGCGCTCGGCGGGGGTCTTGCCCACGAGGGCGTCCTTCATCACGAAGGCCACGTCGTCGGCGGAGACCTGGTGCTTCTTGCCGTCGGCCTTGGTGATCATGATGCCGTCGAAGACGCCGTCCAGGAGCTCGTCGAT
>NZ_DATCVQ010000117.1:0-3508 GCF_036566765.1 Streptomyces sp.
CGGATCGCGTCGGCGACCGCGCCCGGCAGCACGCCGATGCCGCCCTCGATGCCGAGGAAGGCCGAGCCGCCGAGGCCGGTGGCCGCGCCGGCGGCGTCGGACGGGGTCGCCGCGCCGGCCCGCTGGACGGCCCGGACGGCCTCGCCGAGGGTGCCGTGGGCGCGGGCCTCCTCGAAGAGCTTGGGCACGGCGGCCCGCATCGAGATCTTGTACGCGTCGCCCGCGTACACGCCGCCGAGGAGCGGTTCGACAAGCCGGTCGACGACCTCGCGGCCCATCCGGTCGGCGACGTACGCGCCGATGGCGACGTCCTCGCCGAGGGCGGCGGGCGGCAGTTCGCGGTCCCGGCCGACCCGGCGCAGGCCCTCCTCGGACAGCAGCCCGGTCAGCGCGGCGGCGTCCCCGGGCACGCCCATGACGTGTCCCTTGGGCATGGGCCGCAGCGCGTCCCGGCTCCATACGGAGGCGGTGGTCGTGGCGGGCGCGAGCATCCGGTCCCCGAGCCCGACGGCGCGGGCGAGGGCGATGGCCTCGGGGCGGCGTGCGAGCAGCGACTCGGCCCCGAGATCGACCGGCGCGCCGGCGATCTCCCCGGCGTGCAGCTTGCCGCCGACCCGGTCGCCGCCTTCGAGCAGCGTCACCCGCACGCCAGCCGTCACGAGCCGGTGCGCGGCGGCCAGTCCGGCGATGCCGCCGCCCACGACGACGACATGACGGCCGGCCGGCGCCGGGGCGTCCGTGCGTGTGTCCGCGTTCATGCCTCCACTCTCTCAAACGCCGCCCTCCCCCGAGCTCTCGGCTGCGCTCGAGCAGGGGGACCCCCATGCCGACGCGGGCGTCCCGCCGCCCGTTCCGAGTCCGGAACGTGACCGCATCGCTACCGGGAAAGGGCAACCCGCACAAGGGCCCCGCACGTCGAAGGGGCACCATTCGGCACCCATCCCTGGGGGGATCTCATGCGCAGAACACGGATCGTCGCGGCGGCGCTGCTCGCCGCGTCGCTGGCCCTGGCGGGCTGCGGCGCGAGCGACGACGCCCGGTCCGCTGCGGACAGCAAGGGCCTCGCCGCACAGAAACCCGCCGACGAGGGGGCCGAGGGGGCCGAGGGGGCGGCGGGCGCTCCCAGGGAAGGGGCGGGGGACACGGCCTCCGGCCCCGAGAAGCCGGCGGGCTCCAAGACCCCGGCGGTGGCGCGTCAGCACGTCATCCGCACCGCCGAGCTGTACGTCGAGGTCGCCAGCGCCCCCAAGGCCCTGCTCACGACCCGTGACGTCGTCGCGCGGGCCGGCGGGCACGTCTCCAACGAGACCACCGAGCGGATCGACGACAGCCACGTCACCTCGCGCGTGGTGCTGCGCGTCCCGCAGGAGCAGTACGACTCCGTGCTCGGCCGGCTCGCCGGCGCGGGCAAGCTGATCTCCCGGAAGGCGGACGCCAAGGACGTCACCGAGCAGGTCGTGGACGTGGACAGCCGGATCACGACGCAGCGGGCCAGCGTCGAGCGGGTCCGCAAGCTGATGGACAAGGCGACGCAGCTGAGCGACGTCGTCACTCTGGAGGGCGAGCTGAGCCGTCGTCAGGCGGACCTGGAGTCGCTGCTCGCCCAGCAGGCGTCGCTGAAGGACCGCACGACGATGGCGACGATCACCCTGGAGCTGACCGAGCGGGAGACGCCGAAGCAGCCCGAGGACGACACCCCCGGCCTGCTGGAGGCTCTCGACGGCGGCTGGAGCGCGCTGGTGACCTCGCTGACCTGGCTGGCGATCGTGCTCGCGGCGCTCGCCCCGTGGCTCGCCGTGCTGCTCGCGCTGTACGCGGCCTGGCGCTGGCTGCTCCGCCCGCGCCTGTCGAAGCGGACGCCGACTCGGACGCCGACGCCCGGACCGACCCCCGTGCCCGCGCCCCGACCTGACGGAGCCTCCGCCGCGCCCGCTCCCAAGGAGGACTGAACCCCCGCCCCGACGTAGCGTGTTCGCATGAGCGAGCGACTGGTCGTCATCGGCGGCGACGCGGCGGGCATGTCCGCCGCGTCGCAGGCCCGCAGGCTCAAGGGCCCCGAGGAGCTGGAGATCGTCGCCTTCGAGCGCGGCCACTTCTCCTCGTACTCGGCCTGCGGAATCCCGTACTGGGTCGGCGGCGACGTCCCCGCGCGCGAGGAGCTGATCGCGCGCTCGCCGCAGGAGCACCGGGCCCGGGACATCGATCTGCGGATGCGGACCGAGGTGACCGAGCTGGACGTGCCCGGTCAGCGGGTGCGCACCCGCGACCTGGACAGCGGCGCCGAGTCCTGGACCGGCTTCGACAAGCTGGTGATCGGGACCGGGGCGCGCCCGGTGCGCCCGCCGCTGCCGGGGATCGACGCCCCGGGCGTGCACGGGGTGCAGACCCTGGACGACGGCCAGGCACTGCTCGACTCGCTGACGGCGCTGGAGACCGACGGCGGCCGGAAGGCGGTCGTGGTGGGGGCGGGGTACATCGGCGTGGAGATGGCCGAGGCGCTGCTCAAGCGCGGCTACGAGGTGACGGTGCTCAACCGGGGTCCGCAGCCCATGGCCACCCTGGACCCGGACATGGGCCGCCTTGTGCACCGCGCGATGGACGGTCTGGGCATCACGACGGTCGGCGAAGCCGAGGTGACGGCGGTCCTCACGGGCCCGGACGGCCGGGTGCGGGCGGTGGCGACGGCGGACGCCGAGTACCCGGCGGACGTGGTGGTCCTCGGGATCGGGGTCCGGCCGGAGACGACGCTCGCGCGGGCGGCGGGGCTGCCGCTCGGCGGGCACGGCGGGCTGCTGACCGACCTGGCGATGCGGGTGCGCGGCCACGCGAACGTCTGGGCGGGCGGCGACTGCGTGGAGGTGCTCGACCTGGTGTCGGGCCGCGAGCGGTACGTCCCGCTGGGCACGCATGCCAACAAGCACGGCCAGGTCATCGGTTCGAACGTGGGCGGCGGGTACGCCACGTTCCCGGGCGTGGTCGGCACGGCGGTGAGCAAGGTCTGCGAGCTGGAGATCGCCCGGACCGGGCTGCGCGAGAAGGACGCCCGCGAGGTGGGGCTGCGGTACGTCACGGTGACGATCGAGTCGACGAGCCGGGCCGGCTACTACCCGGGGGCGGCCCCGATGACCGTGAAGATGCTGGCGGAGCGGCGTACGGGCCGGCTGCTCGGGGTGCAGATCGTGGGCCGGGAGGGCGCGGCGAAGCGGGTGGACATCGCGGCGGTGGCGCTGACGGCGGGGATGACGGTGGAGGCGATGACGGCCCTCGACCTGGGGTATGCGCCACCGTTCTCGCCGGTCTGGGACCCGGTGCTCGTCGCGGCGCGCAAGGCGACGGCGGCCGTTCGGGCGGCAGGTTGACTCGACCGGACCACATCGTCCAGTGACGGTTTGCGAGCGAATTTGCACCGTGCGTCACTGATCGCATGATCCGACACACCGTGCGAGCGCTCTGCGCCGCCTCCCTCGTGATAGCCCCGCTCGCCCTGAGCACCCCCGCCCACGCCGCG
>NZ_DATCVQ010000118.1:0-1509 GCF_036566765.1 Streptomyces sp.
CGTCCACGACCGCGAGGCCCCGGAGGCCTGGCCGTACAAGGTCGGCCACTGGCCCTACCCGATCGAGCAGCAGGAGGCGGAGCTCGCGGCGGCGGAGCGGGAGTACGGCTACGACCTCGTCGCCCGCCGCGACGGGATCACTCTGCTCCACCGGCGCCGCGTCTAGTTCTTGTGGAGGCGGGCGAGCAGGAGGTTGGGGTCGTTCTGGGAGAAGAAGGCCGCGCTCGCGACGTACGGCTTCCCGCCTCGGTTGCCCTGCACATGGGTGACTTGGGCGTGCCCGCATCGGTGGTCCTACGCGTGCGGCCCCACTGCCACCCGCCCCACCGTGAGCTCCGCCGCGCCCTCCAGGGCCTCGCCCACGCGGGCCGCCTCGTGCTCCAGGGCGCGGAGTCGGCGTGCGCTCAGGGGCTTCAGGGGTTCCACCGTGACGGCGATCCGCTTGCCGGAGCGGCGTTGGTGCCAGACGCCGGCGACCTCGCCGTCGACGAGGAGCAGGGGGAAGTTGCCGGCCTGGCCGCCGGCGAGGGCGCGGGCGGACGCGCGGCCGGGAAAGAGGCGGGCGCGGGGCTGGGAGGCGATGCCGAAGGCGTCGAAGTAGGGGAGCAGCCGTACCCCACGGGCCGGCTCGGCCGGGAACTCCGTGTCGCCCGCGACGACCCAGCCCGTCCCGTCCTCGAAGCCGAGCTCCTCGATCCGGCCCTCCCCGGCGAGCGCGGCGAACAGGTCCCGGGCCCAGCCGGCCGGCGCCGCGAGCCAGGTGGCGAAGTGCTGGGAGTCCGCCGGGCCGTAGGCGCGCAGATAGCGCTCCACCAGCTCGCCGAGCCCCGCCGGCCCCGCCATGGGCCGTACCCCGGGGTTCGTGTACGTGACCTTCCGGCCCCGGTTCGCCCCGAAGCACAGGACCCCGCGGTGCGCGGCCGTCGCGGTCGCCTGCCGCCAGCGGGGCCACTTGTCCTGGAAGGCCTCCATCACCCGCTCGCCCGCCCACGGCCCGGTGCGTTCCACGATCGCGTCGGTGAGCTCGTCCACGGTCAGCTCCGCGCCGGCCAGCGCGTCCCCGATCGCCGCGACGACCTCGTCCGTCTGCGCCGCCGTCAGCCGCACGTGCTCGGGGTGCCCGCTCCGCCCGGCCGGCAGCGCGGAGAGCGCGCCGGTCCACAGCGCCAGGTCGGCGGCCGGCAGCAGATGCAGGGTGCCGCGCGGGCCGTACGTCTTGACCAGCGAGCGGTCCTGCCACAGCGCCGCCCGCACGTCGGCGCGGGTCGCCCCGGCGATCCGCAGCGACAGGGACAGTTCCGCCGCCGACAGGACCTGGGCGTGCGCCCCGAGCATCGCGGCGGCGACGTCCGCCGGCCCGGCGTCGGCCGGCTCGTCGAGGAACTGGCGATGGATGCGCCGGGCGTCTGCCTCGGCCCAGGTGACGTGCGCGGAGGAGGTCGTCATGGCTCGACCGTAGGGGCGAAGTAGGTCAGAAACCGTCCTCGACGAGCCGGCCGGAAGCCGAGC
>NZ_DATCVQ010000119.1:0-7355 GCF_036566765.1 Streptomyces sp.
AGGGCCAGCAGAGCCCCGGCGGCGAGCAGCACCACGATCGCCACCTGAAGGACGAAGACCTGTCCGGCGACGCTTCCGAATCTTCTGCCTAGGTTCGATCGCACCGGTACGCCGGGCACGAGAGAGGAGACGGCATCACAACCCCAGTTGTAACACCTCCCCGCGGCCAGGGCTCCCGGCGTTCACGGTACGCATCAGGACCACAACACAAGGTTCCCACCGCTGAGGGTCAGGGGGATGGCCGTTGATCCATGATCTGGGAGACGAGGGCGTCCAGTTCAGAGGCGTATCGGAGCAATCCGACACGGCCTCTCCTGCGTTCCCGGCCCGACCTACGTTCCGAGTCGCCGCTGTGGAACGGGTGGGTTGGCGCCCCGGAGGATGTCCCCTCGGTTCAGGGGAACGGTGTGGGCGGCGGGGGCGGTCAGGATGAGGCGGGCGGCGTGGGGCGGGGTGACTTCTTCGACCGGGACCGTGGGGTAGCGGCGGATTTCGGTCACGCGGAGGTCGATGGGGTGAGCGTCCGCTGTGGTGCTGAGGAAGTGGGCGCCCAGGCGGGTCGTCGCCAGGCAGCGGACGATGACGGCCAACTCGTCCGGTGCCGTCGTGTCGACCTCCACGATCAGGACCTCCGGAGTCTCCTGGCTCATGGGCGGACGATCGCCTTCTCCAGGAGGCCCTGGAGGGCTTGCTGCTGATCCGTCGTGAGACCGGCCAACGGGGAGTCCTGGGCGAGGAGTTCCAGGAGGCGGTCGCGCAGGGCGGTGCCGGCCGGGGTGAGGACCAGGTGTTTGGCGCGACGGTCGGTGGGGTGGGCGCGGCGTTCGACCAGCCCCTGTCTCTCCAGCTTGTCGACGACGAACGTGGCGTTGGAGGGCTCGCAGCTCATGCGCTCGGCCAGCTCGCGCATGGTCATCGGGCCGGTCATCTCGCGCAGCGCGGTCGCCTGGGGCGCCGTGAGGCCCAGGGGGACGGCGCGCTCGCGCACGTGGTCGGCGATCTGCTGGGCCAGCCCGTTCACCAGGCCGCACAGCTCCCGCTCGGCGATGACCTGGAGCGGTTCCGGGGGCGTCGTCATGGCTTCATCCTAGCCAGCAAGTGCATCAAGTTGGGATTATTCAAGCTTGTATGGTTCTAGCTTGATGCATATGGTGGCGTCACGTTGCCGCAGATTGCCACTGCGACCGGCCGACGGCATGGCCGGCGAGATCGGCGGCCTGGCGCCGTACGTCCGGACCGTGGCCGACGGGCAGGAGGTCTTCCCGGGCGTGCACGTCCGGATCGCCGCCGGGCACACCGCCGGGCACGCCGAGTACGTCGTCACCGCTGGCGGCCGGCGTCTCGTCGCCTTCGGCGACGCGCTGCACTCGCCGATCCAGATCGAGCACCCCGAATGGTCGTCGGCCTTCGACCACGACCCCGTCCGCTCGGCCGAACACCGCCGGCTTCTCGTGGAGGAGTTGAGCCGGCCCGACACGATCGCGTTCGGGATTCATCTCGCCGATGCCGTGTTCGGGCGTGTCGTACGGGGGGCCGACGGTAAAGCCGTCTGGAAACCGGTCGACGCCTGAGCGGGCAGGTCATGCGCGTTGGGCCACGGCGTCCAGGGCCTCGTCCAGCGTCGTCGCCGCCATGATCAGCGACAGGTGGGTGAACGCCTGGGGGAAGTTGCCCAGTTGCTCGCCGTTCGGGCCGATCTCCTCGGCGAACAGGCCCACATGGTTGGCGTACGTGAGCATCTTCTCGAAGATGAAGCGGGCCTGGCGGACCCGGCCCGCCCGGGCCAACGCGTCCACGTACAGGAAGGTGCACAGGCTGAACGTGCCCTCCGCGCCGCGCAGTCCGTCGGGCGAGGCGCTCGGGTCGTACCGGTACACCAGGCTGTCCTTCACCAGGTCCCGCTCGATCGCGTCGAGGGTGGATAGCCAGAGCGGGTCCGTCGGGCTGAGAATCCCCGCGCGTGGGATCAGCAGGAGCGAGGCGTCGAGCACGTCGCCGCCGAAGTACTGGATCAAGGCCGAACGGCTCTTGCTCCAGCCGCGGTGCATCACCTGCGCGAAGATCTCGTCCCGCGCGGCGCGCCAGACGTCCAGGGAGGCCGGGCGGCCGAACGTCTCGGCGAGCCGCAGCCCGCGGTCGAAGGCCACCCAGGACATCACCCGGCTGTACGTGAAGTCCTGCTGCCCGCCCCGGGTCTCCCAGATCCCCTCGTCGGGACGGTCCCAGGACGTCGCCAGCCAGTCGATCATCCCGGACAGCGCCTTCCAGTCCCGGTACGTGGGCTGGGCGTTCAGGCGCTCGCCCTGCCCGAGGGCGTACATCGCCTCGCCGTAGACGTCGAGCTGCACCTGGTCCGCCGCGCCGTTGCCGACGCGTACGGGGTACGAGCCGCGGTACCCCTCGAAGTTTTCCAGGATCTCCTCGGGCAACCAGGGGTCCCCGTCCACCCGGTACATGATCTGCAGCGGTCGGCCCCCGGCCGCCGGGGCGGACGAGCGCTCGGTGACGCGGTCGGTGAGCCAGCTGGTGAAGGCGGCGGCCTCCTCTGCGAAGCCGAGGTCCAGCAGGGCCCGTACCGCGAGGGAGCCGTCGCGGATCCAGGTGTAGCGGTAGTCCCAGTTGCGCTCGCCGCCGACCTGTTCGGGCAGACCGAGCGTGGCGGCGGCGATCGGCGCGCCGGTGGGCAGGTAGGTCAGCAGCTTCAGCGTGATGGCGGAGCGGTGCACCATGTCGGGCCAGCGGCCCCGGTAGCGCGTCGTACGGACCCAGTTCTGCCAGAAGTCGACGGCGTCCCACAGGGCCTTCTCGATTTCGTGCGCGTCCGGCAGCGGCGGTACGGGCGTGTCCGGGCCCGCCACCGTGAACGAGGCCCCCGCCATGCCGCCCTCGGCGACGTCGAGATGCCCGCGCACGTCGTACGGGCCGTCCTGCTCCAGCGGGATGTTGGACTGCAGGAAGGCGCAGACGTCGGGGGCGCGGAAGGTCGCCGTACGTCCCTCTACCCGGGTCTCGTGCGGATTGCCGCCGAAGCCGAATCGCGGCCGGCACTCCAGGGTGAAGCGGACGTTCCCGCGCGTGCAGCGCATGATGCGCAGGATCGTGTGCTGGTCGGAGGCGTGCGCGGAGCGGTCGGGCGGCATCCAGTCGAGCAACTCGCCCACGCCGTCGGGGGACATGAAACGGGTGACGAGCAGGGCGGTGTCCGGGTAGTAGAGCTGTTTGACCGTCACGTCGGGCGCGTCGACCGACAGCCGGAAGTAGCCGCCCCGGTCGTGGTCGAGCAGCGCCGAGAAGATGCCGGGGGAGTCGAAGCGCGGGGCCGCGAACCAGTCGACCACGCCCTCGTCGGAGATGAGCGCGGCGGTCTGGAGGTCGCCCACCAGGCCGTGGTCGGCGATGAGCGGGTAGCGCTTCATGCCTTCCACTATCGGGGAGCTGGGGGGAGCAGGCTCGTCGAGATGCCGGGTCGCCGCCCGCGGCTAACAATGGGCGATATGGGCCGTGCACCCCTCCCGGTGCACACTTCGCTCGGGGACGTACTCATCGGGATACGGCCACGAAATGAACGCAGGAAGCGCTGTCGAAGACAGCCGCGCACCGCGCAAGAGCGGGCTCTATCGCCTCGGGCACTGGTGCGCCCGCCATTTCATCGTCGTCATCGTGCTCTGGCTGGCGGCCGTCGGTGGACTGCAGGCAGCCGATCGGCTCGTGGGCGGGGAGTACTCCGACGACTTCGCCCTCCCCGGCGTGCAGTCGGCGGACGGCCTCGCCGTCCTGGAGGCGCACGACCCCGCCGCCGGCGGCTACGGCGCCCAGATCGTGCTGAACCGGCCCGCCGGGCCGCTGACCGACGAGGCGTCCACGGTCAACTCCGCCGTCGCCGCCCTGCAGAAACTGCCCGACGTGCTCAGCGTCCAGAACCCGCTGCCGCCGCCGGGCTCCACGCCGCAGCCGCCGCCGACCGGCACACCCAACACCGGCCCGCTGTCCACCGACGGCAAGACCGCCTACATCACCATCCGCTTCAGCGTCCCGCCCTCCACCCTCGGCGACGACTACCTGAACGGCGTCGACGCCGCCGTGCAGCCACTGCGCGACGCCGACGTCACGGTCGAGTACGGCGGCCCGCTCGGCGAACTCGCCCGGCCGGTGGCCGACGACCGCACCAGTGAGGCGATCGGCTTCGCCGTCGCGATCGTCGTCCTGCTCATCGGCTTCGGCAGCATCATCGCGGCCGTCCTGCCGCTGGTCACCGCGCTGATCGGGGTGATCTGCGGACTGGGGCTGCTGGGTCTGATGGCCGCCGCCTTCACCTTCGGCACGGTCTCGCCGACCCTGGCCACCATGATCGGCCTGGGCGTCGGCATCGACTACGCGCTGTTCCTGATCACCCGCCATCGGCAGAACCTCATGGACGGCCACGATCCCGCCGACTCGGCGGCCCTGGCGACGACCACCAGCGGCCGGGCCGTTCTCGTCTCCGGCTGCACGGTGATAATCGCGCTGTCCGGCCTGTGGGTCTCGGGGGTCACCTTCATCGGGAAACTGGGCCTCGCGGCCGCGTTCACCGTGATCACCGCGGTCCTGGCGGCGCTCACCCTGGTGCCCGCCATGCTGGGGCTCGTCGGCAAGCGCATCGACCGCTACCACGTGCGCAAGCCGGTCGCCGAGACCGACGCCGAGCCCGGCGCTCCGGCGCACGGCACCTGGCACCGGTACGCGCAGCGGGTCGAGAAGCGCCCGTGGTGGTTCCTGGTCGGCGGCGTGGTCGTGCTGGTGATCCTGGCGTTCCCGCTCCTCTTCATCCAGCTCGGACACATCGGCGACGGCGCCGACCCGAAGTCCTTCACGGACCGGCGGGCGTTCGACCTGATCTCCACGGCCTTCGGACCGGGCGCGAACGGGCCGCTGACGGTGGTCGTGGACCAGACGTCGGTGCCGTCCGAGGACCGGGCCGACCTCGCGACCAAACTCCAGCAGTCGCTGACGAACGTGCCCGACGCGGCCTCCATCACCCCGCTGCGCGCCACGTCGGACGGCGACGTGCTCGTCGGCACGGCGTACTCGGTGGCCTCCCCGCAGGACGAGAAGACCACGCAGCTCACCGAGCACCTCGTCGACGACGTGCTGCCGCAGGCGGTGGCGGGCACCGACGCCAAGACCTACGTCACCGGCACGACGGCCTCCCAGGTGGACTTCCTGGAGATCGTCTCCAGCCGACTGCCGCTGATCATCGCGGTGGTGGTGGCGCTCGCCTTCCTCGTCATCCTGGTCGTCTTCCGCGGGCTGCTGGTCGCGGTCAAGGCGGCGGTGCTCAACGTGCTGTCCATCGCGGCCTCGTACGGCGTGGTCGTGGCCGTCTTCCAGTGGGGCTGGGGCGGGCCGGCGCTGGGCGTCAACGGCAAGGTGCCCATAGAGAGTTACGTGCCGATGATGATGTTCGCGATCGTCTTCGGCCTGAGCATGGACTACGAGATCTTCCTGCTCTCCCGGGTGCGCGAGGCGTGGCTGCGCACCGGCGACGCGAAGGCGAGCGTGGCGCACGCGCTGGAGATCACCGCCCGGGTGATCACCTGCGCCGCGCTGATCATGGTGAGCGTGTTCGCGGCGTTCATCGTCTCGGACAACATCGTGATCAAGATGCTCGGCCTGGGCCTGGCGGTCAGCGTCCTCATCGACGCCACGGTCGTGCGGCTGCTGCTCGTGCCCGCGGTGATGACGCTGCTGGGCGAGCACGCCTGGTGGTGCCCGAGTTGGCTGGACCGCATGCTGCCGCACCTGGACACGGAGGGCGAGGCGGCGCTGGAGAAGGACGCGGCGGCGAAGGGCTGATCGGGCAGGATGCCCGTGTGAACCATGCACTGGAGGCTGAGGCGCTGAAGCGCGTACGGGAGGGCCTCGCCGCGAACCCGGCGCTGCCGGCCGAGCTGGTGGACCGACTGACGGAGATCGCGGTCGAGTCCTCCGACGAGTGGCTCGCCCAACAGCTGGCCGATCGAGCTGACCTGACGAGAGCTCAGGTACTGGCGCTGGCAGCGGCGGACGAGCTTGCGGCGGCCGGGCTTGCGTACCGGGGCCTGTTGGTCGCGGCGGACGTCGATCCGGCGGCGCGACCGCAGGCCGCGCTGGCCCTGTTGGGAGAGGGGGCGGCGGGTGAACAGGGCGGGGAATGGGCGCGGTTGCTGGTGCGGGACCAGGACGTCCTGCGCCGCGAGAGGCTTGCCGCCTGCCCCGACCTGCCACCCGACGTCGTCGAGACGCTCCTCGCCGACTCGGAGATCGGGGTGGTGGAGGAAGTCGCGCTGTGGACGGCGTGGTCGGCGCCGGCCGAAAGGTTGGCCCGGCACCCGCATGCGCAGGTACGGCGGGCGGTGGCCGCCAATGAGGCGACGTCGCCGATGGTGTTGGCGTCGCTGCTGGATGGGGATGCGCTGCCGGCCGCACTGCACTGCCTGGTCTGTGACCAGGAGGAGACGCCGTTCGTGCATGATGCGGAGTGCCCGCGGACCGACTGCGAGCTGCCGGCCGGTGCGCGTTGCGACGGCTCGCACGAGTCCACCCTGCACGCCATCCGCATGGCGGCGCTCGAGAACCCGGCCACGCCTGCCGAGGCGGCCGTGCGCTTCGTCGACGACCCGTCGTCCCTGATACGCGAGGCGGTCGCGGCCCGCGCGGACCTGCCGCCCGACGCGGGCGCACGGCTCGCCGACGACCCGATTCCCGGCGTACGCGGCGACCTCGCCGAGAACCCCGCGATCGACGAGGTGACGATGCGCCGACTCGCCGACGACCGCTCCGACGACGTACGGCGCCGCCTCGCGCACAACCCGCGGATCCCGCTCGACCTCCTGATCGATGTGGCCGGCAGGACCAGGATCGGTTCGACCCTGTTGCCTCGGATCGCCGCCGCCACGCCCGCCGAGATCGAGGAGCTGGCCGAGTCTGCGCAGGCGGCCGTACGCGCGCTCCTGTCCGAACGCCGAGACCTGCCACCGGACATACGCGATGCGCTCGCCGCCGACAGAGACGCGAAGGTCGTGAAGTCCATCGCCCCACACCCCGGCCTGAGCGAGGCCCGACTCCGCGACATGCTCGCCCGGTTCGGCCCCCAGGTCGCCACCCGCGCGGCCGCCAACCCCGACGCGTCCCCGTCCCTTCTCCACGACATCGCGCACCTGGCCGCTCCGCCCCGCAGGGCCCTCCAGAAGATCGCAGCCCATCCGCACGCGACGCCCGACTCCCTCCTCGTCTGCCTGGAGGACCCCCGCTCCCGCCCCCTGGCCGCCGCACACCCCTCCCTGCCCACGGACGTCCTCGTCTCCCTCCTCGGGGACGAAGACGCGGCGGTCGCGGAA
>NZ_DATCVQ010000120.1:0-7662 GCF_036566765.1 Streptomyces sp.
ACGTCGTAGCCGGCCTCGGTCAGGGTGGTGTTGGTGCGGCGACCTGCACCGGGTATCCGGGACCTGGCAAGCAGCCCTCGCTTCTCCAATCGCCCGACGACGTGCGACAACCGCGACAGCGAAGCTGATGTACGCACGGCCAGTGCGCTCATCTGCATGGTCCGGTCCGGCTCCTCGGAGAGGACCGACAGCACCATGTACTCGAAGAAGGTCATCTGGGACTCGCGCTGCATCCGCGCGTCCAGGGCGGCAGGCAGGCTGATCATGATCGCGGAGTTGGCCAGCCACGCCGCCAGTTCGTCGCTGTTCAGCCAGCGCGGCTCGGCGCCCGATCCAACGGGCGAGTCACTTCCGGGCTCGGTGACCGCAGCGGATGGCGTCGTTGCGCGGGACGCCGAGCCGCCTTGCCCGGCCCTCTTGCCCTGCCGCTGAGCATCCGCTGTCTTCGCCATGCGGCCAGCCTACGGCGATCGTTATTGACGCATCAAGTTCCATGAGGTAGAACTTGACGCATCAAGTTCATCTTGATGCATCAAGTTCTTGTCGGGTCGACATCCCGGCAGTGGGCCTGACGAACCGATCCAGGAGAGGAACATCCGATGCAGACCACGTCGCTCGGCGGGCTTGAGGTCTCGCGCCTCGGTCTGGGAGTCATGGGCATGTCCGCGTTCTACACAGGCAAGGACGAGTCCGAGGAGGGCTCCATCCGCACCATCCGGCGCGCTCTGGACCTGGGCGTCACCCATCTGGACACCGCCGAGGTGTACGGGCGAGGCGCCAACGAAGCCCTGTTGGGCCGGGCGGTCAAGGGCCGTCGGGACGAGGTGGTGCTCGCCACCAAGTTCGGTCTGGCGTCCCACACGGGCCGGCCGGGGGCGGACAGCACGCCGGCGAACGTCCGTCTCGCCGTCGAGGCGTCGTTGCGGCGCCTGGGCACCGACCACATCGACCTCTACTATCAGCACCGGGTCGACCCCGACACCCCGATCGAGGACACCGTCGGCGCCCTGGCCGACCTGGTCACTCAGGGCAAGGTCCGCTACATCGGCTTGTCCGAGGCCGGCCCCGCCACCATCCGCCGCGCGCACGCGGTCCACCCGGTGGCCGCGGTCCAGAGCGAGTACTCGCTGTGGACGCGGGACCCCGAGGCCGAAGTGCTGCCGGTGCTGCGCGAGCTGGGGATCGGTCTGGTTCCGTACTCCCCGCTGGGTCACGGTTTCCTGACCGGGAACATCCGTTCCCTGGACGGCCTGGACGCCGACGACTGGCGTCGCACCAACCCGCGCTTCACCGGCGGCAACCTCGAACGCAACCTGCGCATCGTCGAGGAGGTCAGGTCCGTGGCGACCGAGGCCGGAGCCACCCCTGCCCAGGTCGCCCTGGCCTGGCTCCTGGCCCAGGGAGGGGACATCAACCCCATCCCTGGCACCCGACACATCGGGCGGCTCGAGGAGAACATCGCGGCCGACGGGATCCGGCTGACCCCGGACCAGATCGGCCGGCTGAACAACCTGGCGCCCGCCTCCGGCGACCGCCATGACCGGGGCGGCATGGCCGCCATCGACCGGTGAAGGACGACTCGGCAAAGAGCCGCCCGGCACGAGATAGCAGTGCCGTAACCACAGAACACCGAGCAGCAGACCGAATGGAGCAGCAGATCATGGCAAGCAGTGTGATTCGTGTCGGGATCATCGGCGCGGATACGAGGGCGAGCTGGGCCGGGGCATCGCACATCCCCGCGCTGGCGGCCCAGCCGCGGCTCGTGCTGGCAGCGGTGGCGACCCGGCGTGAGGAGAGCGCTCGAGAGGCCGCCGAGCTGTTCGGCGCCGAGCGCTGGTACGCCGACCCGTACGAGCTGATCAGCGACCCGTCGATCGACCTCGTCACGGTCGCTGTCAAGGTTCCGGCACACCGCGAGCTCGTGCTCGCGGCCCTCGCGGCCGGCAAGGCCGTCTACTCGGAGTCGCCGTTGGGTGCGAGCGTCACGGAGACCGAGGAGATGGCTGCGGCGGCCGGCGCCCTGCACACGGCGATCGGGCTGCAGGGCAGCCTCAACCCGTCGGTGCGCCGGGCGGCCGAGATCATCGCCCAGGGCCGGCTCGGGCGGTTGCTGTCAGCCCGAGCGACCGCGACGACCTTCGGGAACGGCCCGGAGTCGGTGAGCGCCTACGAGTACTTCGACAAGGCGGCCGCCGGCGCCGGCTTCATGACGATCGCGGTGGGCCATGTCCTGGACGTGATCGAGACGATCCTCGGCGACATCACCGAGATCGACGCGCGCACGGAACTGCTCTGGCCCGAGGTGAAGCTGACCGACACCGGCACGACCACCACCCGTGAGGTCCCGGACCACCTCGACGCGATCCTCAAGACCGCCTCCGGCGCCCCGGTGGGAGTGCAGGTCCTGGCGGGCGTGCCCGTGCCCGACGCCCGGTTCAGCCTCGAGGTCCGTGGCGCCGACGGCTGGCTCAGGCTGACCGGCAACCACCCCGCCGGCGTCCAGGTCGGCGACCTCACGTTGACCTCGAACGTCGACTTCGAAGCGCCCGACCGCCCTGTCGCCACGGGAACCGGTCCGGCCGCCGCCGAGATCTGGACCGGTGCCTCCATCAACGTGGGCGAGGTGTACGCGAGCCTCGCGCGCGACATCGACGAGAACACCTTTGCGACGCCGGGCTTCGCTCACGCGCTGCACAACAGTCAGCTCGTCGCGCGAGTGGAGGAAGCCGCTCGCAGCGGGCAGCGACAGTAGAACACCTCAGCAGGGTTCGCTGTCTCAGCCGTGGGACCAGGACACCGCGTTCATCGCCACGTCAGCAACCCGGCGCAGTTCCGCCTCGCTCCTGCCCGTCGCCGCCTGAACGGCGATGCCGTACGCGACCGTCGTGATGTAGGCCGCCAGCGTGCGCGGATCCTCGGTCTCCGGCAGATCACCCTCGGCCCGCGCACGCAGAAATCGGGACTCGAGGCGCGCAGCGCCATCCTGGCGCCAGTCGACGAGGACCTTCTGGGCAGTGAGCCCGTTGTCGCCGGCGGACAGCGCAGCCTGGACGCCAAGGCACCCGTGGGGTGCCTCGCGACTCGTGCTGGCAGCGGCTGCGCCGCGAAGAATGGACTCGGCCACTTCGCGTGCGGTCGGCTCGGACAGTGCACGGATTCCGTAGGAGGCTGGGCCTTCCGTGTACCGCTCGACCGCTCGGCGGAACAGCTCGTCCTTGTTCCCGAACGCCGCATACATGCTGCTGCGGGTGATGCCCATCGCCTCGGTCAGGTCCGTCAGGCTCGCCCCTTCGTATCCTTTGGCCCAGAACACTCTCATGGCTTGTTCGAGGGCGTGGTCGGGATCGAACTCGCGGGGTCGCCCCAGCGTGGTCTGCGATACGGGCATGGTAGTCATTGTGCCCCTTACGGACCAGGCAGTCCAGATAGCGCGAAGGATCAGGCGTTCAAGCCGCCGTCGATGGTGAGCACAGCTCCGGTGATGGACGCCGCCGAGGTCCCCGCGACGAAAGCGACGGGGACGCCCCGGTTCAGGATGCGGTCGTCGTGGAGTAACTGGCCGCTTCCACCCGGAGCGCCGGGTTCGGGATGCTGACCGACCGCTTCGGCGTGACCTGGAATCTTTCTGGGCGTATGAGGGCGCCGCTCGACGCCGCACAGGCTGCTCTGGCCGAGGCGATGAGCGCGCTGTACAACCCCGCGCAGCGCGATGTCATGACGCGGGCGATCGAGCTCGGGCCGGCCGAGGACGGCGCGAACACCCAGGCCTGACGCCCCGAGCCGTGCCGCCTGCCCGCACGGTTGAGGGCTTGTGAATAGATCTCTGCCCGTGTACGTTATTTATGTACCGATCGGTCCTGAAGTGACGTACTGGACCTACGGGCGTGACCTCGCTACCGGGCCTCCGTGAGCGAGCAGGCCGAAGCACGCCGCAGCGGAAGTGCCGCCGGCTCGATATGAGAAGGAGAAGGATCATCATGAAAGCCGCCGTCCTCACCTCGTTCGGCGAACCCTCTGTGTTGAGGGTTGCGGAGGCTCCGCGACCGGTGCCGGGTCCGGGTCAGGTACTGGCGCGGGTTCACGCCGCCGGGGTGAACCCGGCGGAGATCCTGGCACGCGCCGGAGCGTTCCGCCTGCGTGCTCCCGCCATCATCGGATTCGAGTTCGCCGGCGTCGTCGAGGCGGTCGGCCCGGGTGTCGACGAGGGCATGGTCGGCGACCGCGTCGCCGGGTGGCCGGACTCCGCCACCCAGGGCTCCTACGCCGAATACACGGTCAGCAGCAACTTCGCGACGATCCCCGACGGCGTTTCCTTCGAGGAGGCCGCGGCCACCGTCATCGGCGCCGACAACGCCGCAAGGGCGCTCGGGCTTCTGAACCTTCGCCCGGGTGACACGCTCGTGGTCACCGGCGCGAGCGGTGCATTGGGCGGCGCCGCCGTGCAGTTCGCGCGACAGCGCGGTGTGGCGGTGATCGGCGTCGCCGGGACTGCCAACGCCGACTTCGTCAGGAGTCTCGGTGCGATCCCTGTCGCCCACGGCCCGGGCCTGGTCGACCGCATCCGTGCCGCCGCTCCCGACGGTATCGATGCCGCGCTCGACACCGCCGGCAAGGGACTCCTTCCCGCCCTCGTCGACCTCCTCGGCGGCCCGGACCGGATCGTGACGCTCGCCGACCGCGATGCCGCACGATACGGCGTCGCATTCAGCCCGGGAGGCAGCGGGAATCGCGACCGCGGCCCTGTCCAGGAAGCCCTGAATCTGATCGCCGCCGGCGCATGGACCGCACGCATCGGCCGGAGCTTCCCACTCGACGAGGCCGCGGACGCCCATCGCCTCGTCGCCACGGGCCACACCCACGGCAAAGTCATCCTTCTTCCCTGACTCGGCCGACCGGCCATTCCACCACGACAACAATCAATTGGAGAATCCGAAATGCCTGCAGTCCTCGTCCATGGTGTACCTGATACCCACCGGCTTTGGGACACCGTCCGTTCCTATCTTCGACGCGAAGATATTGTGACGATCGATCTCCCCGGGTTTGGCGTACCCGTACCAGCGGGATTCACGTCGACGAAGGAGGAGTATCTCGATTGGCTTATTAAGAAGATCGAAGAAATCGGCGAACCCGTCGACCTGGTCGGTCATGACTGGGGGTCTCTGCTGACGGGCCGTCTCGCGTCTATCCGACCAGATCTGGTGCGGACATGGACAGGCATCAGCGGGCCAATCGATCCGGAGTATCCGTGGCACTATCTCGCCAAGATCTGGCAAACGCCAGGCGAGGGCGAGCAATGGATGGCGGACCTCGACCTCGAGGCGTTCGCAGCAAGCCTCAACGAGGCGCAGATGCCGCGCGACGCGGCAAACGAATCGGTCCGGCATCTCGATGCCACTATGAGGGCAAGCATTCTCGCCCTTTACCGTTCGGCGATCGAGGTCGGGGCGGAGTGGAAGCCAGGTTTGAGCAACGTGACCGCACCAGCGCTGGTGATCTGGGGCCTGGACGATCCGTTTCTTCCTCACCGCTTCGCCGACGAGCTCGGTAATGCCACACGCGCACGTGCCGTCTTCAAGCTGCGCAGCTCGCACTGGCCGATGATAGAGCGTCCGGCCGATGTCGCGCGCGAACTCGAGGCCCACTGGGCTCACACGTAAACCTGCGCTTGGGTCACTCGGGCTCACCCCCCGGCCGCTACGCGAACGGCAATAATTGCTCGCTCGCCACGGTGAGCCCGAGTGCCCACGCATGTCCGGAAACGAATCATCGTGACGCAGCCCGGAGTGCGTTGCCGCGGCTGCACAAGGCAGGAGCATCCTGATGACGAATTCAGCAAATACCCGGATCGGCGTCGGCCTTATCGGGGCTAGCGCCGATCGGGGTTGGGGCGGAATTGCTCACGTCCCGGCGCTGCAGGCGCTCGACGCGTTCCAGATCCGCGCCGTCAGTACGACTCGTATGGAGAGCGCGAATGCGACCGCTCGTCGGCTGGGCGCCGATCTCGCCTTCGACACACATGAGGCTCTGGTCGTGCGACCGGAGGTCGACCTGGTGGTGGTTGCGGTCAAGGTGCCGGAGCACAAGCAGATTGTTTCCGACGCGCTGGCCGCGGGCAAGATGGTTTATTGCGAATGGCCGCTCGCAAGAAACCTATCGGAGGCCGAAGCACTGGAGGGGTTTGCCCGCGAGCGCCGACTGCAGACGGTTGTCGGGCTGCAGGGCGGCCTGCACCCGCCGATCCTCTTCCTTCGCGACCTCATCGCGCAAGGCGTGATTGGCAAGCCGCTCAGCACGAGCATCCGAGCGCATTTGACCGACGACATGTGGGTCGGCCGATATGACCCGGCGGTCGAGTACATGGCTCACGCAAAGCATGGCGCCACGCTTCTGAGCATCATGCTCGGCCACGGGCTCGAACCGCTTGCGCGCGTGCTCGGCACGTTCGAGAGTCTGTCCGCCGTCGTCGCCAATCAGCGCGGTGACGGCGTCCGCCTCTCCGATGGCGCGTCGCTGCCGAAGGACGCGCCGGATGAGATCGTCGTCGCCGGCGCTCTCGAAGGCGGGATCGTCACGTCGCTGCACTACAGTGCCGGGCAGTCTGCCGGCTCGGCGATGGTATGGGAGATCCAGGGCACCGAGGGCAGTTTGCGTGTGGAGTCGGCGTCGGGCTACATCCATTTCACCGATTTCACCATCACGCTGCGCCGCGGCAGCGAGCCTGTCCAGGTGCTACAGGTCCCCCCCGCTTATGCGGCTCCCGACCTGCAACTCGACGCACCCGCAGCAGGGGTCGCCCGCCTCTACGCCCAGTTCGCCGCCGACCTCCGCGACGGAACCGCCGATGCGCCGGATTTCGCGGTCGCACTCGATCGCCACCGGGTACTCGAGGCGATCACACGGGCCGCTGAAACAGGTCATCGGCAGCATCTGTCCCGCCCCGACCGAATGAACTCCAATCTTTGAACCCGGGAGAGGCACTGCCGCAGGACCCGAGGAGATGGCGATCCGCGAGCTAACCCTGACTTGATCACACAGAACTGATTCGCACCGTGTCGAAGAACTCTGCCGACCGCGGGACTTCGCCCTCCATCCCTCTTCTTCAATGCGGCGCCGACTGCGTCGCTCGCCCACCGCTTCCCCCGCGCCGTGCAGCGCTCATCCGCATCGCCGAATCGTGCCCATGTGTGCCCCACGACGCGGGCTGCTCAGGTGGCATTCGACACCAGTTGGCCGCGAAGCACACCTGGCCCTCGACATCGCTCAGCCTCGGCCTCGGCTGATGTTTCACGCACCGGTGGCCATTGCGAGCAACTCTGCGACGAACGAAAATTCGTTCACCTCAGCATCGGCCGCCCGCCGGTATCCCCCGTGAACGAAAATTCATTCGCCAGGTGCGCACCGGGGTCAGCCGCGGCCGGCGTACGGCATCCGGGTCGCCATGAGGGTCATCGCGGGCACGCTGACGCCGAGCGGCAGCTGGGCCACGGCGACCGGCATCAGCCGAACTGCCGCGAGAGGACCGCGTGCCGGTTGACGTCCTTGTAGAGCAGGTAGCGGAACCGGCCGGGTCCACCGGCGTAGCAGGCCTGCGGGCAGAACGCCCGCAGCCACATGAAGTCGCCCTCCTGCACCTCCACCCAGTCCTTGTTGAGCAGGTAGACG